>NZ_JBHUOX010000020.1:15543-99141 GCF_042686245.1 Pontibacter toksunensis | reverse complement strand
TTAATACCTTTGTCAGTTTCATGTCTGCACCCTCTGTTTTTAAGTTGAATCGGTTGGTTTTCAGTGACTCCAAGGGGACTTCCACAGGAGCCAGCCAAAAGTAATCAATTCTCCTAATATATAGATAATATAATTTATTTCTGCAGGAGGCAGTTTCGGAAAGAGTGGGGGAGTAGGCCTGAAACCCCAGGCACCGTGCGCTTGGTTTGAAGAGAGCAGCTGCTTGGAGCCTTACCTGGAACCGCCTGGCATTTCAGAGCTGGCGTAGGTGTAGGTACCGCTTTAGAGGAAACTGCCCTATTCTGACGGAACAGTGATGCTGCTTCCTTTCAGACCCCGGCCACAGTAGCCATCCGGTTCAGGAGCCTGTTGCCACCTTCTCCATGGTCATGTGCTGAGGCAGGTGCGTGGGGGTATTCTCCACATCACACCCTGAGACAATGCGCATAACAGGGGCATCGGGTTTCTGTACCCAGCCGTAGCCTCTGTCCGGCTCTTCACTGTTACTAAGAAACAGAACAAGGACACTGCACAGGGTACATACCAGTAAAAAGAGGCCAGTCAAAGTCAGAGCTACCGCCATAGTTGTCAGGATGAGTTTTAGTTATAATTAATATATGCTAATATACGAATATAAAAAAATATAGGTTACACCCTGGTGCCGGTCGTGCAGGGGCGGCAGAAAGAGAGGCCCGCGCTTCTGGAGTGGAAAGTAGTGTGCAGCGGGTTTGCAACTAAGTAGTAAGCCGCAAATAAGGGATATAGAAGGTGTAAGTGTGGCAGGAACGCTGTTTTGAGGCCCAGCAGTGAGCATCAGTCCGCTGGTTAAGTTATGGAAACACAGGAATACCTGTAAGCCTGCTTGCCTGCCCCTAAAAAAGGACAGGATGCCAGGAGCTCTGCTCCCGACACCCTGTTGCCTTATCTAAGCAGTCCTTATTTACTGCTTCTTAAGAAGCTTCACTGTCTTTGCCCCGGCACCGTTGACAAAGCGGACAAAGTACATTCCCTCCGGCAGGCTCCTGCCATCTACTTCTATTTTGTTCACCTCGCCTTGCCTGGCTGTGCCGGACTTCAGCTCCCGTATCAGGCTTCCCTTCATGTCATAGAGGTTTATAACATAGTTCCCGTCACGCTCTGAGGCAAACTCAACCGTTGCGTCATTGTAGAAGGGAACAGGGTAGGCAGTGAGCTGCTTGCTCTCCTGGCTGGCGCCCTGCAGCGACTGGGTAGACGACTGCGTTTCTATAAGGGTTGGAGCGGCGTCTCCGCAGACTTCTGCCTCTGTGACACAGTCGCCGAGCTGGGCAGTCACCCTGTAGCCAGAGCCGGCAGCCCTGCCTGTGAATACGACAGGGGCGGCTGAGCCTGGACTTGTTGCGTCCTCAACAGCGGTTATCTCAGCTCTGTTTCCCCCATCAGAAGAGTTCACGATAATATACGTAGTACCGATTTCGGGACTCAGCACTTCCACACTAAACGTTACTTCATCACAAGCTGGTGCATTGTATTTTACAGCTGGAGGACCAGGTTTGGGGCTCACCGTCACGTTGACATCATCATAGACAGAACCGCAGGACGGGGTAGTGTTGCTGGAGACAGTCAGGCGGAGAGTTACAGTGCCGACGCCAGTCACCTTTACTGTCGGAGTGAAGGTTGTTCCGTTGGTGATGTCAACAGTCAAACTATTCGGATTGCTGAAGACTGACCATACAGGTGTTCCGTTAGAACCGCTGCCGCCCGGCATGAAGGTATTGCCGCCGTCGATGAAGCATTGGGCAGCTGGGTCAGTGCCAGCGTTGACTGACGGGTTAGGATTCACCAAAAGGGAGAGGGGCGCACCGGCACTCTCACAGAGCGTGGCGCTGTTCCGCACGTAGATAGTGCCGCTGTAGGTGGCCGCTGCCAGGGAACCGGTTCCGTTGATGGTGATGGGGCTAGCGGGCAGTGAGGCAAACTCCGTCATGCTGGTCAGGCCAGCGGAGCTCCAGACGATTTTATACTGGTCCGCTCCATTGCCGACGCCACTGTATGTCAGGGAAGCACTCGTAGTTCCGGCACAGATAGCCCCGATGGCAGGATCGCTGATGGTCGGGTTTGGATTCACCGTCACATTGACCTCATCCTCGGCTGTGCCACAGGAAGGGGTGAACCCGCTGGTCACGGTCAGCAAAAGGGTGACGGTACCACTTCCACCGCTCACAGTCACTGTCGGGGTATAGGACGTTTCATTTGTGATGGCAACAGTCAGGTTGGAGGCGTTGGTTTTCACCGTCCAGAGAGCAGTGCCGTTGGAGCCGCTGCCGCTGAGCGAGAAGGTATTGCCTGCAGCAATCAGGCACTGGGCGGCGGGGTCAGCACCGGCGTTGGCTGTCGGGGCCGGGTTCACCGTCAGTGTCTGCGACTTCTCCGGGTTTCCGCAGGTAGCATTGGTGAGCTTGGCTCTGTATGCGCCGGCGTCACCTGCCACCAGGCTGTTGATGGTCAGCGTGCTGGTGCTGCCGGATACCACGATGTCGTACTTGGTGTTGTCATCAGCTAGTGGCGTGGTGCTCGTGCCTTTATACCACACCACGTTCCCCGCAGAGGCACCGTCTCCGCTAACAGTTGTACTGAAGACAGCACTTCCTCCAGGGCATGCCGTCACAGGGGAAAGGTCGGATATGGTTGCACCCGGAACCAGCTGGAAGTTGAGGATATCCAGGTCCTTTAGCTCAGCTGTGTAAGAGCTGGAGGAGCGGGTCTTGACGGTTACCGTTGCCAGCGGGTTGCACCTGTCCAGGTCCGCTAAATCCGGAATTGCACTGATGTTAATGCCGCCCTCCACAAACTGAAGCGCCATCACCGTGTTGGCGTAGGCACCCTCGCCCGTAAATGCTCTGTTGGGGGCCACCGGGTCTATGCTTCCCGTGTTGGTCGTTACATAGGCTCCGAGGCTTGATACGGGAAGTTCCGCTGACCAGGTTCCGGATGCAAGCCACTTGCGCACCCCGACTACCGGCCTGTTGCCGCCACCGGTGTAGTTGACCACCAGGAGAAAGTCATTTACCGTACGGCCGTTTATGATGTTATTGGCTGGATCATTGGCCTTGCCTACCAGTTGGCTTCCCACTATCTCGACACCGTTCTGGTTGTACTCAAAGTCCAGGTAGCTGTTACCGTTTGTGGACCGTGTCTCCGCCCCGAAGAAAAGCCAGGTGGCACCACTCACGTCCCTTGAGTGAAGGTAGGTGTTGGTGATATCGTTCTTCTGGGGGCCGCTTCCTCCCAACTGAATAGTGTATGGTTTTTGCCCTGGGGCAATGTTGTCGCCGTTTTTGTTTGAGTTGCCGGAGAAGGAAGCCACCTCCGCCACGGCGCTCTGGTTGCCCCAGTTGCCGTCTACCTGCCAGAGACTCCTCAAGTCAGCGGTTGTTCCCGGAATGGAGACACCCCCTTCCTGCTTTAGCACTGCGTTTCCCGTGCCCGTAAGCCCTTTAGACCAGTCATCGCCGAATGATGCCCGATTAGAGTAGTTAGAGGTATTCCACCAGGCAGGGATAAAGCCCGATTGGAAATCAGAGTCCACCTCGAAATTAGCGACGGTGCCCCCCTTGCCTGGGTCCTGCGCAGAGGCGGCAGTTCCCATCAGCAAAAAAACGGCCAGCGCCACCATGGCCTGTTGCCATAGCCCCTGCAGCTGCTTAAAATGAACGCGTCTTACCTGGCTTTCAGAATTGTTTAAGTCTCTCATGTTTAAAGTGCTTTTAAATTTTGGTTGGTTTGGTTGGTCAGAAATCAATAGGCAAAGCAGGGCCTGACCCATGATTCTAAGCATCATGGGCTGAAGCTGCAGGGCGCTATGCAGGGGTGCCTTTAAAACAGAATTTGAAGCTGTTTTTGCTTTAGGGACTGGAATGGGCCTGGCCGCAGGAGGCGGTGCCAGAGCAGAGAGAAGTGTTGGTTGTGCATCTGGGGTATAGTTATTCCATGAACACTTATTTTGTTAAGTGGCAAGCGCTGCAGGCATTTCCTTTTGCCTGTATTTTAATTGTAAAAAGCCTGTATCAGCAGGCAGTGGAAGTCGGTTGGCTTTTAGGGTTGTGGTAAAGCCGAACCAGAAATTATGTGTTTGCTAAAGCCTAGACAATTGTTGCAAGGCAAACTTATGCTACCTGCTAACAACCAGACAGTTAAGCTTGTAACGGTATACTATTAAGAATATAAAAAGTATGAATAAATTCACAATAAATAGGATAACATCAGTTATAGAGGGTAAAGTGGTACTTTTGACCTGTAAAAGAAAAACATAAATATTTATGTGTATTAGTAAACACGTGCATACAGACTTCATGCTAACCTGTTGTGTGGGAGTAGCCAAAATAAGGAACCTCCAGAATCTGCCCCTACAGGTGCAAATGCTAATGGTTTGGTTGGAATCTTATAAACAAAAGAAACATTGCTTATGCTGCGAGTAGTAAAAGACAAGGAGGAGCTGTCGTCTCCCTTGATAAGGTGATTCATTGCTCAGGAATCAACCCATTCCATGACAAAGCAATTGAAGTGCTGTCCCGAAAAAAGGGGGAATAATGAGGTAAAGGCAGCGTGTGCACTAATTTTTCTCTTCTCTCTGCTGCCATGTCTGCCTATGAACCCTGTAGAGGAAACAAGCCATTGTCCAGCAAGCCAAACAACGTCAAGCACTATTCCTGGGCGCCAGAGTAGCTTTAACAGCAGTATATGTGAGTTCATGGCCTTTTAAACGAGCAGTTAACTCAGAAGACTACCTTTGTCAATCATGCACATAAATTAAGATGCCTCTTTAATAAGATAGAATCCTGTAGAGGGGGATGATGGGATGCTTTGATAATGCAGTATATTGCAAGGTCAAATCGGTCATGGCTTTGCCATTCTGGTGGTTATTCTCTCTTTGCTTTATAGCCGCTGACAGAACAGTCCTTTATATCTCGCTAATAAATTGATGAAGTGAAAGCTTTAAAAAACAAGTCTGGAAGTTTCATCTATGGAGCCTATGTGTTTGGCATTGTACTGCTGCTGGGCATAGGCTACCTTTTTTACCGGACAATAAAGAAGAGTGAAGACAACTTACGTTGGGTATTGCATACCCATGAGGTTCTGAATGAGGGGGAAAGGCTGCTCTCCGATACAAAGGAAGCACACATTGCCCAACGCGGTTATCTGCTGACAGCAGACACGGTATACCTGGCCATGCATGCCGACTCCAAGGATAAAGTACTTGTTCATCTCTCTAACCTAAAAAGCCTGACGGCTGACCAACCCATTCAGCAGAAACGGCTGCAAGAGCTAACTGCTCTGGTCAGTGAGACATTTGCCTTTTGGAGCGAAACTATTGCGCTTAATCAAGCGGGTGAACATGAGAAGGCCATTGCACTGGTAAGGACAGGGGTAGGACGTGATTTGGCTACTATAAGAATCGGCAGGCTGATGAGTGAGTTTGAACAGTTAGAGCAGCTGCTGCTTAGCAAGCGCCGGGCAGATTACATCAGCAGCAGAAGCTATGGAAGGCTTCTGGAGGTTGGTGGCGGTGTTCTGGCTATCCTTCTTCTTTCCTTCGCGTTTGTTTTGCTTCGCAGGCTCCTGGAAAGGGAGAGGCAATTATCAGCCACTCTTGAAGAAAGGGTAGAACGGCGAACTGAGGAACTAAGTAAAAGCCTGCAGGACCTAACTGCCGCAAATGAGTCTGTACAGCGTACAAATGAGAGACTGGCGGCGGCAAACCAGCAGCTCTCACACATCAACTCCGACCTCGACAACTTCATCTATACCGCTTCACATGACTTGAGGGCTCCGATTTCGAACATAGAGAGGCTGGTGGAGGAGCTGCTGCTGGAGCTTCCTGAAGAAAGCCTTCACGAGAGTGGGGTGAAGAGCATTGCGGCCATGATGCAGGGTGCGGTAGAGCGCTTCAAAAGAACTATCGCTAGCCTGACGGAGATTTCAAAGCTGCAGAAGGATAATGGCGAGGAGAGCACACAGGTGAATCTGGCGGAGATTGTGGAGGAAGTCAGGCTGGACATGGAGCAAATTATAAAGAAATCGGGTGTCCGGGTAGAGACTGATTTTGAAGGCTGTTCTGTTGTTTCCTTCTCAGAGAAGAACGTGCGCAGCATTGTCTATAATTTACTTTCAAATGCTGTCAAGTTCCGTCATCCCGACCGGCATGCGCTGGTGCAGGTGAGTTGTCGTGAAGAGGCAGAGTCTGTCGTGCTTTCCGTGCGGGACAACGGCCTGGGCTTAACTCCGGCACAGCATGGGAAGCTGTTTACCATGTTCAAGCGCTTTCATGACCATGTGGAGGGCTCAGGTGTGGGGCTGTACATGGTGAAGCGGATAGTAGACAGTGCCGGCGGAAGAATAGATGTTAAAAGTGAGGAGGGAGAAGGCACTGTGTTCCACATCTACTTCAGAAAGAATACCCATGCAGCAGAATTAAATAGTGTGGTCATAGAAGGATAGCCCCACCACCGGTTGCTTCAATTCACCCTGACTACAGGCAGTTGGCAGATGGTCTACATTCCATGTCTTTCTATCTCAGAAAATATGGGAATTTTTGAGACAAATTGGATGGATAGCGTCATCTTGGAAGCGGGGCGAGTCCATCTGCACAAGCTGGTATTTACACAATGCAAGCAGAAATTTCAGCGGTTTACTGAAAGACTTATAGATTATCGCAATTTCCTGGTGGCATTATGCCCTACACCCTAGTGCATAATGCCTTTTGCTTAATTGACAAAGGTTAATAATAACAATAATTTAAACTAATATAATTGGCAATATAGCTAATTTAATTAGCTATATTGCTTCGTCTAAACCAACAGAATAAACCTATGAAAATCATTGAAAAGCTTCTGAGGGAAATCGAGGAAGAAGGGCTGAAAACCCACAAAATGCTAGCCATTGTTCCAGACGATAAATATGATTGGCAACCTCACCCCAAAAGCATGCCTGTTAGAGAACTCGCACTGCACATTGCCGATTTGCCCACCTGGATAACCCTGGCTGTTACAACCGATGAACTCGACTTTGCTGCCAGCCCTTATGATCCAGGTAATGCAAATGGCATAGAGGAGCTCTTAACGCTGTTCGAGAAGAACCTGGCGAAGGCGAAAGCAGATATGAGGCAGGCAACAGAGGAGCAACTGGAAGAACCCTGGACGTTGCGTAGCGGTGCTGCTGTGTACATGACCCTGTCGAAGTATGAAACTATTCGCCATGCGCTGGCACAAACGATCCATCATAGGGCACAGCTTGGCTTGTACCTGCGTCTTCTGAACATTCCTATTCCAGGTAGCTACGGGCCAAGTGCCGACGAGCAAGGTTTATAGGCAGCAGAACAGGAGCATCCAATTTGAGGCAGCTCCTGTTCTGCTGTCCTCATTCCCTAAAAAAGGAAATTTGAACAAGAGAAAAGACACTATGAAATTAGGGGCATTTTCGATAAGTCTTGGTGTCAAAGACATCAACGCTTCTAAAGCATTTTATGAGGCCCTTGGCTTCACAGCCTTTGCAGGTGACATCAAACAAAATTACCTCATTATGAAAAATGAGAATGCTATCATTGGGTTATTCCAAGGTATGTTTGAAGGTAACATGCTTACTTTTAATCCGGGATGGGACGAAAACGCCGAAAACATTGATGAGTTTGATGATGTTAGACAAATTCAGAAACAGCTAAAGAGCAAAGGAGTTACGTTAATAACCGAAGCCGATGCGCAAACTTCTGGACCAGCAAGTGTTATAGTACATGACCCGGATGGAAATGTAATTTATGTTGACCAGCATCGCTAAATGATTTGAAACTAGATTTCAACCTTCCGCGACAACGGAGAACAGAATCGGCAGCTGATAACACGGGCTTTGCTTCAGCGAGCTCAAGTGTAAATCCAGCGTTTTGTGCTTCTAGTAACCTTGAGTGATAAACTGAATATCTGCGCTCCAAAACCCGCCCGAACACAAAGCCCGTGTTAACAGCTCTCAGGTTCACCAAAACCTCATGAATTCTGCTGCAGCCATGCCTCGTAATCACTCCTGGAAAGGTGCTGTCGCATGTACTCTTTCAGCCCCTGTACGTTTTCCTCTGCAACGAAGCGACGGAAATTCACCACACCCTTGGAGGCTTCGAAACCCTCTTTCGTGAAGTAGTTTCGCATCGGCTCATTGAGTTTGTTCAGCCATTCTTCAAAATGGCTTAGCTCCGGTTCTGGCCCTGCCTGCCTGTAATAATCAGCGGCTACCTGGGCTATGCGCAGGTATTGATTCTCTTTCATCTCTAATGTTCATGGCATGCTGGCAAGTCACGGCTCTTGGCGCATGCCGAAGATGGTTACCTAGTATCGTTCCGTTAGTTTGGCTAAAAGAGGGTTTTTACACCATGGCCTCTTTCTGTGCTTCATCCTTGGTGGCAGGTAACCTCCCCGCTTCCCCCTTCACATCTTTCCCTGGTTTCTCTATCTCGCTCTTGATTTCATTGGTGGCGTCCTTGAACTCGCGGATGCCGCGGCCCAGGCCCTTTGCCAGCTCCGGAATGCGCTTGGCACCGAAGAGCAGCAGGATGACAGCCAGGATGAGGATGACCTCTGTGCCTCCCAGGCCACCGATAAAAGCAAGCGTGTTGGTGATTTCCATGTCGTTGTATTTAGATAGTAATGCACTACAAACGGGAAAAGGGAAGTAAAGGATATCCCGCCGGCCTCTTTAGCGAAACGGGAATGAAACGGGCTGCTTTTTAGCCTCCTTCCAACGTAGCTGGATTTCTTTTTCTCTAATTATACATGAGTTCAAACTCACTGTTTAAATGCCTACACCCCATTTTATGGTGCTGCTCTCAAATGTTTAGCTGCACAGGTATGCATCACTGATTTTATACGTTTTTGGCTGCGCCTAAGCAGAATACAATGGCCAACGGACAGCAAATTGTCATCCTACTTAGTCCTTTCAGTACCTAATTCTATTTCCTCAGTAAGTGCTTCTGCTTATCATAATAGGTCCTATGTTTGCTTTTAATGATTACCTAGTATAAAGAGAGCAGAAAGGAAGGAGTAAGATTAAATAATAGTTATGGCCCATACAGCCCGTATAACATGAGAATCCCCTTCCTTATCTATTGTTACTTTGCAGAGTTCCATTAAGCCCTTTGAGCTTGTATCAGGATCGATAATGCTGCCATAGTCTCCTCTTCAAGCTTACCTAGTTTACACTTGCTAATTCTTAAGGTTATGGTCTCACAAGCAGAACAAAAAGTAGCAGGCATCGATGTAAGTAAGGAGACGCTGGCCGTATGCCATCTGGTTGACGGGAAGGCACAGCACTTGGAGACAGATAACAACAAGGCTGGCTTTAAGCTGCTGGTCAAGCGCTGCGGGGCAGGCAGTCTATATGTGATGGAAGCAACCGGTGCTTATTACATGCACCTGGCTTATTGCCTACACGGACAAGGAGCAACGATTGCCGTCATCAATCCAGTATCATCAAGCGCTTCATCCAAATGCACCTGGGTAAAGGCAAGAGCGACAAGAAAGATGCCCAGTGGATACGGCGCTATGTCAGCAAAATGAGCTAAAACGCTGGCAGCCAGAAGAAGCCCTGTTGGTAGAATGCCGGCAATTGGAGCAGGTAGCAGAGCAACTCATCAAGCAAAAAACCATGACCATGAACGCCCTGAAAGCACTCGAACTACAACCAGTCAAAAGCCAATTGGCTACAAAAAGCTTAAAGCAGACATTGAAGATGCTCGAGAGGCAGATTCAGCAAATGGAAGATAAACTCCAGGATAATCTGGGCAACCTCTTCCAGAAAGAAATACAGCTGCTATGTTCTATTACAGGAATTGGTAAAAAGACTGCTGGCATGCTGTTGCTCTTTGCTGGTGGTTTCAAGGACATGTCCAGTTACCGACAGCTCATTGCCAAAGCTGGCTTATGCCCTCGGGAATACAGTTCCGGCTCGAGCATCCGCGGCAAAGTTAGGATCACCAAGATGGGCGGAGGCTTGATCAGGAGCAAACTGTTTATGTGCAGCTTCTCGGCTAAGAAGTCCAATGCTGCCTGCAAAGCATTATATGAGCGACTGGTGGCAAAAGGCAAGAACGGCAAGCGGGCTTTGATTGCAGTCTGTAACAAGTTGCTTAAACAAGCTTTTGCCATTGTAAAATCTTCTATTCCCTACCACCCTAATTTTGCTGAAATTCCTGCTTGAATATTTGACTTTCAACAGAGTTCATGTTATGACGCACACCCGCTCCAGAGCCCGGAATTGAAGGGTTCGGTTTTGGTACTCTAGCGGGGTGCGGGAATTGGCTGAGGGTGGTTCATGTTATCGGAACTATATAGTATATTCGGCAGTCCGGTTCCGGTTATCGGTCGATTTTGACAGATAAGCCGAATAGGCTTCCGTTTATCCGGTAGTTGGCACATATTTAAACAATGAACGAGCAAAATCAATATGTATAGAGCAGGGGCTTATTTCGCTTTATTTGTAGTCCTGTTAGTATGCATAAGTTGTAGTGGTGAAGGCGACAAACTGGTGAAATTTCATCCTGATGGAAGCAAGATGCTGGAGGTTGGGGTAAAGAATGGTAAGCCAGAAGGAAGACAAATTAATTATTTTCCAAATGGGAAGGTGAGCGGAATTTCATACTACAAAAATGGAAAGTTAAATGGTGAAGCAATAGGTTATTACGAAAATGGAAAAATAGAGACAAGTATTAATTATGTTGATGGGCTGATGGATGGCCTTACAAGATATTATTATGAGAATGGGACAATAGAGCAGGAAGCTGCATTCACTAAGGATCACTTTCAAGGCTGGGTCAAGTTTTACAACAAGAATGGCCAGTTATCAGCTAAACATGAATACTTTAGTCAGGACGGCAAAGAATGGCTTAACCAACGCATACACTATGACGAATATGGCAAAATTATGAAAGATAGCAGTAACTATATTACCCTAACAAGCATTTATGACACCATACAACTTAATGAGAAGTACCAATTATCAGTAAAACTTGAAACACCTATGAGTGGAGGTAGTAAGATGGAGGTGCATTTCGAGGGATTTGATAATGATTATAAACTTATCCAAGGCTTTGTGCCCGAAACTGTTAAAGCAGCAGCCTTCGTAGCTAAAATTGCCATCGAGCCTGAGAAGAAGGGGGAAAATATAATTAGAGGACGCGTGGTGAATTATAAATTAGAAGGTGATTCTACTTGGGAAAAGTTAGAAAAGCATATCTACTTCACGAAGAAGTATTATGTGGAGTAGAAGTGAGATTTCTTCTAAGGGAGGTGCTGCATAAATCAGAATCCGAGCTGTCACTAAAAGAAAAACAAGTGCCAACACAGCACATGAGCAAAGCTGCGGCTACGCCTTGCTCACCACATGTACCAGCCCGTTAACAACTATTTAAAACAAAATAATGAAAGAACAAATAAAATATTTATTGGTACTAGGTTTATTTTTTTTATTCTCGACTCTAACAGTTGCACAATCCATTGAAAAATGTGAAATCACTTTTATTAAAGCAGGTAAGTTATTTGATTCCGAAAATGGAAAAATCCTTACAAATTATATCATCAAAATAGAAGATAATAAAATAAAAGAAGTTGGAAAAGACATCTTAATTCCCAAAAATGGGAAAGTAATAGACTTGTCAGCTTATACTGTTCTCCCAGGGTTGATAGATGGCCATACTCATTTAATGACTCTTGACAACCTAAAGGACGAATATCCTATGGCGGAAAAGGTGTTATTCGAAGGCGATGCCTTAAGAGTGCTAAGGGGTGCTAAACGAGCTAAAACATGGTTGGAAGCCGGTTTTACCACAGTGAGGGACCTAGGAGATTCAGGGCCATTTCTTGATGTTGCCTTAAAGAATGCTATCAATGAAGGTACCACTGTTGGCCCTAGAATGTTTGTCTCTGGACCGATTATCATTTCTGAAGGTGGGCAAGTTCCGGGGTTAATTAAAAGTCAAAGAGAAGTAGTTGAAGATGAGTATACCATAGTTAAGAATGTAGATGATGCTATTAATGCTGTAAGGATTCACGTAAACTATGGCGCAGATATAATCAAGATTGCTGCTAATAATTCACCCAACAATACGAGCCTTACTATTGATGAAATGAAAGCAATCGTAAAAATGGCACATCGTTATGACAAAAAGGTTACTGCTCATGCAACAAATGACCTAGCGGTTTGGGAGGCTGTAACTGCGGGAGTTGATGGTATTGAACATGGTTATCAAATTTCAGATACTACATTAACTCTTATGGCAAAAAAAGGTGTAGCTCTAGTCCCTACTGACATCTCAAAACCTCTTTTTAATAAGATATATGATATTGTAGATTATAAAGGAGATAAGGCTGCAGCAATGAAATGGTCTAAAGATAGATACCAAGATAGGTTGCAAAGAGCCATTAAAGCTGGAGTAACTATATTGACAGGATCAGATAACTATCTCGATTTTGAAATGCCTCAAGGAGAAGCAGCAAAGAACATCCTTATTGCTTACGAAGAAGAAGGAATGAAGCCACTCGATATTCTTAAATCCTCAACATATTTATCAGCAAAATTTATGGCTAAAGAAAATGAACTTGGAACAATAAAAGAGGGAGCATTTGCAGATATAATTGCTGTTAAAGGAGACGTTGAAAATGATTTCTCGAATACGATATTCAATATCGTCTTTGTAATGAAGAATGGTGAGATTTATGTTAAAAAAGAATAAACAGTTGCTAACACGGTATATAAAAAATAGCGGGTTAAGTGCTAAATCAAAAGTATAATCATAAAACAAATGTCATTGATAATCCGAATAGCAAGTGACCTCCCCCCAATTTTAAGACAGCGCTAAAGTAGAGAGTTCGGGCTTCTGACCTCCTCCCAATTTTAAGACAACGCTAAAGTAGAGATTTCGGACTTCCTTACATTCTTTTGTATCCATTCCTGCGGGGGCATATCCTGCAGGGAACTATGAGGTCGGAAGCAATTATATTCCTGCCTCCAAGCTTCGATCTTCTCCCTAGCATCCTTCAGCGACAGGAACCAGTTTACGTTCAGGCACTCATCCCGGAAGCTGCCGTTGAAGGACTCGATAAAGGCGTTATCCGTCGGTTTGCCGGGCCTGGAGAAGTCCAGTGTTACCTGGATATCATAAGCCCACCTATCTAAAGCTTTGGAGATAAACTCACTCCCGTTATCCACTTTGATACGCTCAGGCACTCTTCCATGTTCCTGTTTTAACCGCTCCATCACCGCTACCACCTGTTCGCCTTTTATGGACTGATCTACCTCAATGGCCAGGCATTGACGACTAAAGTTATCCACTACAGTTAAGCCACGGAATTTGCGGTGAGTCGAAGAGCTGATCAGCCACAAAATCCATGCTCCAGCAAGCATGTAAGTTAGTGGCAGGAAGTTGCTCCAACCGGTGGGCTGCCGCTCGGCAGCGCCGGGGCCGCAGACTTCTCAGGTTCAGCCCTTCCAGCTTATAGAGCCTATGGATGCGCTTGTGGTTGTCCGGCCAGCCTTCCCGACGCAGCAGCGTGTAGATCCGCCACATACCATAGCGCACCCTGGTCTGTGCGATCTGGCGCATGCGTGCCCGAAGCATCAAGTCCTTTTCTTTCCCTTTTGTCTTGTAATACCAGCCCGAGCGATGGAACATCACCACACGGCAGGCCCGGTGGATGGAAACGCGGTAATCTGTCAGCAGTGTCATGGCCAGCACCTTGAGTTGGGCTGGCCTTAAAACTTTTTTTTCAGTACATCCTGCAGCATTTGTTTGTCCAGGCTCAGGTCTGCCACCAGCTGCTTTAGGTGCCTGTTTTCCTCCTCCAGTTGCCGCAGTTTCCTGAGCTCTGACACTCCTAAACCGCCGTATTTTTTCTTCCAGTTGTAGAAGGTGGCCTCTGATATGCCCATCTTCCGGCACACTTCTGCGACAGAAACACCCGTCTCTGATTGCTTGATGGCGAAGATGATCTGCGCCTCGGTGAACTTTGATTTCTTCATGGCAATTCGCTTTTAGTTCTATACGATTATTGCCCGTTTTCTCTACTTTACAACAGTCCGGTTTCTCGGGGGGAGGTCAAATCCGTCGCCGGTTACGTCTTAATCTCTCAATCTTACTTAATCTATTGGCTCTTCTAAATTTTTTAAGATCCTTATTCTTTTTAATTATTTTCCACACATTTAGTTGAATTTAAAACAAATGTAAAAAATAATTCCCGCTAATAGGGTGCAGCCTTAGCCCTTGCTACGCTATAGACTTCGACGGCATAAGCTATCAAGGAAGCAATCATGTCTCCATATTTTCCTGCTCGTGACGCTGTTGCTGCTTGATATCTGGCGGCTTAAAATATGGATTCTGACTTTCCCAGCTCTTAAATAGTCACTCCCGTTTATCATAACTGGGCTTATGAGTTAAGCGGGGTGCGGCCTGTTGGATGGAAAAACCGCAATGCCTTCTTAGCGACAGGCATAAAAACAGAAAGGGGCACTTTACGTGTCCCTTTCCTTAAAACTATTCCAAAAATGACTTTGGATTTAGCTTCTGCTTGTATATACGCTTGCCCCACAGTAAAGTTGCCGCCCAATAGAGGGGCTTTCCAATGGCTCCATAACGACTGTTATGTTCAGCTAAGACCACCTACTGTACCACTGCTTAAATTGGAATCTTCACAGATCTGTTTTCTCCAGTAAGCCTCACAAAAGGTTGACCGGATTTTGTGACAATCGTTCCTGGACATGTTGAGGCACTTGTTTGAATAGCTATCTCTACTTTACCCACGTCCCAATTGTCATAAGAATCAAAAACATTTCGCGGAGCGCCGTCATGCTCTAAGGTAAATGAAACGAGTTCATCTAGCCGTGTATTAGGAGGCAAAGGGATGGTTGTTGTATCAAACTGTCCTGGATTTAATCCCCTTCCTTCATTAAGGCTTACTCTTGGAAGAGTTCTGCCACGGGTTAGTTCAATGGTACCGTATTCAACAGAGCCCTGCCTTATATCATCTGGGTTACGCCCTGGAGTTGAACTGGCTACAGTAATTGTAACTTGTAGAGCTGAAATAATGGTACTGTCTGATATTTGGCTACGGATCCATGAAGTATTTGACCCTGTACCTCCTGTTCTTATTAACCTATCTCCCTCTACTCGGAAGCTTAAGCTACCTGAGTTCAAACTGCTGGATCCTCCGTATGGCACATCAGCCCATGAGCCAGTTACATTACTCCCAGCTAAAGTTCCAACGAAAACATTGGCAAATGACGTTGGTGTGCCTGGGGGAGAGCAGGCTTCTCCAAACCAGACAACCTCTGAGCCAACTTGTCTAACATAATAAGCCCCCCCACTGTTGCCAAGCCAGACTCCTGTTAGCCCTTCTCCTGTAAAACCAGATAGCTTGATACCGACCCGTGGTGGAACCGCTCCTATTTTTTGCCATCGTGCTCCTCCAAATCCAGCCCCAGAGTCTAGACTCTTCCTGATTTCATTGTTCTCAATCTGTAATTCTAATTGAGAGTTAGGACGAGTCGGAGAGCTAGCTCCTGTTGCACTTCCTTTTGGAACATCCCACCAGCGACCATTCTCAACGTTAAAATTCCCATCGCCGAACACATTGAGTTCACCAAACATTACGTTAGAGAAAGCTCCGCTGGAGTGCTCGCCAAACCAAAAGATTTGACCTCCTCTTGCATTTCCTACAAAGCGGGCGTAATAAAAGCCACCATCATTGCAAGAATAAATTCCAGTGATTTGATTAGGCATGCCTTTGTGTTTAAAATTTTAATTATACCTTTTCCTAAGCCATATGCAGTTATAGCTGCGTCATAATCAACAGGTGTACATATAGAATGAATAGCTGATTCTTACTTTGTAAGGAGTCAAAGTACTATCTGTCGATTCCCTAAAATTTCTTCTATAGGATATTTCTCAATGGCATTTCACATACTCCTCCTTTCTATAAATGAACTGTTATCAAACCCAATTAAATGGTGATTTCAAATTCACAAATAAATCAGACTAAGTATTGGAAAAATGCGACAGCTAAAAAACATACAACTTCCCAGCCGTTTCGAGCGTCTCAGACATTGAACCCAAGACAAAATGGTCATTGTCTTTCTTAAATTCATATAAAAATTTTTCCTGCTGTTCAAAGAACTGGCCAGGACTCAAGCCGAATACTTTTCGGAAATGATTTATGAAATGAGGCTGATCATAATAGCCTGCTTCTGAGACAACATCTAAAACATGTTTGTTTGAAAGGGCAAGCTGCTTAAAGGCATAGTTAAACTGCATTATCTTACAGTAGGCCTTTGGTGAGATGCCCACTGCCTCTAAAAATTTCCTCTCCAAGCTCCTTGTGCTAATTCTTGATGAAGCTGCCAGTTCTTTTATAGAAACATTGCCCCGGGACATATTAATTAAGTTGGTAGCCTCGGCGATAGTCGCATTCTCTTTCCATTCCCTTGCTGTTATCCTTTCGCAGAGGAACCCTTCAACAAGAGAAAGCTGCTTGGCGGGATCAGGCTCATTAACCACCTGCTGGTAAAGTACAGATGCTTTATTAGACCAGATATCCTCTAACGATAATACTTGCCCTGTCATCTCATGCTGGGGAACCCCAAAAAACTGGTGGATGGCATAGGGAGTCAACTCAAATCCGATGATGTTAACCTCGCCTCCTTGAACCCAATGGTGCGCTATTTCAAATTGCTGGCCTGAAATAAACACACCGCCACTTTCAGACCTCTCTGTGGAGCTGGGCCCTCGGGTTACATATTTGCCGCTCCCCCAGAATATTGAAAGGAACACATTACCGGTTGGAACAGCGGTCATAGATGACAGCCCGTTGGGAGTAACCGTAAACCGATGAATCTGCTTGACATATGGTTTTAATAGCAGATGCTGAGGTTGGTATATCTGCATAGTGTATAAAGGATTGGTAAGCACGGAAGCCTGAAAGCTTGATAAATAGTCACAATCATGCTGCTTTAAGGCAGACAGCAGGAAGCAGAATTGTGCAACAGCCACGCGGAACTTATGAGGAGCCTTTGTAATCAAAAGCCTTCAATGCTTTTTAATGTAGAGTAGTCATTTTAGGAGGGCATATGTTAAATCCTCTCGCTACCTTATTTCAAATTGAGTACCTGAAATGTTTACTTCTCTTAGAATTCGCCTTATATAAGGCTTAACCTCCTTATGATTGATTTGATATGAAATGAATCTTGGTCCACTTCATGCAAATTTTATAATATAATTTATGATATAACTTAGACATAAAAAAGGAAGGTTTTAGAGCATAAGTAACAAAGGAACATTGGCATGTAGTCATTCTCTATATAGGTTGAGAGATCTGCTTAGGAGGATTTGAAATATTTCAGGACAGGTCAGACAATCAGTCGTCCCGAGAAACCGCGAATAAATGATACGAAAAGCGAGGCTAAAATTATTCGTAGGCAATGCACTGTTAGCTACGAATTACAATTGTTTAATCAAATCGTTTGCAAGCTTTTTAGTCTTTGTTCTGTTAGGAGGCACATTGTTCTCTATGGCAACAATTATTGGTTTGTTCTCTAATAATAACGATTTAGAAAACGAAGGTAATACTGCAAATGAATTATAAACACCGTCATCACAATTTGGAGAACTATCACTGTTAGAAATACACTCTTTAGTTCTACTCAGTAGTTCACTTAATATCAGCCTATCATTTGTCCAATTGGTAATAATTTCATTTGCTGCAATAAGCCTAATTTGTTTTTGGTCGGAAAAAAGATTACTAATTAGGTCAGTCCTTTTATTTGCGAGTGCGTCAATAGCAACTAATCTGGTCTGCTTATCGCCTGTTCTTGAGAGCACTTCTACTATTTTCTTTCCGGGAGTAGGTGCTGCATACAAAATGGCCTCAATTGCTATATTTCTTGTGGCTGTATCCTTGCTTACCAAATGTTGCATAAAATCTTTAATGAGTTCTGATTGGCCTACATTAGAGTTTACTAAAGCAATTTGAAACTGATTCTCATCATTTAGTCTTTGAGCCTCCAATTGACTCTTGCTATTCTCATTTGTATAGTACCAACCAACACCTGCAATTGCTATTGGTATAAGTACTCCACTCAACGATTGTATTTTGTCCCAAATGTCTTTGTGTTTATTGTCAAGCTTTTTCTCGATTTTTTCGAATCTATCCTTAATCTCTTCTTCCATGTGATTAAAGTTAAACAGCTAGCTATTGTGTAGTAGGGATTACTTGCTTCTAATATCTGCACTATAAATGAAGTTAGGTAGCCACCAGTGAGACTGCGATTGTGCTGACGACTCCAACTATGGCTCTACATTTACCTCAATGTAAGAAATTTTATGGCATTGACTATGTTCTGTTGTCCCAGAAAATGGGGAATTTTGACATCGTGGAACCTCCAGCGGTACCTGCCCCTACAGCCTCTAATCCATCTCAGTTTGCCGTCTCACAAATCAAAAATAGATTTAGAAGTACGAGACGAGTTAAAGGGAAAGAAACAGAGGGAAGCAAAATGCCTTCAAGGGTGGTGGTGCTCTCCAGGTCCTGCTTTAGCGTGATAACCTTTGAAAGCGCATCTACCGCCAGGCTTATGTGCGCGAGCTGATGGGGCCAGAGGGCTATGCTGCGTATAAGGCCATGACAGAGGGCTTTGACAATCCATCTTCTGATTAGGATAATTAGGGTAATGGTGTTAATTAACCTCATGATTTCTTTTCCCCTTTTGTATTCAAACCATGATTTTACCCAGACTAGAAGCAGACAATAGAGCCTCAGCTTGAGGGGTGGCGCTTGCTTTGCGCGGGAGGGGAAGCCACTGCTCCGGCAGCGGAAGAATGGAGCGCAGCGAAATGAGGCGGCTGGCGGAACGGTGGCCAGCGTCCGGGAAGCTCTCCGGCAAATGAGCAGCATTTGGCGGAGTGCTGGACGGTGGGGGGCAAAGCTTGCCGGGGAGGGGCTGCTTTGGGGGTGCGGACGGACCAGCAGCAGCAACTGGCCCGCTCTGTCGCGAAGCTTGTTACTCAGAGGATCCCTTGACTTCTCATCAGAAAGTGACTTTTGAATTACCTGCCTCCCATTCCTGAAGATTACATGTTTGTTACAGAAGGGGAAAAAGAACGGCAGGAGTAGCAGTGGTGCCGGACCTGGTGATGAAAGACAAATCCTCTCCAGAAGAGCCGGTCAGATAGACGAAATTTCGCAGAGCCGTACATGAAAGAATAGTCAACAGCGGATGAGATTGAATTTGTACCAGTTTAATCTCTATCCCCGTGACACGAGGGCTGAGCTTGTCTGGGACCTGTTGTGATTACCTTTATCCTTACTTATCCTTGTACATGCAGGCACTCGACAGACAAACTTCAGCTGAACTGGAGAAGCTATCAGGTATCGTCAAACGCGTCACCTTCCATAGTGCGGAAACCGGCTATACGGTGCTGAAGGTGAACAGCTTCCAAAGGCCCCACGAGGAGACCGCCGTCATCGTCCACCAGTCCAAGGTGTTCGCCGGGGCCACCGTTGACTTCTACGGGGAGTGGACCACGCACCCTAGTTATGGCCTGCAGTTCAAAGCCTCCAGGGTCATCGAAAGGAAGCCTGCAACGGCCAATGCTATTGGCAACCAGAAAGTGCATGAGCTCACGCCCTTCTTCAGAAGAATCGCCTTCAAGAAAGAGAGGATAGCCGCTATCACGGCAACGGCAAGGAAGCTGGCCGTCATCGTTTGGAACCTGGTCATCAAGGCAGAACCCTACAAGAAAAGTGAGATAAAGGAAACCAGCGAAAAAAGCAGGCGGGCAGGGTTAAGGCAGGTGGAAAAACGCCTCAGGGCGCTTCAACTAAGTCAGGGTGAACTTGAAAAAATTTTCTCAAGAGCCGCTATTATAGCTAATTGAAATAGAGTTGTACAGAAAAATGGGAGGAGGTCAATATCTACTGCTCCCTTGGTAAGTTACCTGACAATTTACTTATCGCGTTCGCCTTCTAGATTTCATCAAACTTGTCCCTATTACCACGAAACATAACAATGGTAAAACAAACAATACTAAAGCAGGATAGCCATGCTTGAGCAGATAATCAGACAATAGAGTTATTAGGTTTAATTATATTCACCTTATGATTCGAAACCTTTACCTAACTATATGAACACTTAACTAACGAATTTAACTATACACATAAATTATTGCCTTAAATCATCATAAATTCTTAGTTATATCGTATAAAACACTAATAGACAATGTATTGAAATTAACCTGCGTAAGTAATTATTAGTACTTATTTATTTATTACAATCATTGATATTAGTCGGTAGACCAGTTATAGATTGTGAAATCAATAGAACAGGTGTTTTTACACTAAAAATATTCATACTTAGTGTTGTTATATTTTAGATAGATAACAAAAAATTTACCATCCATCAGTTCTAATTTTCACTTACCAGTTAATAGCTAAATATTTTAAGTTGAAAATCATTCAAAAAGGAGATATTAAATACTATGGCAACATCAAAATCTAAAAGCAGCATACCACAAGGTAAAATTCTTCAGTTGCCTAGCGATGAAGCTGTAAAGTGGGTAAAGAATATGCTCGATACGAGTGCAACTTTTAAATTGATTTATGATTATTTCATTAAAAAAGGATATACTTTCTACCCAGAACGTGCAAAAGTTTTTGTTAATATTGCTCGCAGCGGCGAGGATGAAGTAGTGCCGAGTGTACTGGGGATCCTACCAAGCTTTGTTCCCACAACTTCAGCCGATGACAGCCATCCTGCAGTTGGTATAAGTATTCACCATAGTGGATATGCAATAGCAACAAGTGTGAATGTTAGCCATAGGCCTTTTGGTGTAACTGAGTTTACTCTGCATGAAGTTGAGCCAAAGACAAAAAAAGTTGTTACATCTACTTTGAGTACAGAAGAAATTGGCAGGGAATCCGTCAATGAACTGGCAAAAAGGATGCATACTCCATTTGTTCCTAAAAAGGGAGCAGAGGTATCAAAAGAAGAAAGGAAAAAAATCAATAGCTTCTCTGCTATTGATCCAGGCGAGCAAGGCCTTCTTATTAATTCAGTTGTGCAACAACTATTGGCCGATAATTACTCAAGATCCTTATTTCCACCTCAATACGCCCGTGCTCTTAACACACAAACTCCGACTTTCCAAAAATTTGCCTTCGTCACTAGAGAAAGATTCCAGGGAACTGTGTTAGGTGTAACATTGTCAAGCAGCACATCTACAAGTTCCAATATTTGCACGTCAACATCAACAAGCACGATTGAGATATAAGGAAATATGGCATCTGAAAACCCAGGAGCTTTCGATGGCTCATTCTCGATTATTAAAGATGACTCTAGTGATGAAACGGATGCTTCTTTAGTAAATTCTGCATTCGAACTCATAAACGGTGCGAACACGTTGGAGCAGATATGGGGTAAATTGCTAGTTGCTGGCTTTGAGCCTCAAGCTATTGGCCTCGTTCTAGCAGAACTTGAGCGCCAAGGTAGAATTGACGAAGTAGATAGCTGGAGTTTCACGAAAAGTCCAGCACTAGCCGGGCAAACCGTTCTTCTTGGTCAGATGGCTGCACAAGAGGGAATGGTTGCAAATTCAGAGGTACCAATACTAGTAGGTCGAAAGCTCCAGAGTTTATTAAGTACGAGTAAGATAATTATTTTTGGTACAAGTTTAGAACTCACAACAGAAATCAAAAAAATGCTGAAGAAAGTTGGTGTCTTGCAGGTACAACTTTCAGACTTTACTTTGTGTGAGAATGGTTTCGATAAAACTCAGCAGAAAGCTATTGATGAAGCAGTAACTAAGTTAAAAAAGGAGAAATCTAGGCTCCTGATTTGCGCAACTAGTGGAGGTGACAATCTTCTAGCTGAAATGGTTAACCGAGCCTCAGTGGTCAGTGGCATACCAGCTATTTACTATAACGTACATGGATTTCAAATGCAACTTGGGCCGTTAGTCATTCCTAAACAGACAGCATGCTATAAATGTCACAAGATACGCCGAGAAGCTGCGCTCGCACCATGGGAGAGAAGTCTACTTGGTTCAGTCAGTGGTGGCGAGCGGTTAGCATGTACATTAGGTGCCGACTGGATAACTATAGATGCTATTAAATTCCTTTCAAATTTAGGTGAGCCTGTTTCCCGGGGTCGGGTATTATTTATAGACTACTATGGGGGGCTCCCAGAAGTTCACACTGTGTTGCGCATTCCACGATGTGAAGTGTGTGGTAATTCTAAGCGGCCGGCTATTCGTCTTTGGGAAGATTCCAAATAACGCTTTCTTCATGTCAGTTCACATCCAATTAGTTCCGTCCCCCGTTAGCCCAATGCTAGGCTTGGTGACCTACCTTACTGAGGTCGAACTCCATTCCGGTGATCCTAATGTTTTCATTGCGGCTGCTCGTGGGCCTGATATGCATAGTCTTGGATATAAAACCGGAGCGAGCTTAGTAGGTAGTGGAGCTGGTCTCTGTTGGGAGGATGCACGTGGCGCAGCAATAGGTGAGTGCTTGGAACGCTATGCAGCCTGTATTGTTGAAAGCGAAAATTTGCTAATCTCATCCTATGATTCCTTAATAAACTCTAATCTTAATGCTCATGAACCGTCAACTTGGGCACTCTTTGACCAGTCTCAGAAAGTTCCTTATCCTGCGTTCTCGAATGATTTGATTATTGCTTGGTCTGAAGGTTGGGATCTCGTCACAAACAAACCAATCTTTTTACCGGCGAACTTCGCCCATCTAAGCTCGAGTCCAATACTACGTGAATGGGGAGCAAATTTGATCGGTCCTGCAGTTTCTACTGGGTGCGCATGTGCAACTTCGATAAATGAAGGCTTATTGAAAGGATTTTGCGAACTGATCGAACGTGATGCATTTATGATTGTATGGCGTAATAGCCTACCTGTTCCTGAGGTTATTATTGACGAGGATACGGATCTCTATCAAGTCTATACATCGAGGTTTGCCCGTCCGGGACTTGAATACCATATCTGGTGTACAACCCTTGATTTTCCTATACCATCATTCTTTGGAGTTTTGTTTGACCATCGCGGGGCAGAGATGCGAATGGTCGTCGGAGGAGCAGCCAACTTAGATGCAGAAAAAGCTGTGCAGAAGACACTGTGTGAATTAATCCAAGGCCTAAGCTGGCTGGAATACATGGGTGAACAAAAAAAATGTATCCCAATTGATTTCAATGATATCCACAGTTTCACTGATCGAGCACTTCTCTATTCAACCCCTCGAGATTTACAAAAGGCATATTCATTTTTATTTAAAAATTTTAAACAAGTACCATTATCATCAATAAAATCTAAGCGTGGAACCGCCGATGAGATGCTTCAATACTGTGTTGATGCAGTAGTAAATAAAGGCTTTCAACCATCCGCAATCGACCTTACCACTGATGATGTGCGGGAATGTGGCTACGTGGTAACTAGAGTTGTAATACCTGGTCTTGAAACAATGGATGGAGATCATAGATTACAAATGCTTGGGGGAACCCGTTGGCGTAAAGTACCAATGGAACTAGGACTTTTACCTTCTATTCAAACCATCAAAAATATCAATCCCTTCCCGCATCCTTATCCTTGATTTCCTTACCGATTCTGTATTTAAAAAATTTGCACATGTTTGACCGTTTTAATCCCTATATCAAACAAGCTTTAGAGTCACCTTCAGAGATTTATCATGAAGCATCTAAGCTGCGAGAGTCTGATTCTGTCACTGCTCGAACTGTTTGGTCCGTTAACACGTCACCAGCAATTAAGCAAATTATATCGAGACCTGCGCCTTTATACCAAGGATTTCCCTCTATAAAACTGCCTAACCAATTCACTAGAGTAAATCGTCCGTTGGCCGAAGTCATGCTGAGTCGTCGTAGTGCACGCGTTTTTAGTGGTGAACCTATATCGATATCCGATCTCTCAGCTTTACTGTTTTACAGCGCCGGTGTAACAAAAAAGGAAATAGATAGCTATGGCATAGAATGGGGACTTCGTTGCGCTCCTTCTGGAGGTGCACTTTATCCAGTTGATGTTTTCTGCATTTCTATAAATGTAGGAGATGCAGAAAAAGGTCTGTATGCATATGACCCGAAGGAGCATTGCCTCAAATTTCTAAAACAAGGTCTATTCACAAATCAAATTGCTGATGCCACTTATTTAACTGAAACTGTGAAAGGCGCAGCGGTTTGTATATTGATGGCAATCAATTTTCCGCGGACAAAGTTTAAATATGGGGAACGAAGCTACCGTTTCGCTCTGCTTGAAGCAGGACACATAGCTCAGAACATGTTGCTTGTTGCGACTTCTTTGGGAATTGGCGCTCTTCCGCTTGGGGGCTATGTAGACGATCAAATAAACGCTTTGGTAGGTGTAGATGGCTATGAACAAGCAGTTGTTTATGGCATTTTGATAGGACAACTACAAGATAAATCTCACTAAAATCTTAGTATTTAACAATCCAATAATTCCATTCTATCTGAAACTTTAACAACACGTTCAGACACTCGTCCCTAAAGCTCCCGTTGAACGACTCGACAAAGGCGTTAGCCGTGGGGTTTGGTCTGCAGGAACCAGGACTGCGATTCCAGGACCATCGGTCAACACTTTTCTGTACAACTCTATTTCAAGTAGCTAAAAAAGAAGCTCTTGAGAAAAGTTTTTCAAGTTCGCCCTGATTTAGTTGAAGCGCCTGAATGCGTCTTTCCACCTGCCTTAACCCTGTCCGTCTGCTTTTCTCATTGGTTTCCTTTATCTCTTTTTTCTTGTAGGGTTCTTTCTTGGTGACCATGTTCCAGATAATGACGGCCAGCTTCCTTGCCGTTGCCGTGATAGCGGCTATCCTCCCTTTCTTGAAGGCGATTCTCCTGAAGAACGGCGTGAGTTCATGCTCTTTCTGGTTGCCAATAGCATTAGCCGCTTGGCGAAGAGCCAAGGCCAATGAAGACTTACCCCTTCGGGTGCGGCTGCTGATCACACGACCACCGCTTATCTTGTTATTGGGCACCAGGCGCAGCCAACTGGCAAAGCTTTTGCCGGAAGGGAACCTGTGCAGGTCTTTTCCCATCGTCGTCAGCAGGCAGAGCACGGTGCCGTAGCTGATACCAGGGATAGCAAAAAGGTCAGTTTCGAAGTATCGGTAGGCAAGCTCAGGGACATTGAAGCCGGGAGCGTTCTTACTGCTCTTCTTCTTAGGCAGTTTCACTGCCTTCTCTTCGGGTTCGGTTGCTGTCTGCTGCGGCGCATGCTTTATCAGGGAGCGCTCGATCACCTGGTCACACTCCTTCAGGGCTTCTTCATAGAGCCTGTAGAAGTGAAGGCAAGCCCTCAGCTCAAACAGCAGCTCTTCCCGCCAGGAGCCGTGGAGCGCCTCGGCGATCTGCTGTTTGGACCTTTTCATCCTCACGTCCACCAGAGAGGCAAGGTACTGCGGATCCCGGCTCCCCGCCAGAATCGCCTCTATGATGGCCAGCCCAGACTTGCCGGTGATGTCACGGATGGCCACGTCCAGCCTGACGTTCATCAGCCGGAGCGCCTTCTGCATTTTGTGCGTGTACCTGGAGATCTGCTCCACCAGATGCTGCCTGTGGTCATAGTAGGTGCGCAGCTCCTGAAGCGTGTCGCTCAAAAGAAAGCTGCCCGACAAAAGGCCCAGGGAGTGCAGCTTCTGAATCCACATGCAGTCCAGCACGTCGGTCTTGCGCCCCTGCACGTGCTTTGTCTGGCTTCCACCGACGAGCAGCACTTCTAAGCCGGCTTTCTGAAGCGCGCTGAAAAGGGGTCTGCCAGTAGGTCCCTGTGCTTTCCATGGCCACTGACGTGACCCCTGCATCGCGCAAGTGCAGAATGAGCTCCTGGTGGTCTTTGGTGCCAATGCCAAATGAGCGGACATTCTCCCTGTTTTGGTCTATGGCAACAAAGTGGCTGCGGGATCCCACGTCTATGCCAGCGGCATGTGGGTTTACGATCTGAAGTGGTAGTGCTTTTCCCATGGCGTTTCTCTATTGGTGATAAATAGCTCCAGGGGATGCATTTATAGCATAAGATTTTTTCTGTACGGGATTCTCAGCAGAGATCACCAGTTCATTCACCAAATGCCCATGCATAGCAAAGGCCTACGCATTCCAGCCCATATTTCAGGAAGGACTCTTCAGGTTCCATTAAAGTAAGGGACTTTTTCTGAAGCAGATACAATTATACCGTGCTTCAGGAGCTTCAGTTGTCATGCCTATTTCAATAGTGCTCGCGCTATCCATTGATTTCAGGACGAGTCAAATATATTTTCAATTACCCAACAGCCTCGTTAACCCGATCCCAATAAACGTGGTAATAATAAGATTGTGGAACCTCCAGCGGCACCTGCCCCTACAGCCTGTATGGCGTCTCATGTTGCCGTCTCACAAATCAAAAAGGATTTTGAAATACGAGACGAGTTAGAGGGAAAGAGAGCGCCTAGGAAGCATAAAGAATTTTTAAGGAGACGGTTCAATAGGTAGTCCGCCTTTCGGGGTGCCATGCTACCGCAGTAGATGAAGGATGAGATTCAGGCTCGGATAAGTATATTAAAAAAAGGTGCGCGAAAAAAGTCGCCCCCGCTGCTTCCTTTCGGGAATTCCTGTACCTGAAAACCGTGACCTGAAAAGGTATACCTTTCCCTTGCCCAAGCGGCAGCTCTTTTGCTGCTGCGTGTTGCTTTTATACGGATGGTGAACCGTTGGATGCTATAGAACTTGGCGAGCATCAGACAGGCAACTAAAAGAAAAGGGTAGCCACCGGCTACCCTATCATGCAGACAAACAATCTAAACTAACATGTGGCTTTGGCTAAGAGCCAGAAACCGGGCATAAAGGTAGCAGCAGTAACTTCATAATTACCAAATTAGTGCAACTATATTTTTAAAAATGCTATCATTTACTTGCTATAGTACAACTACTACATGAAGTAACTGTAAAGAAGATGGGGCTTCTTCAGATTTCCAGTGAAAAGGCACGGACCATCGGAAGAGCTGGAGCTCCCTGCCTCTCTTCAGGTACATGTTGCTGGTGCCGGTCCTGAATTTCTTTCCCCAGATGGTTTTCAGGTTGATGCTGTTGAGGTGGCTGGCGATCTGCTGCGGTGACATGCCCCGGTGCACCTTGTCGAGGATAATGTCCAGGATCTGCTTGTTGGTGTCACTGTCCAGGGCCTATAGCAGGAAGGACCCCACCATATAGAAAGATTATGTACACCTTTATATAGGGAGTGGGCACAGCGTACCTGTTGATGCTGCTTTCAGGAGGCAGGGGTGGGATCTTTGTAAAAGAGGTAGTGCACCGTGCCTTTCCGGAAGGGCTTGCCGTTGCGCGTCAGGTATCCCTCCCCGTTGAGTTCATCGGCAATCTGCTGGAAGGTATAGCCCTGCTCCCGGTAAATTTTCACCAACCTCGAGGCCTGCCGGTTGGCTTTGTTGGAGAGGGCGTTCTGCCGGCGGACCTCCAGCCCCTTCTGCCGGGCGGCCAGGCTGAGGTTCTGCGGTGAGCCCAGTTGGAAACCCTGCGCTTTCTTGGCCTGCAGGGCGGCGCGGGTGCGCTGGGATATGAGCTCGCGCTCGTGCTGGGCGAGCACGGCGAAGATGCCGATGGTAAGGGTGTTGGCCTCGGGCATGTCGGCACAGACAAAGTCCACCCCGCTGTCGCGGAGGGTGAAGATAAAGCCGGCGTTGCGGCTGAGGCGGTCGAGCTTGGCGATGAGGAGCGTGGCCTGCCGGAACTTGGCCAGTGCGATGGCCGCCTGCAGCTGCTCGCGGCTGTCGCGCTTGCCGCTCTCTATTTCGGTGAACTCTTCGAGGATTTCCTCCCCGATCTTGATGAAGCGGCGCACGGCGACACGCTGCGCCTCCAGGCCGAGGCCGCTCTGTCCCTGCCCCTTGGTGGAGACCCGGTAATAAGCAACGTAGTTTCGCATCTTTTTCTCCCTTTTGTGTAAAGCATGACAAAGTTACCGGAAAAATCCGCCGGGTCAAGGTTTTCAAACGGTCGTTTAAAAACCTTGACAAAGCTAATAAAACTAATGTATTTAGCAAAACAAAAGGCAAAGACCAATAGTATTAGTATCTTAAAAGCGGCAGCCGGGAAAGAGGTCTCGGCATCACGCAACAAAAAATTACGCTATGGCAAAAACTGGTTTTGTTTCCGAGGCGGGAGCGCACGGCTTTTCCTTCGACGGCCCCGGCAGCACGCACTTCTCCATCACGGTCGTGCTCGTGGAAGAAGAGAACAAAAGGGAAGTAGAGGAGGGGTTCCGCCGCCTCCGCGAACGGCACTTTGCCGGTGGGAAAGTTTCTTTAGGAGACGGGCACGGAATAGTACAAACAAGAGTGTTTCTGGAGGAGTTGAAGGAGTTGGACTTTTCCTTTCACGTCCTGCTCGTGGACAAGCGCAAGCTGCACCAGAAGTCGCCGCTCCAGTACAAGGGCACGTTCTATAAATTCCTCTCCGGCCTTATCTACAACAACCTCTACCGCACCGTCCCGCACCTGAGCATCGTAGCCAATGAGCTGGGCACGCCGGAGTTCATGGAAAGCTTCCGCCGCTACATCCAGGAGAACCACCAGGTGGACCTTTTCTCCCCGGCCACCTTTACTTTCTCAACAGGGGAGGAGGCAGAGCTGCTGGAACTGGCAGGCTTCCTGGGCGAAAGCCTGAACTTGTTTCATGCTGGACTATCGGAAGTAGATGTGGAGCAGGAATTGTCCGAAAAGTGCGTGGTTGTCAACCGCTGGCCAGAGGGGTACGTGCCCTACACAGTCGACACGGAGGGCATGGCAGCGGACGCGCAGGACGAGGCCATTACGGCGGCGGCGCAGCTGCGGGCGCGGAACTACCTCCAGCGGCACGCGGGCAGCGAGGACCCGGTTGTCCGGAGCCGGATGGTGTTCGTGGAGTACCTGCTGATGGTTTTCACCTATAACTACAGGACCCGCTTCATCCACACCTACGAGCTGCTCCAGCACCTCAACTCCTATAAATATGAGAACTACACGGAGCACCGCTTCCGCTCGCTCGTGGTAGGGCCGGTGCGGGACGAGGGCGTGCTCATCGTCTCCTCCAGCGCCGGCTATAAGCTACCCTGCTCCACCAGGGACATCTACAATTTCTTCAACTACTACAACCAGCAGATACAGCCCATGCCCGGCAGGCTGGGCCAGTGCCACCGGGCCCTGCATCTGGCGACAGGAGGGGAGCTGAATGTGCTGGAGCAGCCGGAATATGATAACCTGAAAAAGCTGCTGGCGAAACTTACCTGATAGGTGCGACTGCCTGGATAAAAAAGTTATTCCTCATCAGAGGCAACGTATCATCAAGTCGTCTCAAATATTATAGATAATTTTGATTTGTGAGATGGCAATAAGAGACGCCATACAGGCTGCAGGGGCAGGTGCCTGTGGAGGTTCCACGAACTCATCATTCCCCCGTTTCGCGGGACGGTTGCTGCAACCTATATCACGACAAGACAGTACGATAATCAGACCCTGCATATCGTTCAGCATCAGGGGGCACGGGTTCTCCCGCAGCAGCAGCCAGCCCCTTACCCGCCTCACATTTTCCCTGGTAACCCCACCTTTCCAGGTCACTGTCACCAACTTACGTGATAATCATACTGCACAGTGCAGGAGTCCTGCCCTAGGCTGTTTGTAAAGGATCTTTTATGGTTGATGAAAGAGGTATAAAGCAGCCCACTTCCTGCTTAAATATTGGTTCTAGCTGTAAGGTATCTACGTCAAAAGCAGGAAACAATTGATTCTGTCTATACAAGAAAAAGAATGCGAACAAACCATAAGAGGGTTCAAAGACCCTACACCTTCATTAAAGTTTGGACACAAACCACATCATGATACTTAACAAGTCTCTTCGCTCCTCGTACATGATTGCTAAATCCTGTTTCATTTAACTCCACAGATAAAAGCTATGGCAATAGTAAAAGTTATAGAAGTAATTGCAGGCTCTGAGAAAAGCTTTGATGACGCTACAAGAAACGCTCTGGCAGAGGCAGCGAAGTCTGTGAAGAACATCAAGTCTATCTACATCAAAGAGATGAACGTGACTGATAATAAAATTGTGTCTTTTGGTGTAAATGCGAAGGTTTCCTTCGAAGTCGACAGCTTAGATACTGCTAACAACAACACATGAAGGGGTAGCATCGTTTTCCCCTTTTCTGCTGGTTTATATTTAACTTGCTAACTGGACCTCAAGCTTTAACACCCACCCCCACTATTCATCATTCTGGCCAAAAGCCATTTATACTAACCCTTCGAAAACATTTAACTTTTGTACCTTAACAAATATTATGCGTTGCTACTACATCCATAGTACTCCTACTCCCCCCTGAGTTACTACTCCTTTTCCTGAACAGGCCTAGCCTATAGGCCTCCCTCTTCCTTGCATTCTGTCGTTTTGCTGGCCCCTGGTTCAGTGGTGTGCCTGATCTTTTTACGTGAAAACAGCCAAGAGCTACCTGTAAATGGAAGCTTTGGATCGGAGAAATTATAGGCTCAGTTTAAGATGCATAAACATTTAACACGAAAATTATTCATGAAGATCATTCAAGACCAAACACTTTTTTTGCTGCGTTGCCGCATAGTCTATGACCTTTATGTTTTCGGACCATACACAAGCTCATGAGAATAGGAATAGAAGCTCAGCGGATTTTCCGTATGAAGAAACATGGAATGGAAGTAGTGGCCCTGGAAATGATCCGCCAGCTACAGAAGATTGACAAAGAGAACGAATATATTATCTTTGCCAAGCAAGACGATGACACGGGTTGCCTGAGTGAAACAGAAAACTTCAGGATAGATGCTATTCCAGGGTTTTCTTACCCTGACTGGGAGCAGCTAAAACTACCCAAAGCAGTAAAAAAGACTAACATTGATCTGCTGCACTCCACCTGCAACACTTCCTCGATCAGGCAGACAACCCCGCTGCTGCTCACACTGCACGACATCATTTACCTGGAGCACATCGATTTCAAAGGCACAGCATACCAGAACTTCGGCAACCTGTACAGGAAGTTTGTGGTGCCTAAAGTGGTGCAGAAAAGCGATGCCATCATCACCGTATCTCATTTTGAGAGAAACACCATACTGGAACGGTTAAAGGTGCCTGAGGAAAAGATTGAAGTTGTTTACAACGCCGTCAGCGAGAATTTCCACGCCAATTATTCTGTTGATGAGGTCAATGCTTTCAGGAAACTGTATGAGCTTCCGGACAGGTACATGCTCTTCCTGGGGAATACTGCACCCAAGAAAAACACACCGAACGTGCTTGCCGCCTATGTTACCTATTGCCTCTCAGTTCAGGAGGCTTTTCCCATGGTGATACTGGATTACGATCGTTCCTCTGTGGAGGAGGCCTTGACGGCAGCAGGGCAAAAGCAGCTGCTACCCAATTTTGTGTTCCCAGGCTACATCCCCCCTCCCCTGATGCCATTGATGTACAGTGCAGCTGAACTGTTCCTATACCCCTCCTTGCGTGAGAGCTTTGGCTTACCTATTTTAGAAGCCATGGCTTGTGGCACTCCTGTCATCACCTCTACCACCTCCTCTATGCCAGAGGTGGCCGGAGGTGCTGCCGTACTGGTAGACCCCGAGAACCCTGAGGAGATTGCCGGGGGTATACAGCAGGTACTTACTGACAGCAGGCTTTATGACGGATTGGTAGCAGGAGGGCTGAAAAGGGCTGCTGATTTTACATGGGAATCTTCAGCCAAGTCCTTATTGGCCATCTATGGAAAATTAGGAAAGTAGTTGGTGGTCCAATATTAGTAGGAATAGTCGTTGCCAACATGACCCTACTATAAGTCAAAAAACATAGATAGGACTTTACTTACAGCTGTGGCAGGCACTGCCTAGACTTTCTAAATAAAGCTATATATAAAAATGTAACTATATTCATTATTTGGCTGTATGTAGGCTAGTAGTTACAACTTTCTCATTGTACTCATTATGCTTTTCAACTCTCTTGAGTTTGTCTTCTTTTTCCCTACAGTAGTTCTCCTCTACTTCCTGTTCCCGTACCGGTTCAGGTGGATGGTACTGCTCATCGCCAGCTACACCTTCTACATGTTCTGGCGCGTGGACTATGCCGTTATCCTTGTTGTCTCCACCCTGATTGACTACCTGTGCAGCAGGATGATGGACAGATACACAGAGGATGACAGGGAAAAGCGAAAGCCCTGGCTGTGGCTGAGCATCCTGTCTAACCTGGGCATCCTTTTTACCTTCAAGTACTACAACTTTTTCAATACTGCTGCGAAGGACCTGGCAGATGTGTTAGGGGTAGGCTACGCTGCGCCAGCCTTTGAGCTGCTCCTGCCGATGGGTATTTCCTTTTATACCTTCCAGACCATGAGCTACTCCATTGACGTGTACTATGGCAGGATTAAGGCCGAGAAGCACCTGGGCATATTCGCCCTCTTTGTCACTTTCTTCCCGCAGCTTGTGGCGGGCCCGATTGAAAGAGCGGGCAACCTGCTGGGCCAGCTCAGGGAGAAGCACGAGGTAGACTATCAAAGAGTGGCAAGCGGCCTGAAGCTCATGGCCTGGGGCATGTTCAAGAAAGTCGTTATTGCAGACCGGCTTGCTGTTATGGTAAACCAGGTGTACAACAACCCCACTGACTATGAGGGTATTCCCCTTATCGTCGCAACCGTCTTCTTTGCCTTCCAGATTTACTGCGACTTCTCCGGCTACTCTGACATTGCCATCGGATCTGCCCGGGTGATGGGCTTCAGGCTGATGGAGAATTTCAGAAGGCCCTACTTCGCCAGGTCGATAAAAGAATTCTGGGGACGTTGGCATATCTCCCTTTCCACCTGGTTCCGTGACTATCTCTACATCCCTTTGGGCGGAAACCGGGTAATAAAGTGGCGCTGGTACTATAATATCTTTATCGTGTTCCTGGTAAGCGGGCTCTGGCACGGGGCTAACTGGACGTTCATAACATGGGGTGCCCTCCATGGACTGTATCAGGTATTTGGGTTTTTAACGGAGAAGAAAAGAGACGCGCTGGCACAGCAGCTTGGCTTGGACAGACATCGTCTCCTTTACAGGGCCATCCAGGTTGGGACAACGTTTGCGTTGGTCTGCTTTGCCTGGATCTTCTTCAGGGCAAACAGTGTCGCTGATGCTTTGCACATCTCAACGCACATGTTTACGGGTATGTCAGAGTCAGTAACTGAGCTGGTAACAAATGAAAGGGGGTTGAGGAGGGCGTGGGCCTGGTTAGGGCAAAACAAATACATCTTCATACTAGGCTGCCTGACGCTGCTGGTGTTGTTCCTGCTGGAGTTGCTTTCAGAAACAGGCAGGAAACTTAGCATCGCTCAACAACCCGCATTGGTAAGAACTGCCGCTTATGGGGTGGGTGTGGCTCTTATACTTTTAACCGGCCGCTTTGTTGATGCTGAATTCATCTACTTTCAGTTCTAGAATGATGTTGAACTTTTTATGTAAACTACTTGGTGTCGGGTTAGCTACCGCTTTAGCATATGTGGGCTTTATATTTGCAATGCTGGAAATGGGCAGAGTACATTGGCTCCCCAATACCAGATACACATTTGGCGGCTACGGGTATACCTTACTGAGGCTACAGGAGGCAAAGAAGGTACAGGATGTAGACATCTTGTTTATCGGCTCATCCCATGTGTACAGGGGCTTTGACCCCAGAATATTCAGCCAGCACAACCTGAGGACATTCAACCTGGGTACCCCGAACCAAACCCCCTTTGTGACCTACCATCTTCTGAAGGAGTACCTCCCCTCCATCAGACCCAGGTATGTTGTGATGGATTTGTATTGGAACATATTGTCATTGCCAGCCTCGGAGGCTGGAGCCGACATTATTTCGAACTCTGAAATAACAGAAGGCTCCCTGGATATGGTGTGGAAGAGTAAGGACATAGTACTGCTAAACAGCTTTTTGATAAGCTCGATAACCCAATGGGTGTCACCGTTGGATACCACTGCACAACAGGAGTTCCGGGAAGACAGGTATGTAGGTGCCGGTTATGTAGAATCCAGAATAGAAAAGAACATCCTGAGCAAGATTGAGCTGGCGCATCAGCCCAAAAGCCGTTTTGCCCCAAACAAGCTGCAGGAAGAATACCTGGAAGAGATTGTAAGCCTCTGCAAACAACAGAATGTAGCGCTCGTATTTGTTGTTGTCCCTGTTACGAAGGAGTACTTGAACTCAGTACAGAACTATCAGGATTTCTCAGACTTTATAGAGGGTGTCGCCTCTTCTAACAGTATACACCTCATTGACTTCAACAAAGAGGAGGGGCTTAGGTTAAATTCACAAGCTGACTTCTACGACAAGGATCACTTGAGCCAGGCCGGCGTAGAGAAGTTCAACGCTGTCTTTATAGAGAAGCTTGACAGTGTTTTTTTGAGGAAAGAACGGAGCAGCACAGCAATGCGCTAGCTGTTTTTTCTGCCCATGCCTTCAGAGGGAGCATTATCCATGTGCTGCAATGAGCAGTAGTTACCTGCACTCATACAAAAGCCTTACCCTGTGGATTGCCTGGCAAAATAAAGAAAAGTCATTTTGATCCACTATAAAGTGCTGCTGCATTACGCTCCCATAAAAGCGACAGAAAAAGGTGAGCCTGAAGCTATTCACCCTTTTCTGGGCTTGTTCCCGGCTGGAAGAACCACTTAACCGCAGAGAGGTAGTGGCTGCGTTTCACGCGCACGCGCATATCGGCAAAAAGGAGGGGAGACTTCTACAGGCGTGAAGGTGCACAACGTGTCTAAACCCGTGCTTGAGCATGCAGGCGATGAAACTCCTTTCATCCTTATAAGTGTAGCCGCTAAAAAAGCTGCAGCCAAAATCGTGGTGGGGAGACTTGAAAACAAAAAGGAGGCATAACCTCCTCTTGTTCTAGATTGTTATTTCATATCAAATTACAACAAAGCACAACCGCTAATACTTGTCTGTAGCCCTGGCAAAAGTAGGCTCCAGTATACTCACTTCTATCACGGAGTCTGCCTTGATGAGCTTTCGCTGGCTGCTGTCACTCAGGTTCCGCAAGTGTAGCCTCTTCCCTTGCTTGTGGTAGCGCTCTGTCAGCACGTTCACGGCCTCTATGGCCGACATATCTGCTATTCTGCTTTCCTTGAAATCAACGATGACTTCCTCCGGGTCGTTGAATACGTCGAACTTTTCCTCGAATGCTGTTACAGAACCGAAGAACAGCGGCCCGAACAACTCATAGTGCTTGACGCCTTTCTCATCCACGTATTTTCTCGCCCTGATGCGCCGGGCGCTCTCCCAGGCGAAAACCAATGCTGAAAGCACCACCCCTATCAGCACAGCCAAAGCCAGGTTGTGCAGCAGTACTGTTACGGCAGCTACCAGTATACCAATCAACACATCAGAGGTGGGCATCCTGCCGATCATCTTAAAGCTAACCCACTCAAACGTACCGACCGCCACCATAATCATCAGGCCAGCTAAGGCTGCCATGGGAATTTTCTCTATAAGCGGTCCTGCGAACATGATAAACAACAACAGGGTTACCGCCGCCACGATACCCGCCAGCCTGGCCCGTGCACCCGATGACACGTTAATGAGGCTTTGGCCCAGCATCGCGCACCCGCCCATCCCAAAGAATAGGCCACTCAGGATATTACCAGCGCCCTGCGCCAGACATTCCCTGTTTCCATCACCGCGGGTTTCTGTTATCTGGTCGACCAGGTTCAGCGTCAGCAGGCTTTCAATTAATCCGACACCCGCCATGATGGCCGCATAAGGAAAAATGATGTTCAGTGTCTCCAGGGTAAACGGAACGGCAGGAATATGGAAAGGAGGAAAACCACCGCTGATAGAGGCGATGTCCCCCACCGTTTTGGTGTCGATGTTAAAGCCCACTACAATGGCAAACACTACCAGAATAGCTACCAGCGAGGAAGGCACCGTTTTGGTTAGGCGCGGCAGGAGCACGATGATGGCGATGGTTAGCGCTACCAGGCCCAGCAGAATATACAATGGGGTTCCTGTTTGCCACACTGTTTCTCCATTCAAGGTAGTCTTAAAAAGGTCAAGCTGCGACATGAAGATGATAATGGCCAGGCCGTTCACAAAGCCGAACATCACCGGGTGGGGCACCAGGCGGATTAGCTTACCCAGCTTCAGTAAGCCTACAACCACTTGTATAATGCCCGCCAGGATAACGGTGGCAAACACATATTCAATCCCGTGCGTTTGTGCCAGCGCCACAATAACTACGGCAATAGCTCCTGTGGCTCCGGAAATCATGCCGGGCCTTCCGCCGAAAACTGCTGTAACCAATCCCAGAACGAAGGCCGCGTATAGGCCCACAATAGGAGGCAAACCTGCAATAAGCGAGAAGGCCACGGCCTCGGGTATAAGCGCCAGTGCAACAGTTAAACCAGCCAGTATCTCGATTTTATATTCAACCGTCGGGCTGAAACTGAAAATTTTAAGGTGCTCTTTCATGATTTTAAGAAGTGATAGAAATTAGTTCTTTGGAGACACAGCGAAGGGAAATAAAGCACCTGTGCTATGCTGATTCATAGGATATTTAAGAGAGCGCCACTAAGTGCGCTGCTGTGTCGCTACACCATTTTTGGCAGCGATAGAAAAAGATAATAAAGGGGTAATTTTGTGCAGCCTGGAAAAGGCGACATGTATCTGAGTTCAAGAAGATCAGATAGAGAAGTGGCAGCTTACGGCGTGGAGTTGCCTGCTGCCTGTGTCAGACTAAATCAGTCTGGAGTATTGCCTGTATCTAGGGCTGTTGTAGTCATTGTGGCTGCAAAGGTAAGGAAATTTGACTAACGATACTAATCATCACATTGACTCTTCTTAAATTGACTTTATCATTATACAAAGAAGCACCTAAAATTCCTTTATCCAATCAATTGCAAAAGGAGAAAAGCATGTAATGAATAACCTCTATTCATGGGCTTGGAGTTAATCATATCTTTCATTATGTTTCATCAGAATGCTGCGCATCCAGTCGTAAAAGTGTATGTGATAGTTAACAGCACTCATAGCCATAATCACACTTTTCCATAACATATTTTATGACAAGCAAAATCATGCTCCAAGCTCTTGGAACATGTAAGCCGTTATAGAACAAGAAAGGCTCACCTTCACGGGGAGCCTTTCTTGTTTGTGGCCTATAAGCTAGATTATAATCAGTAAGAATATCAACGTCTGTTTTTGGTCTTAAAAATTTCCCGTTTTCCGGGAAAAGTTTGTCAACCTATTCTGTACAACTTCATTTTAAGTGGCTAAAAAAGAAGCTCTTGAGAAAAGCTTTTCAAGTTCGCTCTGATTTAGTTTAAGCGCCTGGATGCGTTTTTCAACCTGCTTGAACCCAATCCGTCTGCTTTTTTCGTTGCTTTCCCTTATCTCGTTTTTCTTGTACTCTTCTGCTTTGGTTACCATGTTCCAGATAATGACGGCCAGCTTCCTTGCCGTTGCCGTGATAGCGGCTATCCGCCCTTTCTTGAAGGCAACCCTCTTGAAGAATGGGGTGAGTTCATGTTCCTTCTGATTACCGATGGAGTTGGCAGCCTGACGAAGCGCTATTGCTAAACAGGATTTACCTGACGGTGTACGGCTGCTGATAACACGGCCGCCGCTTACCTTGTTGTTTGGAACAAGACGCAGCCAACTGGCGAAGCTCTTGGCGGTTGGGAACCTGTGCAGATCTTTTCCCATCGTCGTCAGCAGGCAAAGGACAGTGCCGTAGCTGATCCCGGAGATAGCGAGAAGGTCAGTCTTGAAGTACTGGTAGGCTATCCTGGGGACATTGAACTCAGGAGCGTTTTTACTGCTCTTTTTCTTGCTTTGCCTCAAGGACTTCTCTTCAAGTTCAGATATTGATGTCTGCGGCGCATGCTTCAACAGGGAACTCTCGATCTTCTGGTCACACTCCTTGAGGGCTTCTTCATAGAGCCTGTAGAAGTGCAGGCAAGACCTCAATTCAAACAGCAGCTCTTCCCGCCAGGAGCCGTGGAGCGCCTCGGCGATCTGCTGTTTGGTCTTCTTCATCCTCACATCCACTAGCGAGGCAAGGTGCTGCGGGTCCCGGCTCCCCGCCAGAATCGCCTCTATTATCGCAAGTCCTGATTTACCAGTAATGTCGCGGATGGCCACGTCCAGCCTGATGTTCATCAGCCGGAGTGCCTTTTGCATTTTGTGCGTGTACCTGGAGATCTGCTCAACCAGATGCTGCCTGTGGTAATAATAAGTGCGTAGCTCCTGGAGCGTGTCGCTCAAAAGAAAGCTGCCCGACAATAGGCCTAGGGAATGCAGCTTCTGAATCCACATACAGTCCAGCACGTCGGTTTTGCGCCCCTGTACATTCTTTGTCTGGCTCCCCCCGACAAGCAGCACTTCAAACCCGGCTTTCTGAAGCGCGTTGAAGAGAGTTTGCCAGTAGGTCCCGGTGCTTTCCATGGCCACGGATGTGACTCCCGCGTCGCGCAAGTGCAGAATAAGCTCCTCATGGTCTTTGGTGCAAATCCCAAAGGAACGGACATTCTCCCTGACTTGGTCTGTGGCAACGAAATGGCTGCGGGACCCCACGTCTATACCGGCGGCGTGTGGGTTAACGATTTGAAGTGGCAGTGCTTTTCCCATGGCGCTTCTTTACATTTTGAAATAGCTTCAGGGAATGTATTCACTAGTATAAGAGTTTTTCTGTACGGGATTCTCCAACGAGATCACCAGTTAATTCACCAAATGCCCATGCATCACATAGGCCCATACATTCCAGCCCAGATTTCAGGAAGGACTTTCCAAGTACCATTAAGGCAAGGAGCTTGTTTTCTGAAGCAGACTAAAGATAAGAATTATCAAGATGCTAAAGAGCTTCAGTTGTCACCCTTATTCAACAGTGATCGCTCTATCCATCGATTTTAGGACAAGACAGTATAAGCTACGGTTTACAAATTGAGCCATGAAATAAGCCGTTCTTAGCAACGGCCTTTTACCATAATTCACGCTGCTAGAACAAAACAATGAATAACAAACAATATGTCACTTTAACGGTTCTATTCAAGCAAGCAATCCTACGCATCAGGCATCAACTTTTTAGTTTAGCCGCAGCGCTAAACTGTAGTGTCGGATTTACAGCAAACACTAAAAAATGAACTACAGGTCAATTGAGGATTTAAATCAGTGCATAGCTACAAATCTTTCTAGAGTGCCTTTAGGCACCGATCTTATTGTGGGAGTACCCAGAAGCGGAATGCTTGCCGCCAATCTACTGGCCCTCCACCTTAACCTTCCTTTCGCAGATGTTGAAGGTTTTATGGAGGGGAGGATTCTGCAGTCCGGAAGCAGAATGAAAAGCTACCTTAAGCCTTTTGAGGACTATAAGAAGATACTTATCATAGACGACAGCGTTTGGTCAGGAAAATCAATTAAAGAGGTAAAAGAAAAGCTGCATGGCCTTTACCCCGACAAGGAAATCACCTATGCAGCAGTTTTTGCAGCACCTGAAAGTATCGATAAAACAGACATACACTTTGATGTCTGTCCAGGCCCCCGGATTTTCGAATGGAACATGATGCACCACGATCTACTGGAAAACTGCTGCGTCGATATCGATGGGGTGCTGTGTAAAGACCCGACTGAAGAAGAGAATGATGATGGACCCAACTACGAGCATTTCCTGGCCAACGTAGTTCCTTTCTTCCGCCCGACCAGAACAATCGGTGTTATTGTCACAAATCGCCTGGAGCGTTACCGGCCACAAACTGAAGCATGGCTGGCGAATCATGACATAAAGTACAACAAGCTGGTAATGCTTGACCTACCCACGAAGGAGGCCAGGCAGAAAGCCAATAACTATGGCGGGTTTAAGGCTTCCGTTTACCTGAAGTATGACAGCTGGCTATTTATTGAGAGCTCGATTTGGCAGGCCCAGCAAATTGCCAACATTTCCGGTAAGCCTGTTTACTGTGTAGACGCCCGAAAAATGATTTATCCCAACATGCTTGGTGAGACCCGCGGCAAAGTAAGGCAGGTTTTGCAGAAGGCTATTAATGTAGTAAAAAGCACCTTCACCAGCAGGCAAATCGCATAAGTGCTCACAATCTGAATGGCAAGAATCAATAGAGGTATGTTAATTATACATTGGCAATCGTCAGCAGTTACCTCTATCTCCTCTTAACATGCCTTCATGACTCATTAGTAGCATGTATGCTTTATTCAAAATGGAGAAACGCATAGTCTTTCCAATAACAGACAGCTCCCGGTACTGCTTACAAAGTCATGGCTTTGAACTCAGCCCGGCTTAAAATGCTCTGGTCAATCAAAGCGACTACTTTTCGGCTATGCTAAGGCACACTATTGCGTGCCTTAGCATAGTATGTTAGCGTGCTTTATGAACATAACCGCCGTTATTGGCCATGCTCTGGCTACCTTCTTATCCATTCAGTTTACTAGCTCAACCTTCCCTTCATCCCAACATCCTTACTTTTGCTGGTACAGCGATGTCACAACTCCAGGAGAGGGTACTATGGCATTTCGATAGTTCTCGCAACCAAGCGCCACCATGTGTAACTTATAAAACGTATATTAGTAATTAACTATATATTACGTATAATATATCTCTCACAACTATGGCGATAGCTCTAACCCTGGCCGGCCTTTTTTTACTGGTGTGCACCCTGTGCACTGCCCTTATTCTGTTTCTGAGCCATGCAGAGGAGCCAGACAGGGGCTACGGCTGGGTACAAAAACCCGATGCCCCAGTTATGCGCATTGTCTCAGGGGGTAATGTGGAGCATAACTCCGCGCCTCAGCATATGGACATGGAGGCTGCAGCGGGCTCCAGAGTCGAACTGATAGCTATAGACATGGCTCTATTCAGGAATAGCATCTCCGTTTAAATGCTCCTATTGGTAATCCTTTTCGTTATGTGAGTTAGAGGAAATGTATCCTGATTTGCACCCGCTCGGCATGCGGCTCCGTGGCAGAGGCTACCCTTACACGGTCACTCTCATCAAAGTAACCTGCCAGCCCTTTGATGATGCCGATGGCAAAACCCGACATCCTGCGCCTGGAGTGGTAATCAATGATGAGGATGTTCTTTCCAACCGCAGTCACGTGCAACGGCGGCGGGTTGGTCTTGTCGTTTTCCTTCCTGATGCCCCCGTGCATGTGCGAGCCGATGTGTTGCAGCATCTGGTATGTTCGCCAGGAGGGGTGCACAAAGCGCTTGAAGACCAGCAGCAGGTCGGGCACCAGGAACTCCCCGAAACTTTCCTGAAACACATCATACCGAATGCCCTGCTTTTGGGAGGCAGCCAGCATGATGGTGAGCAGCTCGGAGATGGGGTACACCTCGTTCATCTGGTAAGGCGCAGCTATGCGGCTCTGCAGCCCCTCCCGCTCCAGGATATCCACCCAGGTGTTGTAGTTGTGCCTGTACTCCACGAACCGCTTCAGAAAAACGAAGATAGACCCGTGCATGCTGTCATTGGTAAGCGTATGCATGTAATGTAAGTGTAACAGTAGTATTGGGTAAAGGTAGCTAGGAATGCGGATTGCCAAAAGCCTTGCTCAGCAAAGTGCGCTGTTAAACATAACTGCCGTTTATAGAACAAAAAAGGCTGCACCATTTTTTAAAGCAAGACCAGCCTGGCCCTATAGGCCAGGGGCTTGCAGAGAAACAGGGAGAGGGTCATAAGCAGGCTGTGCGTTGGTTATCAGCGTATGTACGGGCTAACCTCAGGAAAGTGCTTGCGTAACAAGTACAGCCAAGTTGCTTTATATTCTATTGAGCGGTAAAGCCACCCCTTTGCTGAGCGGGTGGCTTTACTGTCCCTCCCCCATCAGCCACGCTAAATCTATCATCTTCAGGTAAGGCTCCAGGTTTGCCCGACTGCTGAACCCGCGCACGAGCCTGATGCGGTTTTGCGTGGGCGAGTACCACACCTCGGCAAAGAAGTCCCCCATGTGGTAAAGCACGATGCTGCAGCCCCCCTTATAGCGGATGCAGAGGAAGCGGCCGTATTCCCAGACAAGCTCCGCCCTTTCGTGAGGTGCATGGTAGTTGAACTCGGAGAGGTCCATAGAAGGCTAATGCTGTACTTTCTGCCATACAGGTTCAGTATTTGTAAAGATGCTGCTTCCTTTGAGCGATGGACTGACCCGTACAGGAATGTGCTCACCAAACACGCCCTCTGCACCGCATCCTGCTCTTGTACCTGCTGCCGAAAGGAACAGCGGGCAACGCCATAGAGAGCTTGCCCCAGGGAAAGAAGAAAGAGAAAGAGAAAGAGAAAGAATAGGAGTAGACATGTCGCTATACGTTATACAAAAAACCTGGAGGGGCAAAAAAGCAGTGAAAGCTGCCGTGGAGCTGCACCTCTTCGCGCTCATTTTGCTCACGGTAGGTGCAGCTGTCCTTCTGCTGGCTGAGCCAGCGCCACCTACAGCGCATGTGCTCTATGTGTCCCTCTCTGCCTACGCGACCGCCATCCTATGCGTGGCCGCCGACAGGGCCATCGGGTATAGCAGCGGGCTAAACCCCCTGGAGGTGGTTTCCTCGGACTAACCGAAAGGTTTGTATGGACTGCAGGAAAAACCACTCCGCTATGGGTGGCTTTTTTGTCTTGCTGCCGCTAAAACTACAAATGGGGACTTATCGTATGTTGACTTTCAAGCCTGTTTTCGAACGGATTTAGTAAAGAATTTCATGACCTTATGAAAAGCCACCTCTTCAAGAGGTGGCTTTCTTTTTTATATACCTTTTAACACACCTGCAACTGTTCACAGCCGTCAAGGGCCGCTTTTCCCTTTTTAAAGGCACTGTAGCTTCCGGATTGACCACTTCGCTCTTATATGAATAGCCTGTCATATAAATAATATTACATATGACAGGATATTCATGTAATACCTTGTGCAGATTTGTGAAGGGCACCTCTCCTTCACGTGGCGGGGCTAAAGGGAAATCTCATTTACGAATCACTATATAGGGAACATGAGGGGGGGTATGGAGCGTATTTACCTCGCCGCCTGAAAGAGAAGTGCTGTAATAGAGCACAGAATGTTTAGGTGTGGGGAGTGGCATACGGTTTCAGGGCTGCTCTCACTGGAGTTAAGATGACCCTGACCCTTAGAGCCATGCGCACCCAGGAAAACAAAGACTTAAAACAGAAGTACGGTATCATTGTTTCCAAGCTCCGCGCTGCCATTGCCAGGAACAAGGCCGCTTTCCCGCAGCTCACCCTCATCAGCAGTTACCTGGACGCCACACTGGCACAGACGGACGGGGAGGAGGACTACCTGCAAAAACTGGAGGGGCTGTGCGCTTATTTGAATGAGCTAAGCTCTATTTCCTACGTGGTGCGTCACCTGCACCACAACCTCTGCGCAGACGTGGAGTCGGCCAAAAACAACAGCGTGTTCTTTAACCAAAGCAAGGAATACATATCCTTGCCGAAATAAACTTCTGGTGACGGCGTTAAGCTGGCAGTAAGGTTTAGCTATAGTGTGTTCAAAAGCCAGGTAGTGCCTACGCGCTACCTGGCTTTTTGCTTCGAATAGGTTAGCGGCCAGGGAAACGGCCTTACCGTTTATACAACAAGTGAAAGCCTTTCCGGCTTGCGTTGCTACCCACTGGGTGTGCGATGCTGCCTTTGAACTCCTCCGCCAGTTCGCTGAGCACTTTCAGTTGCTCTTCTTCCCGTGTGCCTGTTTCAGCGCCTTTCAGCTTCTCTATACGAGCCAGGAGGATGCAGTACTTCAATTCTGTGGTGACTGGCATAAGGCTTCCGGGGTTAACGCATGTATACTATTTTAACTATGTAATTATGAATATAATCACACGATACATAATTAAAGCAATTTTAGTTCTGGTTTTTTTATCTTTGTGGAAGTGTATTGATTAAAAAGGCATGCTGCAGCAGGGGCCTGCCACACCATGAAGCTGCTCCTGCAACTCGAGCAGCTTGAAAGAAGGGGGCGCTAAAATCACGACCTATCCTTCATAAAACAAAAAGGCTCCTCTAGATGAGGAGCCTTTTCTAAATTTAAGCTTATCGACCTGCGATTGCTTACTGTACAACGGAAACCGTAACCGCCTGCGAGGCTTCATTCTCTTGCTCGTCTATGGCCGTCACGCGGATGATGTAAGCACCGGCTGGCGCATTCGCATCCAGGTCTATCTCCACGTCCAGGTCCTTCTCTTTGTTGTCGTTGAGAAAGTCACTGACACCCTGGTCTGTTATCTGCCGCTCAACTCCGCTCGGGTCCGTCACGCTCACCTTAATCTCCTCAAGACCCATGTTGTCTCTAACCTCTGCCTGCAGGTTCACCTCATCGCCTGGTGCATACGTAGTGCCGGCAGCAGGTGCCAGGATGGTGATGGTCGGGTCAGTAGTGTCGAGTTCTACATCATCGTCCTTCTCACAGGCAAGGAAAGAAAAGGAAAGCAACATTAAAAAGAGCCAATTGATTTTTCTCATCTCTGTAAAAATTAGTAAGTAATAAAATATAAAATAGTAGATTATCTATATGCAGCCTCTTATAAATAATGCACTACAAGGTAGATTATAACGAAATAAAGAAAGGAAAGTTGCCTGAATATGTATGTTACGCCTTTGTGAGTCGTGCTGAGCGAAGCCAATACACCCTGCCTTCCCCTTTGTTTCCTGGTGCTGGAAGGCAGTGCGGGAAGTAAAAAGCCCCCGCAACGCGGAGGCTCTTTTCAACAGTTTTACCTATTCGTTCACTATTTTTTGGAGGCGTCGCCGCCTTTCTCGTCCATTCTAACAACACCTGTCTGCCCCTGTGCGTTGGTCATCATTACCTCATACACCAGAACACCTGCAGTGGCCCCTGCGGCAGGCTTTATAGCATAGATGTCCCCTATTGTCCAGTCTTTGTAGGTGTCGCTCTTCAGCGCTGCCTGCACTGGCGCCGGTAGCTGGTCTTGTGTTACTTTCTCCTTTTGCTCTTCCTGGCCCTGCTGTGCAGCCGGAGCCTGCTCCTGCGGGGTAGTGGTCTGCGCATTTGCTTCCAGTGAAGACATTCCTACTAATGCGATGGCTGCTGCCAGAAAAGTTACTTTTTTCATAGTCTTATTCTTTAAGTTCTGCCTCATGCAGTAGCAGAACCGTGCCAAAGCAATTAAAGGCCATTTTATCTAAAGGCTCTCAGCGCTTTACAGAGAAATGAGGAAAAGACGGGAAGTGTGGAAGCAAGGCGAGGACTGTGGGCCTGGCTCCACACTCTGTGGAAAATGGCCTCAGGTGCGTGCACTGGTAGGGAAAGGCGCTCCGCTTCCCTGCCGGGGCGGCTTGTAACCCTGAGGCTGTTTCCCGGGTATGAAGATGTCTTTCTCCCGGATAGCGCCAACTGTCTGGCTTTGGGAGGGTTGATAGATTCGGGTATATGGAGAAGTTCAATGAGCACGTGCTGCCTTTCCTGGAGGGGGGCTGCATCAGGTACCAGCACAACGGAGAGGCCAAGGCCATGTCGGCAGACTACTTCAGGCGTAACTTCCGGAACGTGGCCGCCACGGAGCTGCCTCACATCGGCCAGCGCTCCTTTTACTACCAGAGCGTGCAGGACCCCGACCTGGTCCTGCGCTTCAGGCTCTCCCAAACAACCGGCCTGTCGGCCGTGCTGATGCTGCACAGCGACTTTGAGAAGCAGCTGAAGGCCCTGGGCAGGCTTTAGTCTCTTGTTTTCACAAAGACAGCCTGCCTGGAATGCCAGCACCTTTCCTGTTATGCAATGCACAAGCCCCTCCTCCTGCTGGCCTGTTCCCGGAGAGCACGGGGTTTAAGCTAGCCGGAGCACTGGCTGTGCCCTCAGCAGGCGCAGGGGTTCTTCCGCTTCATTTCTGCGTGTGACAGCTACTCTCATTTCGTACTCTTCTTTCAGCTCTGTCAGCCTCCCGAGCTCCTCTGCATCCTGCGCGTTAGGCGCAGCATTCTGAAGCTGCTGAATTCGTGCGACCACATAATTGTAGTACCACTGGCTGGTGATAGACTCTGAACAGCCCCACAGCCTTAAATCGCACCCGCTCCTTTTGGTACGTTGCTGTGGCGGGGGACCTCTGCCGGCTTCAGTGTTTTATGTTGACTGTGGTATATACTATATTCTTTTGCCTGATTACGTTTAGCCAATAATTAGGCACAAGCCACGGACAATACAATCAATAGTCAAGCTATGGAATGGATATTTGATAAAAGAGACCCGCTCTTGGAAACCATGATTGGAAGCATAATGATATTCTCAGTTATTATCTTATTAACCAGAATCATAGGTTTGAGGTCATTCGCAAAGTTTACTGTTTACGATTTTGCCTTTACAATTGCTATTGGTAGTATCATATCCTCTACTCTCACTTCAGGTACTTCTATTGTTCATGGCTCAGTTGCAATCGCAAGTCTTCTTTTTTTGACTTTTATTTTTTCAACATTGCAGAAGAAATTTCCAGCCTTAAGTTCTACAATTTCGAATAAACCGCTTCTGTTGATGAGGGGAAATCAGATACTTGAAGAAAATCTAAAACATGCAAGAATTGAAAAATCACAGCTGATCGCTAAACTGCGAGAGGCAAACGTATCACGATTAAATCAAATTCAAGCTGTCGTTCTTGAATCCACGGGAGACATTTCAGTCTTACATAAATCGACAGATACAGATGAGCAATCTGTTGATAGTATAATATTAGAAGGAGTTCGAGAAAAGCTGTGAGATAGTGCACCTATGCCTAACAGTGGCTACAAGTAATTGTTCGTTCCCGCCTCTTCTGAAGATTTCTGCGGAATTTTCAACTAGTGTATACCTGCAAAGGTTCATGCTAACCCACACAACTACTCCTTGCCGAGACTGTTGAATTTACATAAATGGGCTTATGGGCAGCAAAATGAAGCTTCCTCGAGATAAGGAGGCTTCATTTTGCTGCACCTATCTTCGATTAGGTTTATGGCGTTGCGAAGCCTTTCCGTCAGGTCTTTAATAAGCTCCTGGTTACTGTCTGAGCCCTTTGCCGATCTGTTCCTGCCGTTGCCGTTGGACCTGTTTTGGAGAGACTCTAAAACGGCTGTGATACTTTTTCTGTGCCTTCTGCGACTAAAGCAGAAAGGTAGCTCAGCTTTTCTTCTGTCAGGGGCCTTGTAAAAAAGCCTTTCACCATCGGGTGCGCCTCAGCTCTTTCCCTGTCTGAGAAGCTTGCTGAGGAGGACAGGATAACAATGGAGGGCACAACGATGCCTCTTTTTCCCTGAAGCTGCTCCAGTGCTTCCAGCACCTCAAATCCGTTCATCACCGGCATGTGTATGTCCAGCAGCACAAGATCAAGGGAGACTCTCTTTATGAGCTCCAGCGCCTTGTGCCCGTTTTCTGCCAGGGAGACTGCCTCGACAGCATTCATCCTGCGCATCAATCTAATCCCCAGGAAGCTGCTCACTTCACTGTCGTCTACAAGTAACACTCTGCCTAGGTTCTTCATAAGTAATTGTTCCCGCCCTTTGGTGCGGTAAAGCGTTAAAAAGGCGCGCAATATAGTTACTTAAATCTGCCTATCTAAAAGCCTAAAGTCAAATGTAGCAACTCCACTACAACTCTGAAAGCAGCGCTCATAACGGAAAGAATTGTGAAGGCCATTCTAAGGTTATTTTCTCCCCGCCTTATCCAGGTCCTTCCCCAGGTCCTGCACCTGCTTCATAAACGTCTCCACGCTCTCATCGGCATAGGGCCCATACCCTGAGGATATTGTGCCCTTCACCCCTGTGTCTGTTTCCAGCACGTAGAGGATGGCCATGTCCTCAGGGTTTGTTTCCCCCTCGAAGCGGTAGAAGTTCACGATCTGCAACTGGTCCGGGGTAAAGTACTCGTTGCTGCCCATCGTGCACAGCCGCCCATCATCTGAGACAAAGAAGTCCAGCTTAATGCCTTCCTTCCGAAGCTTGGAGAGAATGCTTACCATGGAGGTAAGTTCTACTTTGTCTTCCATAATAGTAACAGTTAGGTGTTAGGTGCATTATACGCAGACCCGGGCAAAGCGAGGGGCAGAAAGTTGATAGCAGAAGAAAAGCTTTCCCATAAAGCTACTGGAGTTGAAGGTTTAGAGGGAATGGCCCATTTTGGAAATAAAAAGTTATGTGCTGCGAGTAGTAAAAGACGAGGAGGAGCCGCTGTTTTCATAGCATGTGGCAAAAAATACAGTCTACGGAGCCTATAGATTTAACCTATGCCTCATATCCCAGGAACAAGCTGTTTATGGGCCTTATTAAGTCTTGCTGAATCACTCCTGGCTACTTCTGAGCTTTGGCGGCTCAGCAACAGGTGTAGTAAAAGTCTACAGCACGACCATTTACAGCTGATTATTACAGGAATTGATTGCTGTATGGGCATTGGCTGTATAGCAGGCAAGGCCAATATGCGGGAGGGGCATTGATGACTTGCATTTGGTAGCACTGGCTCTGCGCTGATAAGGCAGAACCAGCGGCTTACAGGATTAACAGGTTTGCTGTGGTTATTGCCAGGTAAGGAGCAGCTACTTTGATGCGAGCCAGTCAAGAGCTTCCTCTACGCTGTAAAAGTCCTCTATCTCTACCTCAAGATGTGCCTCCTGCCTGACTTCCCGGATGGGCTTCAACCTGCGGGTACTATCTGTCACGACCCGGGCAAGCTTGTGGAGGCGGGTTGTGGTCAGGTCCCTGGCGAACTTGAGGATTATCTCCTTGTACTCAGGCTGTGGAATATCAACCGTACTCTTCCTGGTGTCTGTCAACAGGTACTTCACATCATACTGCCTGACGGTTTCGACGATGATGTCCAGCGTGTAGGCAGCCTCACTGGCAGAGTAGTAGTGAAAGTCAGGCCATTCGACAGACAAGACATCCCTGGCAGGGTTGTAGTCAAGCTTTATGAGTTTGTTTGGTATAATCACTGATGCCGCTTTTTATCCTTTTTTAAAACGCGTCATAAATGTAATAATTTTCAGCCACAAACTCTCCTGCCAAACATGACGCTGCAGCGAGATGGTATAGTTTACGCACCTTATGAAGCAGTACTCCGATGCCACCCTTCTCTGTTGTGGAAAGCGCTGAAGAGTGGCTGCTGCCTGAGTGCTGAGCCCTTCTATGGTGTCGCAATATACAACTAAAGCATTGCAGAACCTTCCACATGCTTATCCCGGAAAACGTGAGGTTTCTTGAGATGCTTTCACAATCAACAGCCTTCATACTTACCATAACTTGCATTATGTAAAGGAGGAGACAGAGCGATCATAGTGGCTTTTTCTTCGCCAGTAATGGGAAAGCCACGTATGTCAGGCATGAAAGCGAGTTATAACATTCAGCACCATAAGTGAAAGTGAAAGGGAGGACATTAATATCAGAGCCGCATATTACCATTTCGTATGATGTTTTAGAAGACATCCTGTACTCAGACTGGACGGGCAGCCAGACAAATGAGAGCGTCATGGACGGATGCGAGAAGATGCTGCACTACCTCAAACTGCACCACTGCACAAAGGTTCTCAACGACAACACCCGCGTCACCGGCATGTGGGATGACGCTGCCAGGTGGGGGGCGGAAAGCTGGTTTCCCCGGATGCATGAGGCAGGCTGCAGACTTTTCGCCTGGGTGTACTCCCCTGACCTGTACAGCAAGCTTTCTACTGACAAGACCCTTAGCTATGGTGTCAGGGGCATCGTTATAGCAACTTTCGACAGCAAGGACACTGCTCTGGCCTGGCTGAGGGCGATGGGATAACGTTCAACTCTGTACCACACCTTGTCATTGGACAAGGCTGTGGCTGTTGCCTGGAAACCTCCATGGTCGCAGATTCCCTCTGCTTTGTCACTGATTTCTGAAAATTATTATTCTGGCTTCCAATGCTTTGAGGCAAAAAGCATCCTGAACCAACATAAATAGCAGGGCGAGTAGCACTATTATGCAGCAACAGATGTTACTGTTACTCACCTAAAAAGTGCAGTGCCTGCAATAGGTACACCCCTTCACAGAGATGGTTCTTTTCGACAACAGCATCATACGACTGGATTACGCCCCGGCATCCGATATCCTGGCGGCAGAATACCCAGACCTGCACGACTTTCTGCTTCCTGACATCAAACGCAGACTGGACACGCTGGTGGACACTGTCAGGAATTATGACGTGAAGCGGCTCCTGCTGGACTCCACCAGAACCGTCACGACAGTATGTGAAGAAGCAGGCAAAGACATAGCAGCCCATCTGGCGGCAGGCCTGTTGAAGACCCGGGTAGAGAAAGTGGCCCGGGTGCAGTCGGTGTCGCCCACCGTGGAAACCAAAGCACAGAAAAACATGGAGCATGTCAGGCAGTCTCTCTCACTCCCGTTCGAGCTGCGAAACTTCACCAGTAGACCAGAGGCTGTCGAGTGGCTTTCGGTTAGGTAGAATTGAACCATCTCCTGTATTATCCTTACCTTGCACAGAACAAGCCCCTGAGCAACAGACAGCACAACCAATGGAAAAAGCAACCATCACCGAAGACAGAATGCAAGGCTCTATTTTCGTCCTGCTCAGACGCTTCGTGGAAAGCCTGTATGGGTATAGTACGTGGGTGAACTTACGTGAAGCGGCAGGCATAGAACATGCTCCCTACCAGATGGACGAGACGTACCCGACCAGCGAAATCGCTGCCATCATAGGCAAAGCCTCCAAGCTGGTGGGGGTTCCGCCGCACCAGCTGATGGAGCAGTTCGGGGAGTCGCTGGTGCCTGACCTGCTGATGATATACAAAAAGCACATGCACCCGGAGTGGCGCACCTATGACATGCTGCTCAACACGGAGGCGGCCATGCACGCTGCCGTCAGGAAAGAGGACAGCCGGGCAACACCGCCCCTGCTGCTGGTGACAAAGAAGGGCAGCAGGCAGTTGATAGTGGACTACTACTCCAGGCGCAGGATGGCGGCTGTTGCCGTTGGCATCATCCGGGGCATTACCAGGCACTACGATGAAAGCGACAAGGTAGAGGTCACCCTCCTGACACCGGTGGGGGAGGAAAGGGTCCAGATAAGGGTGGACTTCCTGCCGTAACATACGGTGGAGCGGCAGAAAGATAATATCCCGTCGCGGCAACCTATGAAACGTGGGAGTTTAGAGGCGAAGGCAGAGAGTGCTCTAGTTTTTTCTCTTATCTCTGCTGCCATGTCTGCCTGTGAACCCTGTAGAGGAAATAAGCCATTGTCCAGCAAGCCAGACAACGTCTAGCACTATCCATGGGCGGCAGAGTAGCTTTAGCAGCGTTATGTGTGAGTTCATAGCCTATTAAACGAGCAGTTAACTCAGGAGATTACCTTAGTTCATCATGCACAAAAAATTAAGCTGCCTCTCTCAATAGAATATAACCCTGTAAAATGGGGGCTAAAACAAATGACAAAATTATAGTGCTTTCCTGCACTATAGTTTTGTCGGCGGTTAGGGCTTTTTATTCAACTAACTCTACCGACTGCAGAAACGCACCGCGCCATTTGTGCTGCTTAATAATATCTTTAACCCTTTCTGAGACAAGGACAGGCCGATAAGCGCTACCACCGCTTCCGAACCATTCATTTGACCGTACTATATCTGGTTGGTTCTGGAAGATTGATTTCTGGAATCTTATTTTTCAACTCTGCGGGAAGTGATGCTTTGTCTTTCCGCAAAAAGGGCCCGCCAGTAACTTACTGCCAACTGCTTCCAGAATTTTGACTTCTACTTTATCTGTTGGCATCTGGCATATTTCTGTTGCCAGGTTGCTCCCCATGAGGCCTTCGGGAAGAACTGCCTCCACATGCATCTGGAAGACTGTTTTCAAACGCCTGCCTGTGCTATGCAAAACCGGTCTTGAAAAGCGAATGCCGGTGATTTTCTCTTTCTCAAACGCCAGCCTTACCGGTCCCCTCACAAACACCTGGTCAGGCACCCAATGCAGCCCGATGAACTGGCCTTGCTTCGCTTTCGGCTCAGCCCTGAACCTGAAGGCATTGTCTTGTACCAGGCCGACTCTACAGGTCGGGCACCCTCTGTGCATTGCATAGGTTGCCCTCAAGTACCCAAAGCCACTCTCCGGTTGTGGGTAACCACACTGACCGGTCATTATAAGATACCACTTGTCGCTCATGCTTTTTTAGCGTTACCGCCAATTCTTAGATATGCGTGAACATACAGCTACTGGCACTATGTACGAAAGTAGCATCGCCCGTTACCTTCACTTTCTTTGAAATGATGTCCCGCGAAACGTGGGTGGCTGTTGCACAACCGGCTACAGATAGCCGTTCAAGGATAATGACCTATTGCTTGTAGTTATGCAGGGCAAGAAAACTTTTAAAGATGAGAAGGAGCTGCTCTTCTCGCTCTCGGCGCACGTGCCGGAGCACAACTTTTACCGCCGGCTCAAACAGCAGCTGGACCTGGGCTTCCTTACCGAGCTGACGCGGGGCTACTACGGTAAGTGTGGCCAGCAGAGCATTGACCCGGTGGTGTTCTTCAAGCTCTGCCTGGTGGGCTACCTGGAGAACATCACCTCTGACCGCCGGCTCATCGAGCACTGCAGCCTCCGCCTGGGCCTTTTGTACTTTCTGGATTACCAGCTTGACGAGCCCCTGCCCTGGCACTCCACCGTATCCCGCACCCGCCAGCTCTTTCCGGAGGCTCTTTTTGAGTCACTCTTTGACAGGGTCTTCAGCCTGTGCGTGGAAGCGGGCATGGTGTCGGGCAGTACACAAACCATAGACTCAGCGCCCGTGAAGGCCAATGCCTCTGTGGACAGCCTGCTGTTAAAGCAGCCCCAGGAGTCAGTGCAACAGCAGGAGACAGGCAAGCGCCACAGCAAACCGGCACAGCTTATCACCGCCCCCGCCCACCAGCTCAGGAAGCTGGGGAAGCATCAGGAGAATATCAGGGGCACGTTCACCTCGTTGGGGTCAACTCATGAGAAGGCACAGCTGGTCAGCAACAAGACCCACTACTCCCCGCATGACCCCGATGCCCGCATATCAGTCAAACCCGGGAAGGCCAGGAAGCTCAACTACCACTGCAGCATGGTGGTCGATACGGCCAAAGGTGTTATCTCCCATATCCGGGCTGACTTTGCCGACGGCCTGGACAGCCAGCACCTGCCTTCCCTCGTGATGCAGGTGCAAAAAAGGCTGCGGGAGAATGGGCTGCTCATGCAGGAGTTGCTGGCAGACACCGGCTACTCCAACGGCTCCAACTACTTCATGCTCGAGCAGCAGGGCATCACAGGCTGGATTCCCGTGTTCGGGATGTACAAGCCCGAGATAGAGGGCTTTCCCTATGACAAGGAGAAGGACCGCTACATCTGCCCCATGGGCAAGCCGCTCCCCTTCAAAGGCTTTGACCGCACCGCCGACGGCAGGCTGACGAAGAACTACTGGGCAGCGCCCGGTGACTGCAGGCAGTGCTCCTCCAAACCCAGCTGTGCCCCCAAGACCCGGTGCAGGAAGATTACCCGCACAGCTTACGACGAGCAGTACCTGAGAGCATATGGCCGGCAGCACAGCAGGCAGGGCAAGCGCATGAAAAAGCTTCGCCAGAGCACGGTGGAGCCTGTCTTCGGGAGCCTGGTGCACCACTATGGCCTGCGCAAAGTTGGCGTGTTGGGGAAATCGGGTGCTCATAAGGTCATGCTCATGGCTGCCGCTGCCTTCAACATAAGAAAGTACATGAGGAACAGACCAAAGAAGTCTGTCAGCATGGCAACAGCAATGGAAAGGGAGCAGCCCCATGCCCCTGTCTTTAGCTTTACTCCTGCAGCTTACCAACAGAGCATTGTATGCTCTCAGAATAAAAGCTGCAAGGAAGACAGGCTCAGCTTAGTTGTGCAACAGCCACGGGGGTTTTGCGGGACAGTGCAGACGGCGCTTAGAATCAGCGCAGCAGAATGCGGCAGCCTCTTAGGCGGGCACGCATTTGCTCTTCTTTGAAAGAGGCAGGTCCCACTGGTGGATTCGTGCTTATGATAAGGGACACCGCTAGCTCCCCTATAGCTGCAGGAAAACCCTGATTCTGGTATAAATTCAATTCACAGCATCGAACCTCCATTTCTGCTGCAAGCCGTTTTTCTGAAATTAAAAAAACAGCGTCACTTTTGTTACTATTGTTACTTTTAATAAATAAGAGGTATATATATAAAAGAACGCGGTTTTTGGGCCCTGAATCCTGTTACAAAATATTTCTGGCTTGTAACACGTGTTACAAAATCGAAATACACCGCTATAGGCCAATTAAGCAAAAGGATATAACTATACTCCTTTATAATCAGCCATTTATTAGCAACATCTTTTTAAAAATGAAGTGCCACTCCTGGCATGCAGCGTTCTCCATAGTTTGAAAGCCACAGGTCTCCTTCACATTGACCCTCTCTTGGATCTCAGGAACTAACACGGATTAACACAAATAGGCGCAAACTTACTTAGCTAATCTGTAAAAAGTTGCCTTTTACTTCAGCTCCTACTTTACGCCCCCTTATTCCCACGTTTTCCGGGACTGTAACTCAATGACTCGTACAAAAACGTTGACCAACTTATAAAAGCAGTTTTTTTCAATACAAGTCATTTATCCTTACCTTTGCAGCGATGAAATTACTAAACAACGCATATTTCTATTATTACTGTAGCCGTGACTCCCGTTTCGGAATAGGATGCGTTTGTTCCACTTGATGCAGAAAGCCACTCAAGCATATACAAAGCCTGATTCCGTAACGGAACAGGCTTTTTTATTTCCTGTCAATAGAAAAAACTATTCAAAATGAATCGTGCAATGGAAACCACTACAACTAACAGCCGACAGACTTCTACCTTGAAAGACATGCAGCAAGTCTACCAGAACTACACCAAAGAGGACCAGCAGGTGTGGCAGCTTCTCTATGAAAGGCAGATGGAAGGCCTTCCAAACCAAGCCTGCCATGCGTTTTTGGAAGGCTTGCGCACAGTGCAGTTCAGGGGCGAAAAGATTCCCGACTTCAGCAAAGTGAACAATATACTAAAAGCTATCAACGGCTGGGAGGTCGTCGCCGTGGAGGGCATTGTGGACGACAAGCTCTTCTTCAAGCTCCTCTCCGAACGAAAGTTTCCAGCCACCACGTGGCTGCGCAAGCTCAGCGAGCTGGATTACCTGGAGGAGCCGGACATGTTCCATGATGTGTTCGGGCACGTACCGCTGCTCACTAATGGCCCTGTAACTGCCTTTTTGCAGGCACTGAGCCGGATAGGCTACGAGCATGCAGACAATCCTGCGGCCATTGAATTGCTCTCGAGAATCTACTGGTTCACGGTTGAATTCGGCCTGATTAAGGAAAACGGGGAGCTAAGGGTTTATGGGGCGGGCGTCCTCAGCTCTGTCGGCGAGACAAAGTTCAGCCTAAGCCAGGAACCGATGCATTTCGCCTACAGTGTGGACCAAATCCTGGACACCCCTTACCGAAAGGATGTTTTCCAGGACAGGTATTTTATCATCGACTCCTATGAGCAGCTACTCGGCTCCATCGGCGAAATTCGGGCAAAGCTGGAGGAGAGGTTGACGCATTCAGTCAACAAGCAAGGTAATTAAGTAAAAGCAATCAAAATAAAAACCTAAACATGTCATTAACCGAGATGAAATGCGTCCCGTGCGAAGGGGGCGTACCCACTATCAAAGGCAGACAAATAGAGAACTATACCTGTCAGCTAAAGAGCAAGTGGCAGGTGGTGGATGAGAAAATGCTGCGCAGGGAGTTCTCTTTTGAAAACTTCAAAGCCGCTATGGGCTTTGCTAACAAAGTGGGAGACATTGCCGAGGAGGAAGGGCATCACCCTGACTTGCACATTTTCTATGGGAAGGTGGTCGTGGAGCTTTGGACCCACGCCATCGATGGGCTGTCTGAGAACGACTTCATCGTGGCTGCAAAGATAGATGATGTACCCAGCTGAGTTCAATCTGGCTGCGTGGAGCGTACCTGCCATCAGGACACAAAGTTCTCGAAGAGACCGGATAGCAAAAGAATAACTCGCCTCTTGTAAAAGAGGAGCGAGTTATATTCTGGCGCCGTAGTCCCTCCAAGCTATCCCAGAACTGTCTGTTTCTTCTTTCCTTGTCCTGGAAGAGGTGGTCCGGAGCCCCTGCTTCTCAACCCAGTCGACAAAAGGGAAAAAAGAGTCTTTGATGGAGTACGTACAAACATAGGATAAAATCTGTTAAAAAAGATCTTCATTCCTGGGTACTCTTTTGTTGGTAAAGAAGTAGATTATAAGCCGCATAAGGCTTTTCATTTCATGATAACTTGATAAATTCAGAGCGTTATTTTATCAATTTTTGCTGCAACTATAAAATCATCCTCAGAGACCCCCCCGATATCATGTGTCCAAAGCTCCACGACTACCTTTCCATAGGAAATATGCAGTTCGGGGTGGTGACCTTCCTCCTCGGCAATGTCTCCCACTTTGTTGGCAAATTCCATCGCAGCCCTAAAATCAGGAAACGTAAATTCCCTCCGGAGCATCTTTTGCTCCTCCCTTTGCTCCTGTTCTTTTTTACGTTTCATTTCGATTCTCTCTTCATCCAGCATCTCCTGACTAACAGTATCAGTAAAGTCTCTGGTGAAGCCCAAGCTATCATCCACTGTCCTTTGACTATAATTCCATGTATCAGAAATCAATGCCGGACTTTCTCTCCTTCTATGCCTTCTCATCACACACTCTCCTTTCTTTTTTTAGGTGTCAGAAGTTTTTAGACACAAGGTAATAAGTTGATTTATATTGTTTTATACGTAAATTATTGTATTAAGTGGTGCCGCAAACAAAAACAAACTATCACAGGAAATGCAGTAAAACAGCAAAGGAATATAGTCTGAGAACGAGTTGTTTGAAGAGGGAATCAGCAAGCTCTTTAACAAGCACCCTAATAAACATGAATGATCCCGTACCTTGTAGTTTGAGGTAGGTGTTGATTCATTGAGCAGGAAGGCGTAGACCAGTGTGACTGTCTGCAGGAGCTTTATCTTGTTTTCCCAGAACCAGAGCCTGCAGGATTCCATGCCCAGCTCGTCAGCCACTTCTTTTACCGAACCCCTAGCATAGGAGAGGTCAATAGCCATCCGCTTGAAGGAGGCGTCAAATACACGTCTATCCATAATAGTCAAATTGAATACTTTAGTAAGTCTGCCTATTAAAAGCCTCCAGTCAAAGGTAGCAACTCCAAAAGTGAATAAGCTGCCAATAGAGGGGACAAACCGCTTTTATTGTTGTTAGCGCTTGATTCACCAGACACGGAACGATGAGTGCAACTCCATAAAGATAATGGCTAAGCAACTTCCTGTTTTGCCAGCTCTAATCCTCTTATACGCCAGGGACTACCCACAATCCAGACAATATCCCCCTCTTCGAACATCAGGCCAGAGTCTGGATTAATAATCCTTTCCCCCTTTTTCTCTACAGCTACTATCAAGCTCTTCGTTTTCTCCCTGATGCCAGAGTCCCGGATCGTCCTGTGCAGCAGTGCAGAGTTAGCCGTCACTAAAAACTTCTGAAGTCTGATGTCCTCTTTTTCTGCCTCGCCGTCCGTTGCCCGAGAAAGCTTGCTCTGAAGAAGCTCCTTGAACGCCTGAACTTGTTCGTCTGAACCAAACACATACAGTTTGTCCCCTGGAAAGATTCTCTCACTGCTAGTCGGGGGCATGATAGTACGTTCTCCTCGGTCTATCACGGCAACATTTACCCCGTATTTTTCCCTGATCTGTAACTCCAGCAAGCTTTTACCAACAACTGCAGCATTGGGCGAAACCTCGAAGTTTGTCAGGTGGGCATCCCATGGGGTGAGGGTATGGTGCATCCTGGCTGCTTCGCTGATCTCGCGGGCATTTAAATTGCTCATGAAGTTATTTTCAATCCGGATATAGAAGTCCTGTATTCTTCTTGAGAAGACAAACAGTAGTACAATACTTGCCAACCCAACCAAAGCTGCGACCTGAAGAGTGAAGAACTGGTTTAGCAGAAACCCTATGAAGAAAATGGCAACCCCTATTCGGGCGAACTTCATGACAATAACAAGGCTCCGGTAATTCTTGTTAGCCCAGATTCGCCCCTCTGCCTCCTGCTTTGGAAGACGTACAGCCAGTGCCCAAAGGAAAGGTGACATAAAGATGAGAGTAATGATAGTGGTTATGATGTCCCCTAAATCCCCTTTGAAAAGGCTTTCCTTTATGAAAGGGTTGAGGTACTGGGCAGCCAGAATAACAATAGCAACGATAATAGCTGAGTAGATGGTTAAGCTGAGTAGATAAGACTGTACAACAAGCCGCCAGTCGCTTGTTGTACTGACGGTTTGTGTACCGGAGCTGTACTCATCCAACGCGATCATCCATCTTTGCGGAAGCACAGTCTCCACCCATCTGTGCAACGGCTCGGACAGCCGGATCATGTAAGGCGTAGTGAAGGTGGTGAAAGCAGAAACCGCCACCGCCACAGGGTACAGGAATTCGCTGGTCACGCTAAGGGTAAGACCCAACGTAGCGATGATAAAGGAGAACTCCCCGATCTGGGACATACTCATGCCTGACTGAATGGACGTCTTCAATCCCTGTCCTGCGATCAAGCCACCGCCAGCAACACTTATAAACTTCCCAACGATAGTCACAGCTGTTATCACTCCAATTGGTCCTGCATATGTTAAGATCATCGCAGGGTTTATGAGCATGCCCACTGAGACAAAGAAGATGGCACCAAAGAGGTCTTTCACGGAGGAGATCAAGTGCTCTATCTTCTCGGCCTTTGTGGTCTCAGCAAGTATGGAGCCCATGATAAAGGCGCCCAGCGCAGGAGAGAAGCCCACTTGCGCCGCCAGTATCACCATGAGCAGGCAAAGGGCCAGGGACACGATCAGCAGGGTTTCGCCATTCATGAGTTTGCTGGCTTTCCTCAGGAAAGAAGGAACAAGAAAGATGCCGGCGAGGAACCAAACCACAAGAAAGAAGCCCAGCCTCAGGACTGCAATCAGCATTTCGGAGCCGGCAAACTGCTGGCTAACAGCCAGTGTAGACAAGAGTACGAGCAGCAGAATTGCCACAAGGTCCTCAACAATCAATATCCCAAACACCAGGCCTGCAAAGCGCTGTGATTTTACGCCCAGCTCATCGAAGGCCCTGATAATAATCGTGGTGGAGGAGATAGACAATATGCCGCCCAGAAAAACGCTATCCATAGTGGACCAGCCGAGCGTTTTGCCTGTGAGGTAACCCAGTAACAGCATCACGATCACCTCGATTACAGCCATGACAGAGGACGGGCCGCCTACTTTTACCAGCTTTTTAAAGCTGAACTCCAACCCCAGGCTGAACAGCAGGAATATCACACCAATTTCTGCCCAGATCTTGATGTTTTCATATTCAATAACTGTCGGAATCAAAGAAATGTGCGGCCCCACCAGTAGTCCGGCAACAATGTAACCCAAAACCAGCGGTTGTCTGAGCCACTTGAAGAGGAGCGTGGTGATGCCGGCTGCCCCAAGAATCAGGCCTAAATCTGTGACTAAGTGCGGTAAGTGTGTCATCTTAATTTATTATAGCCCTTGAGATAGGCAAGATGAATAATTTAAGTGTAAAGATGCTTTTGCTTTACGTTTCAGCAGGCCATGTAAGTCAACCGTGTCCTCCTGTTAGGCAAAGAAAACAAATAAAAGGAAGAGAAAGAGGCTGCGGCTATTTAGTGCTTGAACGCTGTACCCCTTGCCTTCAAGCCAGAAAAGGCTTATGTCAAATCTCATCCAATGCCGGAAAGCAGATTTACAATAACAATAAGTGGTGTGACTGAAATTTGTTATTTCCTGGCTAGATGCAAAGCAGGAGACGCAATGAGAAAGGAGAGAGTAACAAAGCTAAAAATCTTTTTTGTTACGTTTCTGTTACCCCGGAAAAGAAACATGAACCATCCCGAAATTGCAGTTTGAGGCAGGTGTTGGATTCATTGTTCAGGCTGGCCAGAGCCAGCCTGATGCGGTAAAGCGGTGTAGGAGTATTCCTGCACTGTTCATAGGCTGTTATGTTGAAGCATCTCTAAGAAAAGATGCCTTTTTGGCCCTAGTAGTTGTTGCCCTAATAGCTTATAACCTAAATTAAAAAGACTCCTAAAATTGAAGCATTGTAAAACAGGCTCTAGCTTTACAATAAGGCTAACAGAGTGGTTATCTGCCTTTCTTGTTGCCAAGAAACGTGGTACGTTTACTCTCGTTTCGGTAAGGGCGGCACTACCGAAGGGATGATGTTTACAGCCCCATTGCAATGGGCAAGTTTCCATCCCAGAAAAGCCGGAGCTGAGCTTTAAGCACCAAACTGGAAGTCAGACCGAGAGGAGGTAAGGTTTATTACTGAGTTGCGCAACAGCCACCCACGTCATAAATACCGGTTGATTTTGAGATGAAATTCTCCCTTAATATAAAATACAGGCAATCAGCAGTGAAATAAACAAGATAATGGCAGTCCAGAAGAATATGCCCAGTACCGCTTTATCATCCTCAGGCGATTCTTCTGCTCTTCTATCAGGAGTATCATATCCTTTACAGGTATAAGTAGGACCACACCCTTTTACGTGCTCAGCAGTGGCGGCTTATTTAGAGAGGTTCTTTTGGTATCACCTGCCTTCCTCTTTAAAATACTTGACGTATAAATGTAATACTGGGCGTCCCCCTTGAGGCGGACTATCCTTTTGTACTGTGTTAGAAGAACCCTCAACTGTAAGACAATGGAGAACCAGATAACCATAACCCTGACTCACAAAGAAGCGGCTATGATTGTAGGGACGCTGAATGGTACGGGCAGGAGGGATTGTGGACACTTAGCAGATAAGCTCCTGCTGCGATGTCTGAATGCGATAGATAAAGAAGCAGCGAAGAACTGGGGAGGATCTGTCCTATGGCCTCGATCAAACCAGTATCCTTCCATAAGGAACAGGCAAAAGACAGAGTCTGGAACAGGAGTATAGATCTATACATACAATTGAGAGAAGACAAGGGGAAGGGCTGACCTCCTATCCTGTAGCCTGTTCTCCGCAGGCCTGGTCGGTTGCGGCGGTTTTTATGCTGTCACAGGCCCTCGTGCAAATCAGGATCTCTCCTTCACAAAGAGAGGTTTCTTTGCATAAGCCTATTCTGCCAGCTTGTTTAGAAACAACCAGGATACAGAACCTTCAGGCAGGAAACTCCTGGATGAACCTTGAGATTGCCCGGCACGACCATGATGATATAGTTTGTGTCAACTAAGAAAATTATCAGGTGGATTGGAAGTTAGTAGTTGTGAAATAAAACCATTGTTCTGATGGCTTGGATAGGCTTATTGGCTGAGACTTGTCAACAGCAATTCGATACTGAAATTTTTTCAGTATCAGTAAGAAAATATGACAGAGAAAAGTGTCAAAATTTCCTTCAGGCAGATCTGGCAAATAACTTGCTTTAAGCTAATTAGCTTTTAACGTTCATAGATTAATTCAAAATTATTTCATTCTAAGGTTAAAGAAAGGAGGGATTAATTATGGGAACATTAGCGAAAAACAACAGAAGTTTACTTCCAACCATTCCTTCGCTATTTGATGATAGTATCATGAGGGATTGGTTCAACTGGCCAATGAATAGCAATTCTGAAAGAGGGTCAGTTCCGGCTGTCAATGTCAGAGAGAGCAGTGATGCCTTTGAATTAGAGGTGGCTGTTCCTGGTATGACCACGCAGGACTTCAAGGTGGAGCTGGACGACAACACACTGGTCATCTCCGCTCAGAGAGAAGACAAGCATGAGGAACAGAATGAAAAAGAAAACTACACCCGCAGAGAGTTCAATTATCAGTCTTTCGTGCGCACTTTCAGCCTGCCTGAAAAATTAGTGGAAGGCGATAAGATCTCTGCTAATTATCACGATGGTATTCTTCATATCACTGTTCCTAAAACAGAAGAGGCAAAAGTAAGGCCTGCTAAACAAATTCAAATTAAATAATAAAAAAGGCGGGCTTTACCGCCTTTTTTATTATTTCTAAACAATGGTTTGGTTAGAAAAGGAGGTAGTTATGAAAGCAGAATTGTTATATGACAAAGTATCAGGTAAATGGGTACTTGCACCTAGCGATAGTCTGTTAATAGATAAACCTTTCAGCAGCCTTTTTACATCCTTTGATAACAGTATGTTGGAAACGGCTGATGGGTATAAACTGAAGATTGCTGTTAAGGGAATGAAGAAAAAGCATTTGAAACTGGAGGTTGCTGATGGTGTGCTTACCGTTCATGGACAAAAGCAACAGAAGGATGTGTTCGGTTGGGCTAGAAAAACTGCTGAATTCAGAAGCACTCAAATTTACAGAACGGTTACTTTGCCTGAGGATGCTGATATAGATGGTATCAAGGCAAAATGCAGGGAGGGCCTGTTGGAAATCAGCATACCCAAAATCAAAAAGCGTAGCACATATTCAGGTATTCCTGTAGAGGACACAGGAAAAATGAGCTGGTGGCAGAAAATTTCCAAGCCTTTCAAGCTAAAAACAAAAGTTAGAGATATAATTAGAGATATAATGAGAAGGCTGGCATTTGGCTCCGGACGGGGCAGGAACTTGTTTTCATAAAGCCTGTTGACTCTTTAGTGGAGGTATGGATGTTACAGGTGAATAAGCATTTAATCCTGAATATCCTCTCTTTTTTCATTCTCCGCCTTATTATTTCAAAGTAATTATATCTGAGAAGTGTATGGAGGAAAAAACTAAGTTTTCGGTTTCCTATTTTCTTATAGTGCTGGGAACAATCTTCTTTCTGCAGTGGCTTGTCTTTTCTCCTACCACTGGTATTCAGGAAATCAGCTACAATAGCTTTAAAGAGAAGCTGAGTACGGGCGAAGTAAAAAGGCTTGTGATCCTACCGCAATATATCGTCGGAGAGTACAATTCTCCGGAAGACCCAGATACTCTTTCTTCCATCGGCACTGTTCCTTCAACGCCTTGGCGATTAAGAATACAGTCTGTAGAAGAACAAAGGGAAAAGCAGTTTATAGTGTCCCGCTTACCTAATATGGCGGATGAAAGCCTGTTAAGCCTGATAGAAGAAGCAGGGGTTGATTATAGCGGCAGGATTGAAGAAAATACATTTCGTGACTTTATCCTGAACTGGATTCTCCCGTTTGTGTTGATCTTTCTTTTATGGAGATATATCCTTTCAAGTAGGATGAACACAGGAGGTATGCTTAACTTAGGTAAAAACAAGGCCAAGATACAGGCCGAAAAACCTGAGAAAGCTGTTTCCTTTAGTGATGTGGCTGGTGTGGATGAAGCAGTAGAGGAAGTAAAGGAAGTGGTGGATTTCCTGAAGACCCCACAAAAGTATACCCGTTTAGGTGGCAAGCTTCCAAAGGGGCTTTTGCTGATGGGACCACCTGGCACAGGTAAAACACTTTTAGCTAAAGCCGTTGCGGGTGAAGCAGGGGTGCCTTTTTTCAGCATCAGCGGTTCTGATTTTGTAGAGATGTTTGTAGGTGTAGGCGCTGCCAGAGTGAGAGACCTGTTTCAACAGGCTAAGAAAAATGCCCCCTGCATTATCTTTATAGATGAGATAGATGCCATAGGTAAGAGCAGGGCAGGCAACGTAGCCTTCGGAGGAGGGTATGATGAACGCGAAAATACTTTGAACCAACTGCTGGTAGAAATGGATGGCTTCGAGCAGGGCTTAGGTGTCATCATTATAGGAGCTACCAACAGGCCAGAAGTGCTGGATCAGGCATTGCTGCGTCCTGGCCGGTTTGACCGGCAGGTTGTAGTAGAAAAGCCAGATGTGAGAGGCAGGGTAGCTATTTTCAGAGTCCATACGCGCCACTTAAAACTGGATGCAGGGGTTGACCTGAAAAAATTAGCTGCACAGACACCAGGGTTTGCAGGAGCGGAAATAGCCAATGTATGTAATGAGGCAGCCATACTTGCAGTCAGAAACAATCATCAGACTATCACGATGGCCGATTTTGAAGCTGCTATCGAGCGTGTTGTTGCAGGATTGGAGAAGAAGAATAAGCTGATCAATGAAAAAGAACGCAAAATTGTGGCTTACCATGAATCAGGCCATGCCATTGTAAGCTCTTTTATTCCGGGGGCAGACCAGGTGCATAAAGTTTCGATTGTACCACGAGGTATTGGGGCCTTAGGTTATACTTTACAGATGCCTTTGGAAGATCGGTATCTGCTGTCTAAAAGTGAATTACTGGGCAAAATAAAGGGGCTCCTGGGGGGAAGGGCTGCAGAAGAAATCACCTTTGGAGAAGTTTCCACCGGCGCATCAAATGACCTGGAACGGGTAGCACAGCTGGCCCGAAACATGATCACCGTTTATGGCATGAGTGAAAAGCTTCCAAACCTATCTTTGGTCAACAGGTCTAATCCTGGATTTCTGGGACAGTCAGCAGGGTTAGACAGACGTTCAGAGTACATAGAGCGGTTAATAGATGAAGAGGTTACTGCTTTGATCAACGGATGTTATCAGGAGGTGAGGCTCTTGCTGGTGGAGAAACGGGACCTGCTTGATAAGATGGCTGAAGTACTGCTGACTAAAGAAGTGATCGTTCATGAAGAAATCAAGCAACTAATAGCTGAGGATAAAGCTGTTGAACCAGTTAAAGAAAGGAGCCATCAAACCATTCAGTGAATTTACACCGCTCTGCCACAGCCTCACCTGAAAAGTTAAAGAGAGTTTATGCAACGCAATCAAAATAGAAAGAACTGAAATGTTAGATTCAAGCATCTCCTTTTAACTGACGTATAATAGAGTATATACTATGTGTGGGTTTTTGTTCAGACAGGTGGCAAGCCTGAATCAAGCTTGCTGGAAGCTAGTTCCAAAATCAAGCTTGCTGGAAGCTAGTTCCAAATGTTTGTTCAAGTCGAAGAAGAGGCTGTCTGAAAAGGACAACCTCTTTTTTGCTTTAACAGAACAGGGTGGTGGCTACCCTATACAGATGAATAAGTAGCAAACAGAAAGATGGGCTTTTATATCTTTTCTTCAAGTTCTGTAATATAAAAATAGCTATCCCCCTTAAGCTGCATCTTCGTAGAAAGTAACCTGACCTGTTTCAACATCATACAAGCCCCCTATTATTTTCATCTCTCCGTTCCTTTCCATATCAGCTAGAATCTGACTTCCCTTTCTTATTCTTTCGATAGTACAGTGTACATTGTTTACCGTGACATTATTGACAAAGTCAACGTTATTGCCTGTTCTTTTTTCCTGAGGAGTGTCCGTCTCACGATCCATGGCAGGCTTTACTTTTTCTAACAGGGTTGTCAGGTGTCCCATTTCCACATGGTTACAGGCGCCATAAATGGCTCCACATTTTGTATGCCCTAACACAACCAGCAGTTTCGAACCTGCTGTTTTGCAGGCAAACTCCATACTACCAAGGATGTCTTCATTCAATACATTTCCTGCTATCCTGATACTAAAGATATCACCGAGCCCTTGGTCAAAGATAAGCTCAGCAGAGGTACGGGAGTCGATGCAGCTAAGAATAGCTGCAAATGGGAATTGTCCTTCAGAGGTTTCGTTCACTTGCTGGAGCAAATCTCTGTTCGCTTTGAGGTTATTCATAAACCGCTGGTTGCCTTCCTTCAGAACCTGTACGGCTTGATCAGGTGTCAGATTTTGTTGCGCTTCTTTTGTCAGAGTTCTCATAAGATTGATGATAAAAGGCCTACATTAAATAAAACTCTTCAGGAGCTAATGGCTTTGGAACATTCGGCTGTTGAAGAATCTGTTTTATATTAATCTCGATAGTTCTGGCAATTGCAGTCACCGATGTGTCTGTAGGTCTGTTTCTAAAAGGATCCTGCATATTCCTAGCTGTTTTCTCAATCAAAAAGAAGGTCGAGGCAATCAGCGTCAGAAGAGGAATTTCATACCATCCTGATGTCTCCACAAGCGCCAAAGACAAGATGACAAGGAAGAGGTAGATAAAGAAGTGCACGAACAAGCTGTAAGTAACCGGGAAAACGGTATTGTTGATACGCTCAGCTTTTCCCATAGAGTCGCAAAGCCGGACAATGGTGCTATCTAGCTGTACCTGTTGAAAAGCATTGATAGCATCCTGTTGATGCAGTTCTTTCAGGTCGTTCATGTGTAACATCAGCAGTGCATACGGCTTGTTGTTCTGCGAAAGGATAAACCTTAAATCTTCTTCCTGCGAAAGCTCTTCCGGCTTATCAGCAACAGGATCCAGCCCTCTTAGCGACTGGCCAGGCAGTAACACCAGGCTATCTGTCGTAGGGACATTTTATTCAATAGAGTATGTCCCTCATCAAGATAAAGATATTCATCCTTGATAAAGGCTTTTAACTGCAGAACCAGCGAGCGGGAATCATTTACGATAGCGCCCCATACTTTCCTGGCTTCCCACCAGCGGTCGTATGACTGATTTAGCCTGAAAGCCAGCAGCAAGGAGATAGATGTACCTAAAACGGCAGGTAACTGGAATGGAATTACAGGCAGATAGTCAGCAAAAAAATGCTTTATTAAATGAAAAACAACAGAAAAAAGTAGCACTCTAAAGACGTTATCCTTGATTTTATTAAAGATATATCTGGCTGGGACTCTTTTTTCTATCAGCATTATTTATACTATGTTAGGTAACGAATGCCAGTGCTGACCAGAAATGTCAGCATTTAGAACAGTGGTAAAGTGTATAATTTAGTTGCGATAGTCCTATTATCATGGTTTAGAAGCAACGAAGCTGTTGTTTTATTGGCAGCACGCTAACCCATAGTGAACAGTTCTAGGTTGATAGCAAAACAGGCTGAAGAGATTATAGCCATAAAGGCCATTTCTACGGTATATAACCTGTTTTGCGAAATATGCTTTTTCCGCTTGAGTAGGTTTCAAAACAGTTTCTAAGGGATTTAAATTACTTATTCTGCTGTATAGATGTTGGTAAAGTCGATCTGGTTTAAATTCATACAAAGTTGATATCTTGATAGAAAGAAATGGGCCAATACTGCAGCAGGGGCTTTAGAACATGATCTACAAACAAATCTTTAAAGTTACCTTCCCCTAAACCACATTTAATATCTTATCTTTTTGCACTCCTCATAACACCTTTTATGATAAGCAACAGCATGCTTCAAGCTTCACTCATTCAGGTGTTATATTTAACATATAAGGCGTTATGGAACAATGAAGACTCCTAATCTCGGGGAGCATTCCTTGTATGTAGCCTATAAGCTACTTTGTGTTAACGTATTGGTGCAGCCGATGGGCGAGGCGAAGCCAAGCATAAAGGCTGAACTTGGTTGGCAGATGTTATCTTTTTAGGTTAACCAAATCTATTTTACTGATATTGCAACCACTGTCTTTGCGTCTATGGCTCTTTGAATTTCTAAGTTTAGACGCATCAGGGATAGCTAAATCTATATTATCAACCAAAGAGTTTTGCTCAGTTATCGAATTAAAGAGGTATTTATCTGAAAAAAGAGTTTCAAGCCAAATAGTATCACCTACTTTGTATTCTGTCTTAAAAGGTCTGATACTTACCTCTTCAAGAAAATGTGGTTGATAACTTGGCTCAGGCTCATTATCATCACATTGTACCGCAAGTGATAGTAAAGCAGAGAAATAGAGGAAGATGTGACAGATTCTTTTCATTATCATTCAGGGAATTGATATACAAACCCTGTTGACACATAAGCCCGCTCATGACTTTTGTGTAAACTCCTGCATTGCTTTCTTCGCACTCTGAATGAGAGCATTTTTAGTGTCTTCATTGATATAAGGATCACTTTCTGCCAGTTGTAGCAAGGTGGAGTACGCTTCTATTGCTTTTTTCTGATCATTCATCCGAACATAAGCTTCTGCTACATAGTCATACATGACGGCCGACTTTGGATGAAGGGATGTGCCATAATGCAATACTTTCAAGGCATCTTCAAACATACCGGTGCTGATAAGCTCATAGCTCATGGAGGTTATAGCAGGGACAGCAAGGAAAGGGGAGGAAGGTTCAAGTGTGCGTATCTTTTCCATTTCCTTTACCCATTCCTGGACTTTATTCTCATACAACAACTGCATTAACTCTGCTGCTGTAGGTGATACCGGAACAGCCTTATAACTTTTCTCAACCATTTTATTTTTTAATACACTGCTCAAAGGAGACGCTGCTCCCTCATGTATACTTCCCTTTAAATGCCGGTCAAAAAATGCTCCTACCTTTCTACAAATAACCTCATACGCTTCCGTTCTTGCCTGTCTTTGTTCCTGTAAAGAATCCGGCATAGTAAGCGTCATAGACTTCGTGTAGGATACAAAGTCTACATGGCCTACAACGTTATCATGAAAGGAAAGCCTTTCCTGCTCTGCATGTTTTAGGGAATCAACGACAGATAAATCGGAATCCTCGTAGCTATTATAAATGTGCAAAAGAGGAGCTTTAAACTTAACATTATAAAAAGGGGCGGATGTCAGCGTTTTTAAATATGTTTTGTGGCTAAAGGAGGGATCGATGCCTGCTACGGCGTCAATATTTTTATTGCGCATCGCCAGGTATAGGGCAACCTGCCCTCCATAGCTGAAGCCTAAAGCCCCTATACTTTCCCCATCTACAAAAGGAAGCTTCTTTCCTTCTTCGATCAGGATCTCCATGTCCCTGGCCGCTGTCTCAAAATTCGGCTGGTTAAAAGCCAGTTTTAGGGAGCTGAATCCCTGAGAAGGGCTTACAAGTACCACATAGCCTTTGCTTGCCAAATACTCCCATAAAACCACGTTCTCATCCCATCCATCCGTCAGACCCATGGAGTACACCAGCAATGGGAATTTACCTTTTTCCGGCTTCGCATTGCCATAGGCTAAAACAGGAATCTCCTTTAATTTAGCGAACCTCTCAGTGTCTTGCCCCAGTAAAGATTTAGTGGTCTGAATAGATCTATTGCTTAGCAGACGATTAGTCAGTGAAGGATGATTAAGCGAATAATTCAGGTAATCCCCGTATTTCATTTGGAGGGCACGGCTTTTAAATTTGGCAGGATACCACATCCTGATCTCTAGTGGCCGCTTTGTAATGGTGCTGTCACCATTTAAACCTGAATATGATCTCGAATCATCTTCTACATAAAGTACTTTAAACCCAACGCTGTATTTGCCCGATTCTAAAGAACCCCATAAAGGTGCCTGTTGTGCGTTTAGTTGAACAGAGGGAATTAATAATACAAAAAGAAAAAGCAGGAAGCATTTTTGCATGATAGAGTAACTAGTAGATAAAAGTTTCGGAAACAATAATTTGATTAATATACGACTGTTTTGTCCGTCTTTATACAATTTGTAAGTATCACGTCCTGTACAAGTAATGACTTTTATATGAAGCATTTTCACCTCAATGGGCTTTTAATAATGTAAATAGTGTACAAACATAGAGAAGGTTGCTGCCAGCCTAATATTTAACTTAACATTGGTTACAGACTACTATAAGTACAGAGGGAGCACTTATCCACGGGCCTCACCTCCCTTTTAAAACTTTTGGGCCATCTATGCTTAAAACAGGGTGTAAGAAGCGGGTATTTTCACAAATTTGCTTATATTGAATAAGGAAGATATAATGACTAAAGTCTGCCAACTAGCCGCTAAAACAACAAATACTGCTTCAAGAGTGGGCCAGATGACTTCCATACATAATGCAGATAAGCCGAATAACTCTGTTTAGCTGATAGTTGGGGCAAATTCAAACTATGAGAGTAATTTATAGCTTCATATTTCTGGTGTTGTTCGGTTGTTCATTTCCAATGAGTGAATATGAAGCCAATGAGCGATTAGAAAACTTTTCCCTGACCCTTATCGAAGAACCTAACTTTGTAGAGAACCGAAGAGACTTGACACACATAGATTACTATGAGAACATAGAACTTTTATTGTCAGATTCTGAGTATGCTAATCTTCAGTGGCAAATAAAAAATTCCAAGGGCTTCACCAATCTTGACAACTATTACAAAGGGCTTGAAGATTTTAAGACCAAGTCATGGACTTATGGGGAAATATTTGGTCAAAGCCACCTTTCAAGCAAAGAAGTCATTGTTGAGTCAGATGTGATAGAATTAGCATATTATCATAAATCCCATTCTGGCAGTTGGGTAGAGAAAATAAATGATTACACAAAGCAACCTGAATATTATAAGCAAGTGAGTGGAACGGATGGAGGAATCATCAGCATATTTCAGAATGAAAGAAGTCTCTTCTATTACCTGCAAGATGATTAGAACTATCCCCAACATCACCTTTACGGTAGCTACGCCACCGCAAAGCCTATTCCGTTAGCGGCTATTTAAACGGACACCTCCATCAGACACAAAATGAGAAGTGCAGATGAAATACAAAAACTGATAATTAATACAGCAAAATCTGACAACAGAATTAGGGCTGTTTTACTCAATGGTTCAAGAGCAAATCCAAATATTCAACCCGACAAATTCCAAGACTTTGACATAGTTTTTATTGTTAGCAACTTTGACAGTTTCATTAGCGACCGCAGTTGGACAGATTTTTTTGGGGATAAGGTAATTTGCCAATTGCCAGACGAAATGACTTATAGAGAAGGTGGTAAAGACAATATTGAAACTATTGGATTTCATTATTTAATGCTATTCAAGGACGGAAACCGAATAGATTTAACCCTTTTTCCAATAGAGAATTTTAAAACTTATTTTGCATTTGACAGTCTAACAATTGTATGGCTTGACAAAGACAATTTATTTCCAAATGTTCCCCACTCAACTGACACAGATTATCATATTCAGAAACCAACGGAGAAAATTTTTTTGGAAACTTGCAATGAATTTTGGTGGGTATGTACTTATGTTGCAAAAGGACTTTTGAGAAATGAAATAACCTACGCAAAAGAATTGCTTGAAACAACTGTGCGACCAGTGTTTATGCAAATCATAGAATGGTTTATTGGAACTGAAACCAATTTTTCAATTTCATTTGGAAAGGGCGGGAAATTTATGAAGCAATATTTATCAAGTAAAAAATATGACAAAATACTCGCAACTTATTCAGACCAACACTTAGAAAACAATTGGAAATCCTTATTCTTAATGACAGAATTATTTGGAGAGTTGGCGGCTACAATCGCCGACAGATTAAATTTTCAGTATAACTTAGATGAACAACAAAATGTAATGGCTTATTTGAAAGCTTCCTATGGCGGACAAGAGTAAACAGCCGCTAACAAGAGCATTTACGCAATTGCGGCTTCTGGAAGTAAACTTGTAAGCTTCCCCCATTGTTGTTGCCTACTAGAATGAAGCGCAGGCTTTAACGTTCCCTACTTGTTTAGCAGTTTTATTGCTTCTTCAACATCGTCAACAAAGGGGTGCAGGTACTTTGGAAGATTAGTTTTGTTTTTGTCTATTATCCAGAACTTCTTCTCTCCTTTGTCTGAATATTCAATATAAAGCCCACCCCAATCTCCTTCGTCAGGCTGACCAATAATTCCACTTTTCCTTTTTATCAACTCTTGTGGAATTTCTGCTGTGATAGAGCAAACCTGTTTATACTTTTTGTCGCTTAGCTTCTCAAAGCGCCCGCTATAGAACGAGTAAAAAGAAGGATAATGAGAGTTTTTATCTTTATAGAGGCTGTTGTTGTCAAGCCTGTACACCTGAACACACTCACTCCCTTCACACTCCCCATAGAAAAGCCCAAACACTAAATAATCCGAATTAGCTTGACTCCCATTCTTTGCTACAAAAGAAGACGCTAATAGAGAAACTACTACAGCTATTATGAAATATATTCTGTTTGTTTCCATCATTCTACTACCAGCTAACAGTTGGCACATAAAGCTAGCAAGGCGTAGCCGCAGCTTTGCTTATGTGAAGGGTTAGCACATATAGTTCTTTTATGGGGGGATGGGGATAACACGGCACCACTTTATAACTAATTGCCTAAAAACCCTATATTCGTTATTTTAACGCGGCCTGCTTAACTCTCCAAAGCTTTTTAGTAGAGGAAGGTATGACCTCCCCCCGAGAAACCGGACTGTTGTAAAGTAGAGAAAACGGGCAATAATCGTATAGAACCAAAAGCGAATTGCCATGTAGAAATCAAAGTTCACCGAGGCGCAAATCATCTTTGCCCTCAAGCAAGCTGAGACAGGTGTCAAAGTAGAAGAAGTCTGTCGCAAGATGGGTGTTTCCGAAGCTACCTTCTACAATTGGAAGAAAAAATACGGTGGTTTAGGGGTGTCTGAACTACGGAAGCTCCGGCAGCTGGAGGAGGAGTATCGGCAGTTGAAGCAGCTGGTGGCAGACCTGAGCCTGGATAAGCAAATGCTGCAGGACGTACTGCGAAAAAAGGTACTGTCTTAAAAGTCAAGCGATTGGTTTGAATTTTTCTTATCTTACCCTTACCTGAAAGAGAGCTCCTGGCCGACAGGTACTGGATGCTCATCTTGTGTAGCCCTGGCCACTGCCGGGGCTACTGTGTTTTTGTCAGCTGCGCTGACACCTGAAAGAGAGGCTCCGGCCTCCAGGCTTTGGATGTCTCCTTTTGGTTCTTGCCTCATATAGTGATCCTGCTGCCAGCCCTCGTCCTTCTTCCACAGCGTGTAGATCAAGGTGAGCAGTTTCTTTTGCACGGCCACATAGGCCACCATCTTCTTTTTCCCCTTCCCCGTCAGGCGCTCATAAAGCGCCCGGCAAACCGGCACGTTTAGGCTCACTGCGTTCAAGGCCGGCATGTGCAGTATCCTTCTGATGTGGCTGTTGCCCTGCTTGGAGATTTTCTCCTTTCCGCTGCGTTTGCCTGACTGGTTTTCCACCACATCATAACCAGCATAGCTGGTGAGCTGCTTCTGACTGGTGAACAGGGCAAAGCCGCTGGTCTCGGCAACAATGGTGGCCGCCGTCAGCAGTCCTACACCTTTGATGGTGGTGACCTTCTTTATCTTATCGCTGAGTAAAGGGTCTGCTTGAATAGTTTCCGCTATTTCCAGTTGGATAGCCTGCAGCTGTGCCTCATGCAGCTGGAGTGTTTTGCGGAGCCTTCTAACCGTGCTTTTTCCCTGCAGCATGGAGTGACACTCGGCGTGGAGGCGGCTGATGACCTCTGTGCGCATCTGCTGCACTTGCTCATGTTCGCGGGTAAGCTTACGCAGCAGAAATAGCTGCTGACTCATGGGCCGCCAAGGCTCCATATCCCTTTCCGCTCCCATGTGAGCCAGGGCTCTGGCATCCAGGCGGTCATTCTTGGATTTGTGGCCCAGACTCTGGACATACTGCTTGGCCCGGTTGGGCAGCACCACCACAACCTTCCGGCCCGCCTGATGCAGCGTCCAGGCCAGGTTCTCATAGTACACTCCAGTGGCCTCCATAATTACCACCAACTCCACTTGGGAATCCTCCCGCTTGCTCACCCACTGGGCAAACTCGGCAAAACCTTTGGGCGAGTTGGCAAACTTGCGCGTAGCCTTTACCACTACCCGATGCTCTGAGGTGAGCACCGAGAAGCAGGCGTCAAACTTGTCTTTGGCGATGTCAGCGCTAACTGATTGCTTGATGAACTTCATGGCTTGGGATTTTAGAAGATGTAAACAAAGACTCTAAACCAATACTCTTCCCAAAACTTTTCTCATGGTCTTATGCAAGATCATCCCTCTGTCGAAATGTCTGTAAGTACTGTTCAGCTTCAGGGAAGAAGCAGGCAGGTGGAATTTCCTTTTTTTCAGTATCACCAGGTGTACTTGCTCTGAAGAATTTTGCCATTCTGCCTGTGGTTCATTATCTGTTCTACTTGTATTCTTTCTGTTAAGTCTAAAGCTGACAGATGATTACCGCGTATCCATCACCAGGGCCTGTCAGGTGGTACGGTTCCACCGCTCCGGCTGGTACTACCGCTCCAAGGCCAGGGACAGCTCGGTGATCCGGAAGCGGATGCAGGAGATCGCCCAGGTGCGGATCCGTTATGGGTTCCGGCGTATCTTTGTGCTGCTTCGGCGGGAAGGCTGGAAAGACAACCATAAGCGCGTACACCGCCTCTACAAGGAGGAGGGGCTGCATCTGCGGACAAAGCGCCCGAGAAGAAACAAGGCCGCCGCCCACCGGCTGGAGCGGCCTGAACTCTCCAGTTACCAGGAGTGCTGGTCAATGGATTTTGTGGCTGATCAGCTCTTCGATGGCCGTAAACTCCGCTGCTTAACGATAGTGGATAATTATAGCCGCCAGTGTCCAACGATTCTGGTAGGACAGTCCCTGAAGGGAGAAGACGTGGTCGCTGCTTTGGAAAAGCTAAAACAGGAAAACAATGTTGTGGCCAAGCGTATACAAGTAGACAATGGGAGTGAGTTTATTTCTAGGGCGCTGGATAGGTGGGCTTATGAAAACAAAGTAACGCTGGACTTCTCCAGGCCTGGCAAACCCACGGATAACCCCTTTATCGAGTCCTTCAACGGGAGCTTCCGGGATGAGTGCCTGAACACCAACTGGTTCCTTAGTCTAGAAGATGCAAGGGAGAAGATTGAAGCTTGGAGACAAGAATACAACCACTTCCGGCCTCATAGCTCACTGGGCGATAAGACACCGAATGAGTGGATGGAACAGAATATCGTAGAACCCGAATTCTCTACTTTTGACCGGCCCTGATAATGGGAGGAGCTCAACCTGGTTGAGCTGGAACTCATGCTTCAGTATCCCATTCACCCTTTCGGCTATCTGATTCTCGTACGCCTCTCCACTATCTGTCATGCTGATGGCAATATCTGCTGCTTTTAGCTTCTTCACATATTCAAAGCTGCAGTACTGCACGCCCCGATCAGAGTGGTGAATAAGTCTGCTACCTTGTTTCCTGCGTGTGGCGAGCGCCATTTCCAAGGCGCTCAGGCAGCCCTCCGTGCTCAGGAACTGATGCAGGCAGTAGCCGGGCCGGGGTAGCAAGGAAGTTGGCAAAAGGGTTGGGGTATGTGGGGATGTGGAAGCCGGTGGTATTGGGGAGACCGGTAATGGTGCCGAGTTTTGCAATATATGTATCACTGGCTCCGCTGCTGGTAACCGTGGTGTTGCCGAAGCTGGCCTGGCCATTGAAATAACCTGTTATGTAGAGGTTGCCGCTGCCATCTATCGCTATGCCTGATGCTCTTTCCTCCAAGTTGCCTCCAGCCCTTTTTGCCCAAAGCACGTTCCCGGAGGCATCGTACTTGGCAATGAAAATGTCTACTCCCCCACTACTGGTGAGCGTGGTGCTGCCAAAAGTGGCACTTCCCTCGAATTCGCCTGTAATATAGCTGTTGCCGCTGCCGTCCAGGGCTATGTTTCTGCCATGATCACTACTGCTCCCTCCGGCCTGCTTTGCCCAAAGCAGATTCCCAGATGCATCATATTTGGCAATGACAATGTCAGCATTACCGCTGCTGGTGAGCGTGGTGCTGCCGAAATTAGCGTTACCCTTAAATTCGCCTGCGATAAAGCTGTTGCCTCTGCTATCTACGGCTATGCCAATGGCCGCGTCATTATTTGTTCCTCCAGCCCTTTTTGCCCAAAGCACATTCCCGGAGGCATCGTACTTGGCAATGAAAATATCCTCGTCCCCACTACTGGTAAGCGTTGTGCTGCCAAAGCTGGCAAGGCCTCTGAAAGGGCCTGTTATATAACTGTTGCCGCTGCCATCCACGGCTATGTTTCTGCCAAAATCCTTTTCGCTGCCTCCAGCCCGATTTGCCCACAGAAAATTTCCTTTGGCATCATATTTAGCAATGAATACATCGTAGCTTCCGTTGCTGGTGAGCGTGGTGCTGCCAAAAGTGGCGTTGCCATCAAAATAGCCCGTAATGTAGCAGTTGCCGCTGCCGTCAACGGCTATGCCACGGCCCATTTCACTGCCTGCCCCTCCAGACTGCTTTGCCCAGAGCACGTTCCCGGAGGCATCGTATTTAGCAATGAATAAATCGTAGCTTCCGGTGCTGGTGAGCGTGGTGTTGCCGAAAGTGGCGCTGCCTCGGAACTCGCCTGTGATATAGCTGTTGCCCTTGCCGTCTACCTCTATGTTTTTGCTGGCGTCAATATCTTGACCTCCTGCCTGCTTTGCCCAAAGCACATTCCCAGAGCCATCGTATTTGGCAATAAAAATGTCAATATTGCCGCTGCTTGTGAGGTCGGTAGTACCAAAGCTGGCGGTGTCCCGGAATATTCCTGTGACGTAACTGTTGCCGCTGGCATCTACAGCTATTCTGCTGGCTGCATCCGCCCCTGTTCCTCCAGCCCGCCTGGCCCAGGCAAAGTCAGCCGCTTGGGCCTGAATTTCTAAACTGATTACCTGAAACAGGATAACTGCTGCAAGATAAAAGAGGTAGTGGTTTTTCATCTTTTGGTTTTTTAAGTAGGATGAGAGATATCATTATTCTAAAGACCGCAACGTAATGACCATCGGTGTGTATCAGATCTGCAGCGGCCAGTGGAAAGAAAATCCGGATTCAATAATTAGTGTAAGACGTTCGAACCGGATGATTCAAGGTGCTCACTGATCACAGGTCGATGCACCAGAACTTCTGCGCTGCCGGAGGCAGTAATCAGGTAAGTACCTGAAGGCAGATGCGGATGATTCTTAGCGCAACTCAAATACCCCTTAGCGGAGTTATGGCTGCCAACCACTAAAAGGCCCAGGCAATGGTAAAGAGAACTGTTCATAGCGTTTAGGTTAAGTGCCAGAAAATGACCCAGCAGAAAAACAATTTGGTTGCTTGGACAAAGAAGTGATTAGTGCTAAAACTCATGTCAGGGACTTTTTTAACTTCCTGTATGAGCCGGTGTGTCCGGAACACTTCTCTCCTGAACTATGCCCTTTATTTATTATTTCAAATATAAAAAATGCTTATATATTTATAAAATATATTTAACATTACAGAACGATACATAATATATATGGACTTAAGGCCGCCGCTCGATCTAAGAACGCTTTACTATTTTACCATTCTGGCTGAAGAAAAGCATTTCGGACTGGCTGCTAAGCGAATAGGCATAGAGCAACCGCCGCTAAGTTTGCAGATAAAGAAACTGGAGGAAAAAGTAGGTGGTAAGTTATTCGACCGGAGCAATAAGAGGGTTCGCCTCACCCCCAGTGGAGAAGCATTATTACCGGAGGCCCGGCAACTGCTGGCCAATACGTATCAGCTTCTGGACAAGATCAAAAAGATAAATTCGGGTGAAGCAGGTACCTTGCAGATCGGTTTTACATCCTCTACCATCTTTTGCGGGCTTCCTGCCTTTATTCAGCACCATAAACAGGCTTTCCCGGAGGTCGGATTTTCTTTGCGGGAGCGTTCGCCTACAATCCAGATCCAGGAATTGCTGGAGGGCACCCTCGATATCGGGTTTATCCGGGAACCGGAAAAGGTAGAAGGCCTGACAACCCGGGAGGTGGTAAAAGAAAATTATGTGGCAGTACTTTCAAATAAACACCCTTTAGCCCAAAAGGAAATTCTAAATCTTAAAGACCTGAAGGCTGAACTGTTTGTGTTGTTTCCAAAAAACATTGCTCCCAACCAGTTCGAGAAATTAAATGGGATCTTTAAAGCCGCTGCTTTTTACCCCAGTATTGTACAAGAAGCATATGAATGGCAAACGATCGTAAACCTGGTAGAAGCAAATCTGGGCGTTTCAATCTGTCCCTCATCTTTTCAGAAGATGAAGATAGGCGATATAAAGTATATACCATTGGCAGATGTGAAAGCCCAAACCGGCGTAAGTGCCTGCTTTAATTCCGACAATCATTCAGCCTTGCTACGCAACTTCCTGCAATCTATTTTACAAGATGTAAATAGCATAAGTTAATACTAAAGCATTCTTAAACTTTCTTTACTACGGGAAGATTTAGCAGGTCAAGTTGCCAGCGAAGGGTAAAAGAATGCCCACTAACGGCTTGTGTAGAAGGCGGACGAAGCATAGCCGAAGTATGGCTTATATGCCTTGTGCAACAAGCACCAATCCTGAACGTCAGCCTTCGGCCGACGGCCTCGTCCTTCGTTTAGCAGAGACGTTAGGGTCAATAGTAATCATGGAAGAAATTGAATTAGCTAAAAGACTCAAGCATTACCTAAATAGCTTAGGGAATTATACCTTAGGTGTAGGGATTGCGTGCATGATTGGCTATTTCATCATGTTTTACAATGCAGGTTTTGGTGTTCTCTTTGCGCTTTTATTGTGGGTGATTCTCTTTTATATACTTCACCTTAGTATCGGTGCTGCGTTAATTGAAAGCGATATAAGAAAAAGGATTGTGGTAATGCTCCCAATAATTGCTTTATCTACGGCTCTTTTAATCCTGAAAATCTACGTGAATGAGTCTAATTCATTCGGTGGACATCCTCTGATACAGAAAGAGTATTTAACTACTTTCTTTACAGTTCGTGGACGACAGTTATGGTTTGGGAATCCAATTACATTCTTCTGTCATGGCTGAAAAGGAAGAACAACAAAACCCTAACACGCCTAAACCTTAGCTGCACCACAGTTTAGGCCAGTCCGTTTACTCATAGATTTCGGTTGGGTTTATGCAAAGGCCGCAGCACAACGAGGTTTTTGTATATGCAGGGCTATAGTTTCTGTTAAAAGTGCTCTCCTGCCGTAGATTGAGGAATGACAATCAAACTATCGTATCCTTTTGTAAATCTTAAGCGAAATGTATTTGTCTCTACAGTTTAAGTTAAAGCCATTTTCCAGTTATATTTGATGAAACTACTATTTATCCCAAGTATTTTAGCTTCGACACGCTTGTTCATGGTCAGATTCTGAAATAAAATTAATTTTGAGATCTTACACTTAGGCGTGCACTTTCAGCCGTTTTATGTAATTATGGAAAAGTCACCTGCTGATTGCTCAAAACTACCGTCGTCATTTAAACCCTTCTTTTTTAAGCTATAAACTTGCTTCAAAGGCAAACAAATAATAATAAATTTTAAAAGTTGAAGTAGGCAATGTTTCGCAAAAAGCTATCTTCCTGTCATTGTATACCCACCGTTTGGATTTATAGTAATAGAATATAATACTACTATTTAAATGACAGTCCTAAACCTTTCCATTGTCAGGCTGCCCACAGCTTATTTGTATTAATAACAGCAACAGCATAAAAACTATTCTCATCCTTTGTTAAAATAAGGCACCATGACTGGTGGAGGACACTACTGGTTTTATTTTCTGATAATTATTTTTAAAAAACTTAAAAAGACCGGTAAACAGGAACTTAAATCTCAATGGATACATCGACAGCAATTGAAAAGGTAAAAATTACTAAGCAAGCCCCAGTTATCGCTTTATATGCACTCATGAAGCGCCGGTATTCCGGCCCCATACTTATTCCTGCTATGCAACAAACCAGGAGGAATAAGTATGCTTATCATTTCTCCTCAAGATATTTAGCCAGCGCGTCCTTTTTCTTCTTCTGCACCATCAGTTCTCTTGCGGGCAGGTGCCACCTGGTTCTTACCGAACCAGTAAGTGAAGCTGAGAGTAAACACCCTTGTATCCCGTCGTGATTTATAGTTCTCTGTATAATCTGTCAGTGCCGTGGTGGCCCTGGTTATATTCGTGTTGAAAATATCAGATACATTCAGCTTCAGGTTTGCTTTCCTGTTCCAAAGCTGCTTTTGAACACCTGCAGAAGCAAACCAAATAGGCTCCAATTCAAGAAAACCAAAAACCTGACTGGAGCGGTACATGCCAATGAGTTCGGCTGACCAATCCTTTGAGATCGTAATAGTATTATTTGAGTTGAAATTGAAATTAGGACGCCCGTTCCGCAGGTTCGTATTCACCAGGTTGCCTTCATATAGGGAGTAATAGAGACCGCCGTTGTTGATGCTGTTGAACCACTTGCCGATAGAAGCAGGCACGGTTACTGTCATGGCGTAACTATTAAGTTGCGCCAGGTTCTGATTCATCTGGACAATCACTTTATCCTGGTTGGGGGCAGGCGAAAAAACATTAATAATGACATCTTTGGTGCGGCTATAACTGAGCTGAGTTACAATCTTTTCCTTGTAGGTGTGCGTCAGTTCAAAAGAATTGGAAAGTTCCGGCTTTAAGAAAGGATTACCTGCCGAATAGGTGCTGGGATCCAGAAAGCTTTTATAAGGATTCAACTGGCCATAAGTAGGCCTGTCAATTCGGCGGCTGAGCGAAAGCCCTACTTCATGCTGCTCGTTTACTTTATACCCCAGGAACCCGCTCGGGAATAACTGGTTATACTTCCTGTCAAATTCCTGCCCATCTGTAAGTTGTAAACCATCGGCGTTCGTATTTTCAAACCGCAACCCTAGCTGAATACTTGCTTTCTCCCATTTCTTATTAGCATTGATATAGGCAGCATTAATATTTTCTTTGTATATAAAATGGTTGCTGCTGGTGGTATCTATTACATTGCCGCCATTACTACGGTCGAAGTATTGTAGGTTATTATCAGCTTCCACAAGGCTGCTCTTTACACCTGCTTCTAAAGTGCCTTGGATGGCTGCCCAAGGCTGAGTGTAGTCCACCCTAACCGATTTGATGGTCAACTCTCCAGCTATATTTCCATGTAATAAATAAGCAGGTTGAGTCATTTCATCATTCAAATTATAATAAGTTGTGGCAAAGTCCTGCACCTCAGAAGTGCCGTATTTAAACAGATCAAGATCACCTGTTATCTCACGGCCTGTACTATCTATGGTGTGTTTTATATTAAAATTAATGCCCTGATTTGGCCGTTCACTGCGGATATAGGGGCTGGTCAGGAAATACGATTGTGCCTGCCGCTGTTCGTCCAGAACCAAAGACTTATTCAGGCTGATGTTTCTTCTCCCCAGCACAGGAAAGCTTCCGTTTAAGGTTACCCCCACAATTGTTTTCGGAGAAATGTAGTAGTCAGCCCCTACCCGGCCATTATGACTCTTGACAGAGGTGTGGAACCTGTTTTGCTGATCATAGGCGCCAAGAAAGTTCTCCCCTTCAAAAAACTCCCGGTAAAGGTCGACGTAAAAGAACTCCCTCCGGTTGGTGTAGCCATAGTTACCAAAGACATTCAGTTTTTTGGAGCGGTGGTTGAGCTGGATGGAAGGGCTGATCTTATGATATTTCCCCTGGCCAAAGGAAGTACTGATGCTACCGTTAGTACCTAAGTTTTTGTCTTTTTTAAGCCTGATATCAATTATTCCCGCATTGCCGGCTGCATCGTATTTGGCTGAAGGATTCGTTATCAATTCTATTGTTTCAACGGAATTGGCGGGCATACTCCGGAGCAGGTTTGCTAACTCATTTCCGGACATAGGAACCTGTTTACCGTCAATCATCACCATGACACCCTGGCGATCCCGCATACTAATATTATCGTTCTGGTCAATAACCAGTCCTGGTGCCTTTTCCAATACTTCCATGGTATTGTTCCCGGCAGCGGTAGCACTGTTTTCTACATTTAAGACCGTTTTGCCAAATTGCTGTTCAATGAATGGTTTCTTCACGGCAACCTCCACCTCTTTCAGGCTAATTACCCGCTCTATGAGATTTATAGGATCGACCTCCATGTCTTGCTGCACTTGTAGTACGGCCGACTGGTATACCGCATACGCATATTGTATGACGGAAAGCTGATACTGCCCGCTCTCCAGATTTTGGAAGCTAAAGTGGCCGCTTTCATCCGACAATTCTACTTTCACCAGGTTTCCGGATGGCTGGCGGGTCAGCTGTATATTGGCACCAGCTACCGGTGCTCCGTTTAATCCGCGGACAGTGCCCCGCAGGTGATGGCCCGGAGCTGCCTGTTGCGCCCATAACATTGTTGCCTGCAACAGGAAAAAGAGCACCAGCAGCATTCTAATTCTTAACTTGAACATAGCCATCTTATGTTAAATGTTTCAATATTATCTAAATATTTAAATAGTTAAGGGCTTTTATGACCAGGCGCAGCACAGAGCAACCAAATGCCCGCTGCAGTAAATGTTACACCAGCCCATCCTGAATGGAATTATTGCTGGAGTTGAATTTCCAGGCGTATAGTCCCGTTTACTTAATGCAGAACGGCATCAAAAGGGTACAGCATAGTAAAGCTTTGAAACCGGTAAAGGGTATCACTGCCGTGCATACTGTTGTAAATGTATTAGGAAAAGATTATATAATTCGGGTATGAAGATGGAAACAGGGTACGCATCCCCAGCGTAGTTTTTTAAAGTGGTGTTTTAGCAAACATGCCTTTTCTGTGCTAGTAGGTGGTGTCCATCCAAGACAATGAATGGTTCTCTTCGCTACATAATTTGAAGTGAATCCAATTCAGTAACGATAGACTGCGGCAGGGTATAGACTTTAGCAGCATGCTCTTTAAACAGCTTCTTATTGTACAACAGCATGCTGGTAGCACATGCTACCTTGTAGGCTACTAATCTCGATTCCGGAAATAAATATGATTACTCATGCTCTCCAGGTTGATGATGGTGCCACCTTCGTTTACTTTCCCTTTGAGTTGATATCCCATGATAGAGGCCTTTTCTTTATTTGCCAAAGCCAGGTCCACGTCTGAATAAACTTCACCGGTTATTGTTTTTAAAGAAACTACAGCTCCCTTCTCCTGGGGCCAGTTCATGTCTATATAGCCGCTCATGGATTTCGCACTTACAGGACCTGTTAATCCTTTCAATTCAATATTTCCGAGCTGGGTCTCTACGGTCAGTTCTGCATTGTGAGGAACAAATATCTCGAAGGAAATGTCTGTGCAAGTGTAGCTTACGTTTCCAGTATCATCATCTCTGAACATAGTGGGGCCTTGCCCATTTTGCGGGCAATCTTCAGAACTACCTGTTTTCATTTTTTTGAAGTCAAGGCCTGCCTGCACCCGGGCACTTTTATCGTCACTCTCAAAATCTAAGAGCATCGCATCATTTAATCTGCCGCCGTTGATCTCATAGGTAGCTTTTATGGAGGCTTCTTTTTTATCCCATGCAGTTATTTTGATTTCGTTGCCATAGGGAAGTTGCAGATTTATTTTATTGCTGGCAGGCACCTGCAGTGTTCGCTCCACCGTCTTGGGTTGGGCCTGCAGGTTAACAACACATGCCAGCACCAGCAAGGCCAGGATCATCATCTTTTTCATAAGCTTTATTCTTATAGGTAAAGAATTATTTTACTTCTACAACACCCAACCCGGATGTCGCATTTACAGGACCTGTTAATCCTTTCAGTTCAATATTTCCGAGCTGGGTCTCTACGGTCAGTTCTGCATTGCGGGGAACAAATATCTCAAAAGTGATGTCTGTGCAAGTGTAGTTTACGTTTCCAGCATCATCATCTCTGAACATTGTAAGGCCTTGCGGGCAATCTTCAGAACTACCTGTTTTCATTTTTTTGAAGTCAAGGCCTGCCTGCACCCGGGCACTTTTATCGTCACTCTCAAAATCTAAGAGCATCGCATCATTTGATCTGCCGCCGTTGATCTCATAGGTAGCTTTTATGGAGGCTTCTTTTTTATCCCATGCAGTTATTTTGATTTCGTTGCCATAGGGAAGTTGCAGATTTATTTTATTGCTGGCAGGCACCTGCAGTGT
>NZ_JBHUOX010000020.1:0-15443 GCF_042686245.1 Pontibacter toksunensis | reverse complement strand
TCGCTCCACCGTCTTGGGTTGGGCCTGCAGGTTAACAACACATGCCAGCACCAGCAAGGCCAGGATCATCATCTTTTTCATAAGCTTTATTCTTATAGGTAAAGAATTATTTTATTTGCTTTTGCGGATAAACATGTCCCCGCTGATGGTGTATAAGTTTAACTCAACGCCACCCCCATTCGTGTTGCCTTCGATGGTGTTGCCACCTGTTATCCGCCGCAGGTTGCTTTTTGTTTCTTTCGGGATGTTCATCTCAAAGTCAGAGTAGATTTCTCCCTGCATAGTCCTCAATTTAAAGTCAGCTTTTGTGTTGGCCGGCAGATGAATATCTACAGTGCCGGTAGCAATTGAAATAGTGCTGGGTTCACTCTGGTTTAGGCTTGAAAACTTAACAACGATGTCACTGCTAGTAGCGTTTGCTACTACCGGTCCAGTAACATTGGTAAGATTAGCATTCCATTTTTCTAGCTTCAGTTCTATCTCACCATCCAGGTTAGACATGGTTAGTTCTTCCCTGCCCCTGTTAGTCTTTGGAATTACCACTGCATCATTATCAACTGCATTATTTGTACCTTTGCTATCCTGTCGGGATTCTTTATTAATTTTAACCGCATTGCTTTCATTCAAGATAGACAGCTCTTTTTTCAACTTATCTCCATCTAGGTTAGAGAGCGGTTTTAAAGCTTCCCCCAGATTAGACATGTTTAGTTGCCAGCCTTCTTGAATTACGACAGTAGCATTTTTCGGAACTTTAATCGTGTACTTGCCATACCGGCTGGATGCCTCTTTTATTCTAACCAGGTTATTTTCTTTCGTTACATGGATTCCCATGCCCGTATTATCTTCAAAGTGGTTGTTGATTGGTCTTAAGCCTGCAGCTCGCGCTGGTGCACCTTTATAGTTTCTGGCTTCTATCACTACTTCATCTGAGTTATGGCCTATCACCTCTACATTGCTGTTGAACATGGTGATAATTACCTTATTATCCTTGGTATTTCCCAGTTTTGTGGTGTGGGTAAGAGGCTTGTTCTGAGAGGAAGCGTTATTTTCCTGTTTCCATTGAACAGAGGTGCCTCTATTCGATATATGTGCAAGAGCAGCGCTATTTAACAGTAGGCATAGCGATGCCAGTAACATTAATTTATTCATGTTATAGAATTAAATATTTCGTTCAAAATTGTATTTATATCAGGATGTCAATACCTTCCTGGGCTTTGCTTTTAACTATTGGTAAAAGGTATTTTCGTTGTGTCAGCTGTGTTAGCTGGTCTACTGCCTTTTTTTCTTTCAGCGTAACCAACATATCAATAAGGGTCATCTGTATAATAGGATCAGTTTGCAACTTTAGAGATTGAATGAATGCATCACGAACATTTGCATTGTCATTGTACTGGTAAAGCGCTTCTGCTGCTGCTAGCCGCACATTCACATTAGAGTCATTATTCATAGTGTGAATGAGAACTTGAATTAGCTCTTCATTCGGGTCTGCGCTAAACTGCTGGCTCACCACGCTGATGCGCTCACTGGCTGTAGAGCTTACAAGCAGTACTTTTTTCATTTCCTCGACTTCCTGGCGCAAAGCAGCTACTTCAGAGTTTTGTGCTGTTGAGTTGTTCTGTTTAAACTGGATGCCTGCCCAAAAAGTAACAGCGAGGAGGAGTATGCTAGCGGCCACCTGCCAATAACTATTTATTGAAGACAGTGGAAGGAAACGTTGCTTTCCTTGTGCAGGCGCCAGCTCTTCAATCTTTCCCAATAGCCATTCATCAGATTCTAACTGTACTTTTTGCTGATGAGTATAATACTGAAATAAAGCAGCATGTACCTTCAAATGATCAGGCCATTCCCTTGACTGACAGAAATATGATGCCAATTCCTTTTCTTCCGTCAGCGTTGTCTCGCCCCTGTAATACTTCTGCAATAATGCTTCTATATTATCCCACTTCATAATTTTCCAGTTTTAAGTAACCATCCTGTACACTTTTGCGGGCTCTTGTTAAAATGACCCTGATATTATTGATGGTTAGATTCGTTATTTGCTCAATTTCTTCAAAAGAGCAGCCTTCTATTTCGCGCAAATGCAGTATGAACTTTTGCTGCTCTGGCAACGATTCCATGAGTCCCTGTACTTTATTTAAACTGTCAGTATGCTCAAAGCGTTGATAAGGGTTTGCCTCTGAGGAACCTAATTCCATTCCTGTTATATCTACCTGTCTCCGTAGCTTACCTGCTTTCAGCTTATTAAGGCACAGGTGTTTCGTTACTGTCATGGCAAAAGCTTCAATGCTGGTATAGGAATTCAGTTCCTGCCGCTTAGACCAAAGCTTCACAAATACATCCTGCAGCGTATCCTCTGCTTCTTCTCTATCACGTAGCATGGAAACCGCTAGCCTAAACAGCTTTTGCTTTGCAGGGAATACTTTGCTTTTAAACTCTTCTAAGTCCATTCAATAACAGAGACAACGCAGGTAGCAAAACATTACAGTACTTATTTAATTTTCTTTATAAACCCAGAAAAAGTGCTTTACACGTCTATAAGTTAACTTTAAGGCACAAATAATCTGGTAAAGTTGTTAATTAGCAGTCTCAATGGCCATGTTTCTTTCAAAGAGGGCTATTATTGCTATCCCAGTTCCTTTTTCTTAAGTATATGTGCCTGAGCTCAGCATAGACCATAAAGTTCCTTTTCCTCGGCTGCCAACGTTACTATACTAAATACCAGCTTCTTCTCCTTTGCTTTTCCTGAGCAGATGCCCTCCAAAAGATTATTCTGCACTTTCTGCGTTGTGCTCCCTGGTGCATGACTCCTTTGCAAACCGAACATCTGTACAGGCAGCTGGTCCAAAGCCTTTCACATTATACACTTTTAGCATTACAGTGACCTTACCATTTGTAAGAGGAACAAGTACAGCTTCCAAGGACAGTTACCAGCATTTCAAATATTTTCAGAAGTGTAGATTACAAGTTTATCCGGTGCTTTATTAATACATTTTTTATTTCCGCTTCAATTTCTTCATAAAAATAAAGTGAGTGGTAAACTTTGCTGTCACAGCAAGTTTACCACTCACTCTCTACTTGGATTTATGTTACAAATTGCTTTGACAAATTTTATCTTAAAATAATGGCTTTCAACATGTTGCTCATTTTCGATTAGAACCTAATCTCTGAATTTATGGTCCCTTCCGGTAGGCTATGGTATTCAAAGGCATATATAATCTGAACTTGCTACATTTGACTGGAGGCTTTTGATAGGCAGATTTATTAAATTTGACTATCATGGAAAGACGAGTATTTGACGCCTACTTCAAGCGGATGGCCATTGACCTCTCCTACGCGCGAGGGTCTGTAAAAGAGGTTGCCGATGAGCTGGGCATGGATCCCGGCCGGCTGAGCAAATGGCGGCAAAAGGACAGCTCGCCAGTCCGGCGCACGGAAGGACTGACAGACGAGCAAAAGGAGATAAAGCGGCTACAGAAGGAGCTGAAGGAGGCGCAAATGGAGCGTGATATCTTAAAAAAGGCGGTGAGCATCTTCTCCAGGGGATACGGGCGGTATACAGGTTCATAAAAGAGCACCAGAACCAGTTTCCCGTTGAGAAGATGTGCAGAGTGCTATAAGTCAGTGCCAGTGGCTACTATTACTGGCTCAAAAACCCTGTAAGCCTGCGGGAGCGGAGGGAGCAGGAACTGGTGGAGCAGATTAAACAGGCCCATGAGCAGAGCAGGTGCCGCTACGGCTCCCCCAAGATTGCCATGGAACTCAAAGAACAGGGTGTTTGCGTGTCGCGCCCCCGCGTGGCCAGGTTGATGCAGAAGCACCGGATACAGAGCATCGTGCGGAAGAAGTACCGGGTGCAGACCACCGACTCCAGCCATACATATACAGTGGTCGAGAATTTCCTCAACCGGGACTTCTTTGCCGAGCGGGCCGGCAGAGAAGTGGGTGTCAGATTTAACCTACATCAGAAACATGGAAGGCTGGTTGTACCTGACGGTGGTACTGGACCTTGCCGACCGGAAAGAAGTGGGCAGGGCACTGAGTGAGACCATGGAGGCGGAAGCGACCAGGGTGGCGGCCTGGCAGATGGCGGTGAGAAACAGGCCCCTGTTCCACTCCCTTTTGTTTCACTCCGACCGGGGCGTGCTTACGCCTGCAGTGAGTTCAAAGAGCAGCTGGAGGGGATGCCGGTGCTGCAGAGCATGAGCAGGAAAGGAAATTGCTGGGACAAAGCAGTAGCCGAGAGCTTCTTCTCTGGCGATGAAAACAGAAATGGTGTACCACCACAAGTTCGCCACCATGGCAGAGGCAAAGTTGACTGTGTTCGAATACATCGAGAGTTTCTACAATCGGAAAAGGAGGCATTCAGCGCTTGGCTACAGGACTCCTTGCCTATATGAAAACCTGCTGTACCGTAAAGCTATGGCTGCCTGAAAAAAGTCTCCAGTAAAACATTGCAATTCTACTGTTGTCAGTTGCGCCCCCTTGCTCATCTATACCTCCTCAACTTTTTAAACAGCAACAGCTTATAGACCTTAAATAGTTCTATGAATTAAATTGTTGATGTACTAGTCATACCTTTACCTGGTAGCAGAGAAGATTGTTCATAATCAATTGCTTAACCTACATGGATAGGATAAAATCTTCCTTTTCTTTTTGAAACACTACTCCAATGCACCAACAAACTCTGGTTTTAAACCGACCATAAGTAATGATGTTTTTTTCACTCTTTAATAGCCTTAAGCATTTCATTTGCCTGCTTGTTGTCAGGCTCCAGCATTATGGCTTTTTTGAGTATTGACTCCACCTTTTCTTTATCGTTAAGAAGCAGGTAGGCCTGTGCCAGGCCAAGATAAGGCCATAAAGTTCCTTTTCTCTGGATGCCCATGCTGTTATACCATATAACAGCTTCTTCTCCTTTATTCTGCTTTAACAGGTAATCGCCAAATGCTTTTTCAACAGCTTCTACAGTAGAATGGTTGGCGCGGGAGTCCCATGCAAAGCGTGTGTACACCCAGGCGGCTGGCATAAATCCATTTTGTTCATAAACCTGTTGCATCACGGCCCCTACATTATCGGATAGAGGCAGCTTTAATACAGTCTCTAAAGCCGGGTCACGGCCCTTCAGGTAATCATCTGAAGTATAACTTACAGGTATGTGTGGAGCTGTCCAGGGTCTTTTTTCGTTTCCATTCCAGTCTCTCCAGTAAATGGAGGATGCCCTGATTGTTAAATTGCTATTCGGGAGGTACATCTTTCTGGAATCCCCATAATGGCTTGGTGAAGAACCGGAAGGCTCTCCTGCAAAGAGGGTGTTTGTATAGTATTCCAGATCGTTTGCCAGCACTTGTGCCGCCGAAAAGGTCTCAGGTCCAATAAGTGTGTACAGGCGTCCAGGTTGATTTATATGTTCATTGCGGGCAAGGACCAGTACAATGGAGCGGCCTATTGTATTATTACCACCTGGGTTGTAGCGCAGGTCTAGTACCAAACGACCAACTGAATGAGCCGTGATCGCTTTTTCCATTTTACCCATAAACTCAGCCATTGTCTCATCTTCTTTATTATTCACTTCATTAACCTGCACATAAAGGGTTTTTGTATCAGGTAAATACTCCATCCAGAACTTAGATTTCTTATCACGCTGGCTCAGCGGCTTTGACGTTTTTAGAACATCATAAGCGTCTGTGAAGGCTGGGGCATTAAATAAAGGAACAGGGGTCAAGGTTATATTTTCTACTTTGCCTTGTCGGGTTTTTACCTGAAATTTAACTTTTTTGCTATCATTCGCGATGTTTAGCGATGCCAGGAATTCAGGAACTACCAGGAAAGTAGGAGCAAGCAGCTTAAAGCCCATCTCATTGTCATAATGTACTACAGGACGAACTGCTTTTATAGCCGCATCAGCAGAAGTGTTGCCTATTTGCAGTACCTGTGCTCCCACCATGTGTTTATAGGCTGGAGTGGCTGAACGAATAAACAGACCATCCTTAAATAGCTCCAGCTTTACTGGTAGGTGGTTAAAGAATAATGAAGAATCAGAGGGAGGCGATGTCGTAGTGTGAGCACGGCTGTAGGCAACAGCCTGGTCTTGTGGTAAAGTTAATCGGGTATGGCCATCGCCTATCATGGCAACCAGCTTTGTGAAGCCAACAACTATTTCATAATCCTTCATGGAAGGTATTTGAGTATGTAACACTGCCACCGCACTATCAAAACTGCTCTTTGAAATTTTGTGGAATGGCTCCCGGTGTGCTTTAGGAATTTCTTTTGCTAGAAAGGCAAGGTCTTCCTGCCACTGCCTGCTTGTAAGCACTGTGGGCTGGGCATATGACATGCTGAGCGGGAGCAGCATGATCGTTACAAAAATTACAAGTTTTAGTAATACTAAGATCTTCATGTTTCATAACTTATTTAATGATGAAAGAGGAATACCAAACCGTAAGTATATTTTATAACTATTATGTAATTTTATCTGAGACTTTCAATAATCTCCTGGTTACCTGTTTCGCTTGCAATACTTCTGGCTGACTTTCCTTCTTTGGTTGCTGCGTTCATATCTGCACCCTTTGAGAGAAGCAACTTAACGAGTGGCAGGTTCTTTTTTTCGACGGCTTCCATTAAAGGTGTCCAGCCAGTAGCTTCATAGAGTAATTTTCCGGGCGCTGCTTTCATATTTTTGTAATCTCCCTCTACAGCATAAACTGTTTTGGCAACCCGCACATCTACATTTGCTCCGGCATTGAGAAGTACATTAGCAGCCTCCACATGGCCTTCTTCAACGGCCAGCATGAGCGGTGTCCAGTTGCCCATGATCACCCTGGTGCCCGCTCCATTGTTCAAGTTATACCATTCTGACGAGACAGGTGACTCTATGTTTGATCCCGCTTTTAGCAACTGGCTTATAACATTTGAATGTCCTTCGCCGGTAGCAAAATGCAGGGCAGTCCATCCCTCTTTGTTTGCCCTGTTAGGCTTGGCTCCTTTGGTAAACAAGTAGTCCACTACCTGCGTATGTCCCTCACGTGATGCTGCCGATAAAGCGGAGCCCTGTTCTGAAGCTGCATCAACTTCTGCTCCGGCTTCCACTAAGGCCTTTGCAGCATTCAGGTGTCCTTCTCCTGCAGCAGCCAGCAAGGGCATCCTGTCATGGTTTAGTGGTTGATTGATTTTCACTCCCCGGTCGATCAGGAGTTTTATAAATTTTGTTCGACCTTCTTCCGAGGCAAAGCCAAGTGGAGTCCATCCTTCACTGCCTGTTCCATTGATGTTTACACCCTGCTTGAGCAGGTAAGAAAACAGTTGCTCATCTTCGTCATCAATGGCCTTGATGAACAGGTCTACTTTCTCTTTTTCATCATCGCCCTGGCTTGCCAGAACTATGGCTGAAATGGAAGCAGGCGCAGGAGATGTATTGACGCCGGCAACCGCCAGGAAACTTAACCCGGCCATGAGTACCAGGGCCGTCACAAAGCCTTCGCGAAAGCGGTTAGCTGATGGGAAAGATTTGTTTACTAACCTTAAAATGCGCCCGCTAAAAGAAGAGGGGGTTCCGGTAAATGAAAGGACTGTTTTCATAGTTTTAAATTTTTGTTCCTGAAGATGAATTAAAGTGCTTGCATAGCTTTCCTGCTGGCCGGTTAGCCCAACCACTAAATCGTCGCAGCAGTTTTCCCGCTCCTCATCCAGCAGCCTGGACATCCAGTAAGTGGCCGGATGATAGAAAAGCAGAATGGTGGTCAGCGACTGTATGACATTGAAGAGGTAATCGTTGCGCTTGATGTGGGCGAGCTCGTGGAGCAGGATAGCTTCCACCTCCGCTTGGCCCAGCCTGGTTGCCAGGCCAATGGGGAAAAGCACGACAGGCTTCAGCCAGCCGATGGTCATGGGGGAGGAGATGCGCAACGACTCCAGGTACCTTACTTTTTTAGAAATCTTTAACTGCTTTTCCAGTTTAGAAATCATCTCTTTCCACTTATCCGGAAAGGGCGTAACGCCATGGTTTTTTAGGCGCTGCACGTAAACCAACTGGCCCAGGTAACGCAGGAGCAGGACAACAATACCCATTAGCCAAATTGTAACCAGTAAGGGTAAATGCCGCTCGAAATAGAGGACAAACCTGTTCCGGATATCTGTTGCTACCTTGTTTCCAGATACCTGTACCTTTTCCCTGACAGATGATGGAGTTGCTGTGCTGGGGGCGGCATAGGCTTTCTCTACAGCAGCAACCTCTGCCTGTACCACAGGCTCATACTCGCGGATTATATTCAGGGGAATGGTTACCGCAAACAAGGCCATAAAAAGGGCAACGATGAGGTACCTGGTCTGGGAGCTGAACCTGCGCAGGAATACCAGCAGGATACCTAATACAACGGCCAGCAAGGTGCCTTGCCAGAGGCTGTGCAGCAAAGACCAGCCAATGGCCTCTACCAGTTGCGAGGAGAAGAAAGCATCAATCATGGTCTTTTTGGTTTTCGTTTTCCTTTTGGGTAATCACCTTTTTCAGCTGTTCCAGCTCTTCGGGGCTAGCCTCATAGTTGCCGAGGGCCTTCATAACAAGGCGCAGGGCAGAGCCGCCGAATGCCCGCTGCAGGAAAGTATCCAGGAGTGCCGTCTGGGTAGCCTCCTGCGCAACGGCCGCCTCATACGTATGATTCTGGCCTTCTATTTCCCGCTGCACGAATCCCCGGGCATGCATTACCTGCATTGTTTTTAAAGTGGTGGTATAGCGGATATCCTTTTCCTGCGCTAACAAATCATGCACATCCCGGACAGTGGAAGGCCCTCTTTGCCACAGAATTTGAAGTATGGCCAACTCAGAACTGGTCGGCTGCAGGTTTGGGTTTTTATCAGTAGTCATAGTGGTACGATTTGACTCGTAGCAAGTGTACGATTAAAATCGTAGCAAAGCAAATTTTAGTTACGACTTTTTCCGTATCAATTTTAGGTGTTTATAACTACGACAATGGCTTTGCCAGGAATTGACATGAAGTTATATACTACCCTTTCCCATAAAACGTGAAGATTTTGATAGGGCATATGGGGTGTCTTCTATTTTGACCGTTTAAGCCGAGCAACGCTTAGTGCTACGGTTGTTGGTTTTTTGTTGCTGCTATGTTGCTGCGGCTTATTTTTCAGCTTATAGAATGCCATTTTGAATCATTCTGTAGCCATTCTGAATCATTCTGAGCCTTGACGGCTCAGAAAAAGCTTTCTACAAAGATCTGAAATCGACCAATTACAGCTGATTTTCTGTTTGAAAGAGCCTACAATTCTACTTTGATAGCTTCTTCTATGAGCATTTTGAAGGATTATGGCTCCTACTACCCATGCGGAGAAGGTTACAGATATCACTTATCATCCCGCTGCTCCAGAGCATTTGCGAATAATGTGACGTTTACCAGAGATATAATATAGCGGGCCATGTTAAGAATAACATTAGCGGCTAATAAGTAATTTTATGTAAAGCAGGAGATGCTGATTTTAACAGTTTATCTAAACTGCCCTCCGTTTTGCCTCCAGTCAAAGGTAGCAACTTCAGCCTGGCAGATGGCGGCGAGAAACAGGCCCCTGTTCCACTCCGACCGGAGCGTGCTTACGCCTGCAGCGCCTTTCAGGAGCAGTTGGAAGGGATGCCGGTGCTGCGGAGTTTGAGCAGAAAGGGCAACTGTTGGGACAACGCGGTGGCCGAGAGCTTCTTTAAGACGATGAAAACAGAGATGGTTTACCACCACAAGTTTGCCACCATGGCAGAGGCAAAGTTGACTGTGTTTGAATACATCGAGAATTTCTACAACCGGAAAAGGAGGCATTCAGCGCTAGGTTACCTGACTCCTTGCCAATACGAAAGCTTGTTGTACAACCAGGCAGTCGCTGCCTGAAAAAGCCTCCAGTAGAACATTGCAATTCCACAGAACAACCTGCTTCTCAATATCAGAGACCAATCACCTTGCTGCTATGAACTTGACTGTTATCTATCTTAACCACCACATTATTAGTGCTCAACCCATTTCTTTTCTCTAGTTCTTTAATAGCTCCTCCCAACGTTGTCTGAACAATTAACTTGTGAAAAGGCATAACAGCTAGAAAATATAATCGACCGAATAAATTATTAAAGTCCACAGCTGTTGAAACTATCAGGTTCTTGAGTTGTGGGTTGTCGTGTCGTCGCTCTATAAATAAAGAAGCTCTGAAGTTGAGGTGTTTGTCGTCTTCTCCTAATATAATTTCGTGTTCCGTTCTTTCATGTACCTTGAAAAGTCCAAGTTTATAACCTTTTTCATACTTGAAGTTTTCAAGCTGGTCTTGGCTGTTGCCAGTTCTTCTCGGTGTTTTTAGTCCGAATAAGGATACGGTTAGGTTTCTTAGGATAAACAATTTTCTAACCCAGCCTGGTCTGCTTGATATAAAAGCTTTTGCTGCATCAACCAAAGTGAGGTTGTTGTCAGCGTCGCAGAGAGTACCTTGATAACTGTCAAAGTAGTCGAACTTTCTGTGATTGATGTTTAAAATTGAGCCTTCTGGAGGTGAAGTTTTTATCTTTACCATTCTCTTCTCATTGTAATCGCTCTGGCTATGGCCTCATACGGACTAAGAATCGCAGTGGCATGGCTAAGATTCATCTTTAAGTAAAAATGCGCTTTCCATCTTAGCCATTACCATGCAAAGTGTTTCCCTTCTACTTAGAATGAATGATGATCCTAAATTGGCTTTATTCTACTTCATTCCATGCTGTGTGCCCTTGAGATAAGTAGCAAAAAAGGCACATGAAGCTGCGCTTAAATCAACAGACCAAGCATTTATCCCAATAGAACTCCGTACCTCTCGGCTATCAACTTCATGGTTCCCTTGTCAGCGCCAGGTTGTGTCAGTGAATGGCTAAGGTCGCGTAGGAAACTCTCATGTCCGCCGGGGGTGAGGGTTACGAGCACCTTACCTTGCTGCAGACCTGTGTTCTTGAAGTTGTGCCTTGTCCCGCGTGGAATAGTGATGGTGTCGCCTGCTGTGCAGCCATGTGTTTCATCACCTAGTAAAACCTCAAAATCGCCCGCAACCACATAGATGATCTTGTCTTCCTTGCTGCAGATGTGCGGGGGCGAGCCTGCACCTGGTGCTACTGTCTGCTCAAGCACAGTGATGAGGCCATTGCTGGATTCCGCATTCTGCTTCACATCGATTTTGAGTCCCATCATGGAGAAGGAGTCTCCCTGATCTGCCTTCGTGATTTTTCCCTTTTTCATTTTTTTTGGTTTTAACTCTCGTCCGCTGCCGAGTTTGTTTTAGGATGGAGGCCCAGCGGAACCTCTGTTAGTGCAAAGCAAAGTCTTGTTTTACACTACAAACATAGCAGCGGGGGAGGGACAAATCCGTTAACAAAAGATAAGAAAAGAGGGCTAATAGGAAATTCTTTTCCTGATCCGGCTTAGACTCACTGCCGTTACCCCTATCATCGAGGCGACGTGATGCTGGGGAACCCGTAGAAACAGCTCGGGCTGGTTCTCCATCAGGTACTGGTAGCGCTGCTTTGGCGTAAGACCTAGAAAGAAGCGAATGATCAGCTCCTGATCTGCCATTATCCTCTCAGCGATGGTGCTACGCAACCTGTAAAATTCTGGCTGCTGCTGAAGCAATGCGGTGTAGTTTTCAAAACTCAAAGTGCGAATCTGACAGTCTTCAAAGGCCTCAAATACCTGCTGGTTTTCCGTTCTAAACATCATGCTGATACAAGGGCCTGTAAAGCTGCCTTCAAAGTAGAAAGAGGCAGTGACCTCCCTACACTCCAGGTAGTAGAGCATTCTCACGCAGCCCTTCTCAACAAAGAACACCTCATTGGCCACCCGTCCCGCGGGTGCTATGACTTCTCCTTTACAGTGCTTTTTTAGGGGCATTGCTTTCGCAAATTCTCCAAGAAGGACCTTGTCAAGCCCTGATGTAAGGTCAATAAGCTTATTCAGCAGAAAATCAGTAGGTTCCATGGGATAAGATATTCAATTTAGATGGTACATTTTAATCAATCGTCGGAGGTTTAGCAAGTATTGAGGCTACTTTTCCCGTCTCACAAATCAAGGTGAAGCCGATACGTGAGATGAGTTGATAAGAAACAGAATCTGATGAATAGGTGCATAGACAGGTGATGCTGCCAATAAAGCTTTCCAAGTTACATGCAAGCAGGAGTGTGGCGTACAGGATTAGCATCCTCAAAAGAAGAAATCAGATGATCTTACCAAACTGCTCCTGCAGCTATAGGCTTTACTGCCATTATAAGGCTATGTCGCATTTTTACAAGCGGGTGTTGGGGGATAGGAATATTTTTGCATAATATTAAGTTATAGTTTGGTCATCTCTATGAAAGCTGAAATATTCAAGCCAAGTCCCTCCCTGAGCAGGTACATCGACAACTACATGCTTGTGGATATTGATTGGCGCAACACGGCAGCACTTACTAATGTGTGGAGGCTGATTCCCTATGGTAAAGTGTCCATGCTTTTCCTGTACGGGGACCCGCATGAGTATAGCCTGCAGGGAGCAACTGAATCGATGCAGCATACGCGCCAGGCGTTTTTGGTAGTACAGCTCACGCAGCCTATATGGTTGAAGTTAACTGGCCGCACCCGTCTTATCAAAATACAGTTCAAATCATCCGGCGCGCAACGGTTCCTTCCGGTAAATATGGAAGAGTTCCGGAATGTGCCCAGCTTAGATCTGGAGGCCGTATGGGGAGGTGCCATCAAAGAGCTGCTGGAGCAGTTAGAAGAAGCGTCCTCAGATACGGAAAGGATCGGTAAACTCAACGGCTTCCTGGAGAGGCGCCTGCTGCCCCAGCTTGACCTGGTGGACTACGTGGACTACACGATTCAGCAGATGAAAGCCTGCAACGGAAACATGGCTATCAAGGGACTGGAGCAGAAGCTCGGTATCAGCACCAGGCAGCTGGAGCGGCTGTTCCGGGCGCGGATTGGATTATCACCGAAAGAGATGGGAAAGATTATCAGGCTTAACGGTGCTTTCTCTTCTCTGGAGGCAGACCCAGGTATCTCTCTAACCTCCCTTTCCTACGAAGCAGGCTATTACGACCAGTCCCACTTCTCCAGAGACTTCAAGAGCATAGCTGGTGTCAGCCCTACCAAGCTGCTTTCTGAAAGTTCAAATGAGCTGTTCGTCACGCACGGGCAGTGCTTTGTGAAGCAGGCTCCTGCGGTTCCCATCAACTAAGCTTTCACCCAGGTTACATTTTGTCAATACTTCTGCCTGGCAGAGGGCAGTCCTATATTTCTTTATAGTTAGTAATCGGTGTAAGTTCAATAAGGAAGGTGCAGGTCGTTTTTTTACAAGTTTAATCTTCCGGCAAATGCGAAATTTGTCATGTTAAACAAAAGCAAAACAATAAAATGGAATCATTAGAAGAACCAACTCAAGTAAGTGCCACTGAGGCTTTCAGAAGCTACCAGGGCGGATTTTTCAGGGTGCTGCTCTCGCCTGATCAAACCGGTGGAAGTATGGCCCTGGTAGACATGACCCTGCCAAGAGGAGTGGAGCCGCCTTTGCATGTGCATAGCCGTGAAGACGAGACCTTTTATTTACTCGAAGGAGCGATGACGTTTCATGTGGGCGAAACGGTGGTAAATGCCGCCGTAGGTGACGCTGTGTTTGCCCCGCGCCAGGTGCCACATCATTTCGTGATTAAGTCAGAAAGCGCTCGTTTCCTGACGCTGATTACTCCCGGTCATTTCCTTGATTACTTCCTGGAGTTCAGTTTTCCGGCTGCCGAAGAAGTGAGGGTAGTGCCACCACAAGGGCCGCCGCCTGCAGAGTTCATAGAGCAAATGACTTCTAAACTGACAGGGAAATATGGTGTGCTTTTTATTTAGGCACATTCAGAAGTATTGATAAAACAGCCAGAAGCATGAAGCGGTCTGTTCTCTTTAAAAATGCCAGCCTTATCGTGCAAAAGGCTGCGGAGGGAGGGGCTCGATCTGCTGAAGGTTCAAAGGCAGTACTTAAAACAAAGCATCTGGCTATTCCCCTGGATGCCGCCGCGGCAGAGGTGCTGGTTGGGTACCTGCAGGTAGTGAGAGCCTACCTTACCAGTTCCAGGAGGACAAGGCAGCAGGTCATGTTGACTTTAGAACAGGTGGCAGCCCATCTGGAGCAACAGCTGAAGTCTTACGGCAGAACCAGCGCGGAGCGTGGCGATATAACAGAGCTCATACGGCAGATGGGCTTCCTGCACGACTGGGCTACGAAAAGAGCTGCTCTGCTCAAGGAGCCAGAAAACTGAGTTAGAAGCTTAAGCCGCCCAGGCAAAAAGACAACAACTAACATTATTTAAAAAAACCAGAAATTCAATTTCCGGGCAGGAAGTAGAAGGATACCTCATGCTCTAAGTTCAGAAACTAATTATTAACTACTCACAAAATAAAACCATGAAAAAGTCATTTTTTACACTTCTTGTACTTTCTGCAGCCTTAAGCTTATCCAGCTGCGAGGATGAAGCGGTAACCAATAGCACCTATGCGCTGGAGGAGGAACACTCCACAGTGGAATGGAAGGGACACAGCCCAAACCTATACCATGACGGTTCCTTCTCAGTGAAAAGCCAGGACATTAAAGTGGTAGACGGTAAAATAAAAAGCGGAACGTTCACTATCCCAATCGTGTCCATCCAGAACTTTGACCTGCCGGAAGAAATGAAGCCCGTGCTTTTGGAGCACCTGAAAAGCCCTGACTTCTTCCATATGGCGCTGCATCCTAACGCCTCGTTCAAAATCACGAAAGTAGAGCCCAGCCCCACTCCTTCAGGAGAGACTAATTGTGCTGTAACAGGCGACTTTACCATGCTGGGGCAGAGGCATGCTGTTACCTTCCCGGCTATGGTAGAACTGGAGGACAACCAGATGAAGATAGATGCCGGCTTTGAGATAGACCGCACCAAGTGGGGCATGCACTACGCCGCTGACCCCGCGCTGGGCGAGCACCACATCCTGCCAAAGGTGGACATCAAACTAAACCTGCTGGCGCACAAAAAATAGAAGCGCCAGTTCTCTGAACCTAATTTTATCGAACCAGAAGAGCAGCTCTATATCAAGTAGAGCTGCTCTTTTACTGTAATAGACCAAAGCCTTCATTTATCGAACAATCTCTTCGATGATTGAACTGCCATCGCTGATTTTTACCGTGTTAACAAGTGACTGAAGAACTAGCAAAAGAGGAGCTATAGTTTGATTGACTACAGCTCCTCTTTTGCTAACTTATCCTTGGCTAATAAGATATAACAAGAAAGGCTCCTCATCATGGGGAGCCTTTCTTGTTATATAACGTCAGTTATGTAAAGGAGGAGAGAGTTTCCTACCCAAACTGGCTAGGAAACTCTTTCTTGTTTGCCTCAGTTACGCCACTCTAAGTCAGTCAGAGCAACAGAATAAGTCCCCTTCATCGCGCTATGCTTT
>NZ_JBHUOX010000019.1:0-109501 GCF_042686245.1 Pontibacter toksunensis | reverse complement strand
AGCCGAGGTGGTGACGGCGTTGCCGTTGTCAGTGGCCCTGGCCGTCAGCGAGTAGGTGCCTGCCGCCACGCCGCTCCAGCTGTAGCTGTAGGGGCTCGTCAGGTCCTCCCCCAGCTTGGTGGTGCCGCTGAAGAACTCCACCTTGCTCACTGTGCCGTCCGTATCAGAGGCAGTGGCGGCGATGTCGATGGTGGCCGGCGCCGTGTAGGTGGCGTTGTTGGCCGGGGAGGTGATGGCCACGGAGGGCGCCTGATTGGCGGCTGCGGAAACAGTGACAGTCACGGCAGCCGAGGTGGTGACGGCATTGCCGTTGTCAGTGGCCCTGGCCGTCAGCGAGTAGGTGCCTGCCGCCACGCCGCTCCAGCTGTAGCTGTAGGGGCTCGTCAGGTCCTCCCCCAGCTTGGTGGTGCCGCTGAAGAACTCCACCTTGCTCACTGTGCCGTCCGTATCAGAGGCAGTGGCGGCGATGCTGATAGTGGCCGGCGCCGTGTAGGTGGCGTTGTTGGCCGGGGAGGTAATGGCCACCGACGGAGATTGGTTTGAAGTAGTGCTGGTGTTGAACACCACGTCCACCCAGTAGTTGCTTGCCTGGTAGGAACTGGTCGGGAAGGCAGGGGTGCCGGTGTAGCGGTAGACCCCGTTGCTGCCGTCCTCCCCGTTGGCCAGGCCCTTCAGCGGCCCGTTGGTGATGGCGGTCGCCAGGCCTGAGTTGGTGGCGGAGTAATAGCCGGCGCTGCTGTGGTAGGAGACGACGTAGGTGGTGTTGGCCGAGATGGCGACAGGAGAAGAAAAGAGCACCTGCTGCCAGCCGGAGGCCGTCTCGTTGGTGAAGGTGGCCTGCGCCAGCAGGGTGCCCGTGCTGCTGTGGAGCTGCCCGATGTGGGTGCCTGAATTACCGCTCTGCTTGTAGAAGCGCACGCCTGTGATATAACCGCTTTCAGTAGAGCGAAACTTCATCCCCAATTGTATACCCTGATTATCATAATACAAGTTCCCTCCAGGTGCGTCGCCAGGCTTAAAAACCGTGCAAGGGCAAACTGCAGTAACCTTCACAGTTCGAGCTGCAGAGGTTGCTACTGCTCCCTGATTATCCGTAGCTCTGGCTGTAAGCGAGTATGTGCCTGCAGCCACATTACTCCAACCGTAACTCCAGCCATCTCCACCGTTAGAATCTACCCCAAGCAAAATATTGCCTTGGTAGAACTCAACTTTAGCAATGGTACCGTCTCCGTCTGATGCGGAAGCGGTGATGGTAATAGAAGCAGGTGCTTCATATACTGCGTTGTCGGCAGGCGCAGTAATACTCACCACCGGTTCCTGGTTTGGTTCTGCATTGACATCATAGGTAGCTACATAACTACCTGTTGAGCACGGGAAGAAAGCGTATTCTATGCCTTTTATGATTTCAGTTGTGAAGTTGACTGTCGCTCCGTTTAATTTTATACTTAACAGACGCCCGGTTGTCCCAGTTATAGGCAGCATTCCCTGCAGGCTTCGTGCACCACTTGCCACACTCACTGAAAAATTTAATGCACTACCATCCCAAATCATATTACTGAAATAGGAACCATTGCGGCCATCTAACCAGGTAAGAAGTTGCTTTGAAGAAATAACAGGCACATTGCGTGACTTTGCAGAGGAGATGATGGCATCAGACCCGCTGGAAAAATCAGCATCCGTATGCATGTTAGCACAGAACACACCATAATACCCTTCGGCACCTAACGCTTTATTAAGCAACTGATCTATTGTGTAAGGAAAGGTTTGATCAGACTCATCCGTCATTTGAGTAGTTAATTGATAGCAATCAATCAAAACTCCGTTAAGATCAGTGAAGCGCATCGGAATCCCTGATCCAGTGAACATACCGGGTCTGTCCTGAACCCATGGACTTGGCCAGTAATAGTAATTCGCATCCAGCCTGATTCCTTTGGGAGCCTCTAATTGTGGCTGGGTGTTCCAGTCACTCCAGGCAATACAATGCGTGCGGTTAGTCGTAGGGGCTGCAACACTTGGGTAGCGGGAACTGAAAGCAGCTAATTGATCGGTAAGATCTCTTTCTAGGGAAGTTGCGGTATAGTTTGCGCAATTTGTAGAAAGATGAAGCGCAACCTCAAAACCCTTTTGCTCAAAATCTTTTGCTTCGGCATCTGTGATAGGTGTGTTTGGATAAATATAAGAGGTGCCTCGTATTGCCCTCCAATCAGCCACCGCTTCAGCACTATTGTCTGAACTAAGCTGCATGTATTGATTAAACCTTGCTTTTGTTCCACCATTACCATGATCATCGCCCGTCATAACCACAGCGGCTTTAAGACCTCTGGGTAAATACCAAAAACGCGGCACCGGTTTACGCGACTGCATGGTAATGATATTTGCCAGAAGGCGTTGCTGCTCATCGGCCTGAGGAATCATCACTTTGTTCAGGTCTACCCAATCCGGGTAAAACTGATCATTGGAGCGTATAGGGCCGGGCTGGCCATCTCTTTCCTGACCTGACCAGGCTGGGTTACCCTGCCGTGTATAGACTATCGATCGGGCTAAATCATAAGTGAAAGCAACGGCTGTTCCGCCTTTATCTCCTACGGCCCGCATGGTAACGGCTGGGTAAGTTGTAGCTGTATTAGCCGCTGAATAAAGAGTGGCCAGCCTGGTCGCACCGTTCAATGTATAATAATCAGCCGTGCCCTGGTACTGGATTGTTTGGTTAACTATTCCCTTTCCTGGTCCTGATGTTGTGTTAACAAGTATGTATTTGTTGGCCAGTGTGCCACCGGCAGAAACCAGGCCTAGCAGTTGAGCCAGTTTCACATCCGGTTTTAAAGCAATTAATGTACCTCCTGCATTGGTCCAGCTGCTGAGCATGGTTACGTGCGCATCAGTTAAAGGAATGTTCCCTACAATTACCACATCATAGCTGCTCAGCATCTCAGCGGAAACAGCAGAAATATCGGATGTAGCGTATTGATTTAAGCCCTCCGCCAGTAATATCTCAGCTGGATACAAGCTAAAAGGATTAGAAGCCGCATGAATTACTAATATTGGCCCGCCAAAGCCTGCTAAAGTGGCTTTATAGGAAAAGGCGGCAACTGTTGCTTCTGACTGCTCTTTCTTCTCAGCCGTTGTTAATTTATTATCTTTTATTTCTAACAGCGCTCCAGGAATATTTTTGTTAATTGCAGCCCTGCTCCCTGTATAAGGTTCATCAAGTACGATGTTAGAAAGACCTGCTGCATTGGCAATTTTCAGTTCTGTGATAATCCCTAAAATTTTTGCAGGTGTATGGTGAAAAGTTAAAAACTGTGCGGAAGCAACGAAGATGGTTGAGAAAACCATTATAGGTAAAAATAGTTGCTTCCATAATATAGTAAGTATAGTTTTTGAATTCATGATCATAGGGTTAAGGATCAGTAGACTTAATAAAATTGTTATGATTAAACATCACTTTTTAGAATCACCAATTTTCTGAAGGAGCTTATAACCTGGGCAGCCGGATTGCTAATGCGTCACTATAAATCCTTTCCTATAAAATTGCCTCCCGCTTTATTAAGATTATCTACAACTAACAGTATGTGGAGTTATGGTATAAATTCTAAAACAACTTCTCTTTAAATTAATCTGAATCTTAAGGTAAGAACAGTTAACCTATGGCAATAATAATATTGGTTATTAGAATGATGTACAGAGTAGCTTATCAGTATTATACGAATATAAATTTTTGTTATATAAGTGCTATTATCTTTTATGATGAATGACTGTTGAAAGCTGGCAAAGGACCTACTAAAGCATGCAAAATAAAAAATCCACTTGCTGAATGTAGTGGAGAATATGATGTAGTAAAGCATATAAAACACCTCCGCTACTCTTTATAAATTAATAATATATGTTTTAAAATTATTAATATAGAATGTTGAAAGCTTAGTAAGAACTAAAACTTATTAGCAGGTACTTTCAAACAATAACGTTTGTTAATGCAGGTCAAAGCAGCATCATAAACCTGCTTGAGCTATTTGAATGGCATAATGATAAAAGAAAGCTGTACTATTTCCAGCTTAAATTCTTTAGTTGATTCGCGAATTCTTATCCCTATATGATTTATTCCGTTGATATATCTCGCTTCGAGACAAAAAGTTTCTGACACTTTGTAGGCAACACCTGCTACCGCACCAAAACCTCGTACTTCTGTTTCATGAACAATGTTTATAGACTTATCAGCATCGTTTTTTGTTACCTGTAAAAGCAAATCAAACTGGCAACCTGCCTGCAAAGCGAATTTATCTAATACTTTATACTTCAGCAGCACTGGGAGTGACAAATAGCTAAACCTGTAACTGACGCCATCGTTAACGAGTTCACCTCCCAAAGAGGAAAATAAATACTCTTGCTGAAGATGCAGGTTCTTATAGATCGGCACTTCTAATAACAAGCCACCTGCATATCCGTACTTCCAGACTGTCTCAATTGGCACAGCTGGCTTTGGGAATCCCTTGTTGAAGTTGGTGTTAGACAAACCTATAACAGATTTGAACCCAAACCTGGCTTTGCGGTTATTGGCTGATGCAGGCGGGGCATCTTTGGTAAGTATAACATGTTGGCCTGTTATAGCTAAAGAATCAAGCACAACATGTACACCCAGTGTTATGATATCGATATTTTTACCCTCCGTTACAGGGAGATATAAACTAGTAAGTAGCAGAACAATTAGTGCATGGCGGCGCATATTAAAAATTTTTAGTGAAGTTCAGGTAGACTTTCTTTATTACATCCGATTAGCCACCACTTGTTGCCATGTGAGGCTTGTGCCGTTTAGTCTGCTCTCCTTTTGTGTTTGTACAGTTCTTAAGCACCTGTTTATTATAAGTCCCCATAATCTTATCAATAGATAAATGCTCTTCCGCATAAGCACGCGCATTTTCCCTTATCGAATCGTGGTTCTCTGAAATAGCTTTCCAGATACCTGAGTTAAGAGCCTGCTGGTTTTCAGGTTCTATTAACAGTCCTATATTATGCTGACTCACACTAGTGTGTAAACCTGTTCCTTTATGTGCAGTTATCAAAGCCAGCCCTCCTACTCCCAGCACAGTGGTAAGTTTAGAAGGCATCACAAGATCCCCTGCATTTGATTTTTGTATAATCAAATGAACATCGGCAAGGTTCAGGAATAGGTTAAAGCTTTCAGATGGCTGCAGGGGGAAAAAAAAGACGTTCTTCAATGCCATTTTTGCTGACAGCAGGCTTAACTTTTCTTTATATGGGCCTGAACCACATATGATAAATTTCAATTCAATATGCTTTTCAAACGACTTGGCTGCATGCAAGATCGCTTCTAGGCCCTGCTTTTCTCCTATAGCACCCGAGTACAAAATAATTTTATCTAATGGTTTAAACCCGTAACTTTCTTTTAAAGTACTCTTATTTTTTATCGGGAAATAAAGCCTACAGTCTGTCCAGTTGGCGCACAGGAAAATATCCTTTTTTGCCTTCATTTTTATATTACGGACCATACCCTCAGAAATGCTACTGATGGCGTCTGACTTATCTAAAATATACTTTTCTAGTCTAAATAATAATTTAAGGACTGACTGAGATGTAATCATTTTCAAATCTCTGGCGGCTTCAATCTGCATGTCCTGAATGTGGTAAAGCAACACAGCCTTACGGCACATTTTATAAAACACGCCTAACAAGCCAAACTGAAAGCATGGCACAACAGTGATCACATAATCAAATTTCTTGTTAAAAAGTAACTGGCATATTTTGAAGAAAGCTGAAATAAGAAAAGACAAGTCTAATGCTATACGTTTAAGTCCTGTAGGGACTGCAGGCACATAAATCGGACATCTATTTACTTTTACTTTAGTGCCTCCCACTCTTTGGTACTCTGTGCAGTACCAGAACTTTTTTGTAATATACTTGCCATCAACCTTCCATTGTGGATAATACGGGTAAGCCGTGACTACCTCACATTCATAACCGTGCTGTGCTAACCAAGCAATCATCTCCCCGCTGTACTTCCCGATACCAGTAGGCTCTGGATAATAGTTATACCCAATCAGAAGTATTCTTTTTTCCATAAATACCCATTGTTCTTTCAAAACGTTAATGTAATAGCAAACAGGCTTGCTGGCTAAAAATAGTTGATTTCTACAGATGTTGTTTTATAAATTTCTTACAAATAAATATAAATTAAATTTAGCAAATAAAATGACACTTTTATACTAACTACTATTTTAATATATAAATAGTATAAATTTTTAGTGAAAGAGCCATATAAAGGGACAAACGAAATGGATAGTATAGTGAAGACAATTGGGTAATACACAATAGTAATCAACTGAGCCAACTGGTGCATATCGTTAGGGAAACTGAAGTTCCTGAGAAACTAGGGGAATGAACTTTGATAGGCCTAGAGGAAAGTAGCAATTTACCAACTCTCCAGCTGCTTTGATCAATTCGATAAGAAAAATTTATTGCCTAAAGGAGATCTGTAACTCATTTGTAAGGGTTTATTTATGTTTATAAGTTACAAGCAAAGAACACTGAAAGATGTAAAAGGCGTTATAATTTTTAAAACAACAGAGAAGGGTGGAGAGCGTTACTGTACTTAAAGTAAGGATGGTGTTTTTGCCAATTTATCAATGTTATAGTTGTACAAGAAGTATTGTATGTCAATAGGTTATTATTCCAGGACCTGGAGAAATAAGGGGTATTTCTCACCAGTCTTGCACGGCGTTGGCGCAGAGGGTTGTTGAGCCGCTCCATCTTTGTCGTCTCATTTTTGCCCTCTGCCTGGTGCTGCCCTTTTGCAAAGACGGCCCCATAAGCCTCTAGTCCATCAGTAAAAACCAGCGCTTTCTCCCGTAGTTTGAGTGGGATGCTCAGCCACAACACTTTAGCTCCTTGTGTGTTTCACTCACCTAGATTAGACCCACCACCAGCCCTGCCTCTCGCTCCACGGCTAGCCACAGCCATATAGGACAGTCTTTGGCTCCTATAAAGCTCCATTTTTCGTCTGTCTCCACACACAGCAGTTCTATCTCTGTCCCTGCCAACTTACCTTGCGGCAGTTGCTCATCATCCTGCTACCAAAGCGCCTTCACACGCGGAACCAGCCAGCCCATATTCACTTATAGGTTACGGGCCATGGCATGCAAGGAAACACGCTCCAACAGCAACGACTTTAACAATTCATTACCACCATAAAGCTTCTCAGGCGCTCGCTCTACTGCCTGCCTGCAGCAGTAACGGCATTTATAGTTCTGCTTTCCGTAGTAGCTTTTACCGTTTTTAACTATCTTGAGGCTATGGCAGTGAGAACAGGTGGTCATATAAAATAAAGGTTTGGCGATCTCTATTTTATAACTCCTGCTTCTCATTGCTTATTTCTCAAAAAGCACATCCTTACTTCTAGTACACTACCTGTAGAGCAGATTAACAGCCTTCGGATGAAATGGCAACATCTTTCCAAAGCAGTATTGAAATAATAAAAATATTAGGTCTAGCTATTTATGGTATTTGTCAATTCATCAATAACTTCATTCAAATTGGCTATTCACATTTTTTGTATACACCTAATAATTTATCATCACAATGCCTGCCTTGTTTCCACCTTTCAATGTTCAATGAAGGTTCTTCTTCATACATAGATTTCCTAATCTCCCTCATCTTAACCTGAGTCATAAATTCAACTATAGCTATATTAATACAATAGATAAGGCCAGGTACTCCTTCTAAAAAACCAAAGTTATAAAAGTAAGCATGACAGAACCGCAAAACTGGCCAACCTGGAATCCTACTCAACCAAGCCTTAAGTGCTGGATTGCGAACACTACCGTGACCGGCGAAAATGATTTTAAAAGGTGGTTTATGTAAGCGTACTTTAGCTTCTAAGGTAGAGTATCTATTATGGCGATCATACCATTCGCTCCACCCTTTTGACATACTATAATGGAGATATGGTACTTTGATATATTCAATTCGCCCCTCAACTTTATCCTCTTTCTGACCATGGCCAACGTCTTTGAATCTTGCCATTCCAACTCGCATCAGGCGGAATTGCCACTTAGGAAAAGTATCGCAGTGCTTTAGCCATTTTCCTTCATACATCATCTTCCAGCAACAGTAAAAACCTGCGACTTGATCATCGGCTTTATCAATTGCACTCAAAATTGCTTCACGAAAATTTGCTGTTGCAACCTCATCTGCATCTAGAAATAAAACCCAATTATGCTTTATTTCTAGATTATCTAAAGCAAAGTTTCTTTGCTGCCCAAAGCTTGTAAATGTATTGAACGATATTTTAGCTCCAAACTTCTGAGCTAGCTCTATTGTCCTATCCATGCTTCCAGAATCAAGTACATGAACATCATCAGACCACAATACTGAGTTCAAGCACCTCAATATATCATTCTCTTCGTTTTTTGTTAAAACAATTACAGAAACCATAATTTACGCTGAAATAAGGTAAACAATACTTTATACAACATACTATACATCAAACTACTCATTACTTAAATATCCCCACTTATGGCATCAGAAAAAATAAAGCACGGTGCTTTCACAAAATTTCAATTTTATATTCTACATTATTTAAAACTTTCCTTGTTATTTATGATGTTCGATTCAGTCCAAGAATGGAGTTTCGTTTTATAAGAATTAATCTACCTTTCATAAGGACAAGATTCTGTAAATTTGCAGGGTGACGCTCCTCAACCTTTTTCACTGGAGGTAAACATATAGGTTCAAGTTGCAAATCACAGGTCTTAGCGATCTCTAAGTAATATTCAGGAGGTTTATGACTACTCCTAAGTTCAACAATAAGCATGCTTTCTTCACAAAACAATATGTTTGCAAGTGCTGCACCATGTAATGCAACAACAATTTTGGCACCTGCTAAGGCTTTTATCTGTTCTACTAACGAAATTTGTTCGGGATAAAGAAATTGAAAAGCCTAACTCTTGTAGCATTACAATAAGACTCTCTTCTCCTATCAGACTCCTCGTGCGTTGCTTTTTCTTACCAGGTATACTCATTATGCTTTAATACAAACTTAGATACTCCCTTGAAATCCTGGTGATCTATTTTGCTACAGATGATTCCTACTTCTTCATCAACTACAGGATGTTCTTGTACTTCCATGTCTAACTGGCTCAACTGTTCCTCATCAATCCATTCGTATTCACCAACTCCTACTTGAAATAACGCTATCTTCCGTAGCGGGGAACCATCCTTCAGTTGTTTCCCTAAAATATAAACTTTATAGCTTAACCAATATCCCACTTTATTATCATCCTGCTCTAGTGCTTTTTTGGAAGCTCATTTTTGGACGCATCTGTTAAGTACTCATCAGCATTCAAGAAGAGAATCCATTTTGTTTTGGGGTTTGAGTTCTCAGGAACCAGTTTCGTTTTTTGGAAATTTTCCATTCCAAATAAATTCTACAACCGCAGCTCCAAATTCTCTTACCAGTTCTCTCGTATGGTCTGTACTACCTGAATCTATCACAACAACATAGTGCTATAGTTAAATCAGGTACCAAAGACACTTGAAGTTAAAAATTAAGGTCTGCGAGAACATTCATCTCCTAACAAACAGTGCTGCTTTCATCCAGAGGAACAGCACTACTTCTTCCACTTCCTGACAATATTCTTTCTTTTATGGGCTTACATGGATGACCTGCACATACCATCCATGCCGGCATGTCCTGCGTTACAACTGCACGCGCACCAATAACACACCCTTCCCCAATTGTGATACCCGGATGTATAAAAGTCTCTGCTGCAATCCAAGCGTTATCACCTATAGTAATAGGCATTGTTACAAGAGGGAAACCGGACTTTGTATAATCATGTGTGCCAGCGCATAGATGTGCTCCTTGCGAGACAACAGCCTGCATGCCAATAGTGATTGCTCCCATTGAGTAAAGTATCGCACCATTTGCAACACCACACTCATCTTTTAACACCAGGTTCCAAGGCGCCCAAATATTTACTTTAGGGTATACGTGAACGCCATGGCCAACCTTTGCTCCGAACAAGCGAAGCAGAAACGCCCTCCACTCATGTAAAGGTTTTGGGCTAAACCGAAACAGTAGCACGTAAACCAAACCCCATATAACCCTTCCTACTCTATTACGCAGAGAAAATGAAGCACCTGTATGAGTATTTTGATTGTACATAATGCCATTTTGTATAATATAATCTCTTCAAGAACTAAGCAGCAATAGCTTTAACCAAGCGCCTGGCAAACTGATTAATGGAGAAAAAGCTTTCGTAAGCTCTCCTTGCCCCTTGACCTAATATGATTTTCTCATCTGATGATAAATCTAACCATGTCTTTAGTAGCTTATATACTTCCTCCGGTGTATCATCTACTACTAAAGCACCGCCTGATTTCATTATTTCCCTCCAGATGTTTACTTGCTTCGTTATAAGTACAGGCTTCTTACAGGCTAATGCTTCAACCACAGCAATACCAAAATTCTCCTGATGGCTGGGCAGCACAAAAGCTTCACATCCATAGAAGGCACCCCATTTTGCATCTCCCGAAAGCATACCGGTAAAAATAACAGCACTTTGTAATACTTTACTTGATGCTACTAGTTCACGTACCTCCTGCCCAAAAGCCGTTTCTTCTCCCGGACCTGCTATTACCAGTTTAGGGAAAGAAGTAATAGCTTGCTGATTCGGTGTAATTGAATTTCCTCCGGCATCTAAAAATACAGGCTGAACCTCCGGAAGTGCACCCACCACATTTTTATATGCCTTTAGCAACAGGTCAAGTCCTTTTTTACGATGGATTCTGCTAAGAAAAAGAAAGTAAGGCTGACCTTCTAGGGTTGGGCACTCCTCCTGGAAAGCCCTCTTCATTTGAAGGGTATATGGTGGGGGCGCTGTAATTCCTAAGCCAACGCTGATTTCTTGCTTGGGCTTATAGGGCTTGAACGTCTCACGCGCAAGGTGCAATTCTTCCTGGCAGGTAAAAAGTAAACCATCTGCCTCATTAACCACCTTCGATTCTATCAATGCCCAGTAAAAAACATTGCGCAAAGCTTTTAGCTTTCTTTCTGGCGCCCGCTGAAAGTAAGGGTCCAGCATACCGTGCGGCATAATATATACCTTCGGAACCCTACCCCCTCCTGCAATCTTTTTATTTTTTAACTGCTGCACCGCCCTGGAAACAGCATAGCTATGGTAGAGCCAAAGTCCATGTATAATGATACAGTCATACCGGAATACATTAATTGAGAACCAGGATAGAAGTGTTTTGCTGTAGCACCAGGAAGTCTTGCCTGGACCAAAGCAGTATAGCTTGAACAAATCTTTTCCTATAAAAGGTGCTTTAGGGGAATCGAGGCAAACAATTTCGTTAGTAACGCCTAGACTTTCTAACTCTGGCACTATATTCCTTATCACCTGACAAGGACCACCAGTCAAAGGATCCAAGCTTCCGATTACATGTAACAACTTCATTTGATAGTATTCACGTTCCTGTTCAGCAGCATTATTGGAGTGCCACACTTCCTTCTAATCAATTTACTATCCAGATTTAAATGAAAAACCTCGCTAAGGCATTATATAATTATTCCTATATAAACAAAGAATCTTCTCTTGTTCTATCGCAACATATCATTTCTGAGACAGATACTGCTGATTACTTAAACTTGATACAATATACACTTCAAAATAGCATAAACAAATTTAGTACATATTATTATTATTTAATTTATAGAAAATAACTATAAATGCTTTATAAGTAGAGGAAAACAGGTGCTAGTCAATAAAATTTAAGACTGTTTACTCCATAAAAATATATTACTTAGTTTTAACTAATATAAAAGTGCCTGCTTCTATTCTACACCTTATCAGTAAGGTTTAAAATATAGGCAGGCACCAACCTTATGTCAAGACTCAGTTAACAAGCTCTTTCCACAAGACTTTTACCATAGTGGCAGCATTTTACCTTTTACTTCAGGCAGCTTGCTTGTTTTTCCTTTTCTTTGCTACACACATCAGTGTAAGAGCACTATGGTCTGCATTAGGGTTTCTTCCTGAAAGGATGTTACCTAGTCTGTACTTAAATTCTGCCTTGCCTTTTTTACCCTGCAACACCTCAGCGCCTAGATGATGATTATGAGGATAAACGTTTACCTCAAACCCAAGAGGAGCCAACGTTTTCATGAAGAAATCTTTTGTTACACCGTGTCCAGGCTTATGGTGAATTTCACATGCTAAGCCCCAAGACTGTTGGCTGTCTGTTTTATGAAAGCCGTGGCCTGTTAATTTATAAACATATAGTCTGGCATTCCAGAGTAACTTTGCAAAGCCTTTGTAATTCCAGGCGCTAAGCTGTGGATCGTGATCAGTTATAATTGTTCCACCTGGTTTTACCAGTCGGGCTGCTTCTTTCAATAGTGCCTCCATATCTTCGCAGTGATGAAGGGCAGCATTCAGCACTACAACATCAGCAAATTCTGAAATAAAAGGAAGTTTTGTTGCATCAGCCAAAAGAGGAACATAGCCTTGCTTTCCTGCTAACAATAAGGAGCCAGGAGCTACATCTACACCTATAATAAGCTTTGGCTTTCCCTGAAGAGTAGCATATACGTTTCCGGGACCACAACCTATGTCTACAACAACCTTATCATTCCAGTCTCCCACAGCAGCAGACCACCTGCATCTGAAAGCATCACTTCTGTGGCAGTAAGTTAGGTATTCTTCTGCCCATTCGGGATGATTAAAGTAATAAATGTTTGCCCTCAATCCTTCAGATTGATCTTCGATAGGACACTCCAAGTAATTATCAGTTTCTACTACTGGTGCATCTGGCAGCAGATAAGATGAAATTTTAGCTTTCATATAAAAATAAACTGGTTGGTGTCGAAGAACTAGAGTGAAGAAGGTATGAGTATAGCAGGTGCGTTAAATTAAATGTATAAATTATTTACATAAAACATAAAATAATAATAATATTTATTGTAAAAATTAATATTTTAAATGTAAAATGGGTATATAGATGGGTAAAGCATTATGTTTTCTTATTGGGATTACTTAACTTATTTAGCAGAATAAACCATAAAACTCATTAATGCTTAAACTACACGATATAATTAGTGATGTATGAAATCTGTGAAGTTTTGTGAGTTCGCTCTATTTAAGCTTTACTTGTAAAAAAATGTATAAGAGGAAGAGGTTCTTTTCAAGCTGTTTCGCACGAACAAGGTCAAAACATTACATTAGCCAACATGATCATCCTCATTGTTATATCGCCAGTGCGCATGCAGTTTCATAATGAGCATTTAATAAAATCCAACAGTGCAATCCTTAAAATTAAATAAAGTCATAAAGGTATTATTCTACACCCCCATTGATGCAAAATGTCTGGTTTCATTTTTTCTAGTAAACAAAACCGCTTTTCCTTGTAAAATACTTAGATTCTCTATTAATCTCTTTTACTGCTTTTGCCGGAACTCCACCGTAAAGCGTCCATTCATCTAAGAACTTTTTATTTAATAAAGACTTTGCCCCAAGAACAGAGCGTGGAGGTAAAACAGCCCCACCTAAAACAACAACATTGGTACCAACAAAGGTATATTCACCAATTACGATGGGTAAGCTATCTTGAATATTTTCAGAAACATTTATAGAATGAGTAAGGAATTGAGAATTATATCCTGCAACGGTTGCGAATTGGCCTATACTGATTTCGTTAGTGCAATCTAAATGATGATTTTTAGTGATGGATGCCGAATGGCCTAATTTCAGGGCAGCACAACGGTCATTCTGGTGCTGAAAATGTGGCGATTTTCCAGATGTTGGAAAGCCCGTAATCCAATTTCCGCGACCAATTGTTGCAGTTTTATCCATCTCAATCAAATCTAAATGAATAGCAACAGTGAAATGATCAATTTTTGCTCCAGCTGCCATTATAAGCTTTTTGGGGAAAACCCAAGCGAAACCTATATGAGCACTCGGATGTATTTTGTAATTATACCATCGCTCTAAAACGCGTCTCCTTAAGTTCCAAGGAAGGAAAAAAGTTAAAATTTTAAGCAACATGTAAATCAGACTTGTAACTACCTAATCCATATAACTCAAGGTAAGATTCTATCATTTGCTTCGTTTGAAAACGTAGTGCATTTTCCAAACCCAGTTTAATGAGTTTAGACCGGATATCCTCATTCTGCAAAGTATTGAATGCCTGTGCAAAATCCTGAGGTCTGCTTGGGTCTACATGCAATGCAGCACCTCCGCTTACCTCAGGCATTGGTTCAATATTACTGGCAATTACAGGTGCTCCACATGCTTGTGCCTCTATCAAAGGCCATCCAAAACCTTCTGAAAATGAGGGGAATATAAATGCTTCACAACCATTATACAGAGCTACCAAAGTGGAATGGCTGGGGCTCACAACAAAATAAACGCGTTCCTGTAATGAAAGTGAGTAAACATGTGAAACTAAGTCCTTATCAGGAGCTTCCCCAGCAAAACAGATATTACCATTCCAACCACTGCCAAGGCAATCAACCATATCAAGAAGGAGCTTTCGGTTTTTCCGAGGCAATCCTGATCCCACATGTAGAACAAATGGTTCTTTCGGATTAATACCAGCTTTATGAAGTAAGGAGTTTCTCTCCTGTTCCTCCATAATTCTGAATTCGGCATTGAATGCATTGTGAATGACCCGCCAAGTATTTAGGTGGGTCTTATCAACTTGAGCTAGATTTTGCAACTGATGGAGTGTCTGTTCAGAAACAGCGGCAAGCCTATTAGCTTTCAACAAATATTTCAAGATCCATTTTTGAAGGATTTTACCAAATAATGACGCTTTACAATGAGTGTCCTTGTCTCCCAAAGCACCCCTGATTGCCAGTACGTCGTGACATGTGATTCCCGTATTAAAATTAGGAAGAAACTGAAGATAAGGGGCATTAGAGTGATCACAAATATGGAAAAGAACTGCTTTATTATCTAAGCCTAAGCGTCTAACCCGCCACCATAAAATTATTGGATACAACAACCATTTATCAATGTATCCTATCCATTTACCAACACCAGATGTTGTAGATTTAGCCATTGCACCAAAACATTCCACAGGTCGCCAGAATTCTAATTCTAGCCCTGTCTTACGAAGACCCATAACAAGCATATCAGCAAAACGGTCCATGCTTTCTTGCCGGTCAAGTTGATAATTTCCGATTAAGATAATTTTCATTTTCTTTTATAAAGCCCTACCTCATAAAGTACACAGTTGCCAGTCTTTACTGCTTGTTCATTTTTAGCTGAGAATAAAGATTTATATTTCTTGAATATATTGTCGCGTATATTAATTTTTTAATGATTCCCAGCTAAATATTAAATTTATTCAGTATGCACCGCGTGTACGAGCGGCGCAAATTCCATAATCTCTTTAAATTACTGATTTTGACCGGAGTAAAATAATTAAGCCACTCCTGATCAGTATACTTCATCCATGTTTGATACCCGTTGTGAATGAGGCGCCCCAAAGGATCCCATGGTTTAGGAGATCCAACAAAATGGAAGATCATATTATCAGAGACATTTGGTTTAGGCCTGTGAGAAGGCCATTCGCAATTAAACGATCTCGGAAGCTTTGCAAAGTGGCCGGCACAATAAATATTTAAAAGCGACTGGTCGTGAGAGGGGAGATTCATTGCAAATTTCTTTGCAATGTTAAAGCATTCTTCCTTTACACTTCTTAAGCGCCAATCTTTTAAATTAATCAATAGTACACCCGAATTGAAGTACTCCAAATCTGGAGACAAACCCACCTTACCGGTGTAGAATCTGTTACCTAATGTGTATTTGAAAAAGCCACTGCTGACGGCCGCCAAAGGCTGCCCCTGAAAATCAAATACAACCAGTTCTTTTAATACGTCTAACTCAACTACAAGATCAGAATCCAGATACAATACTTGATCTTCGTCAATGAAATCTGCCAACAATAACCGTCCATAGGCAGTCCAATCACCATGAAGAGAGTTTAAAGAACCAAAAACAGTACTAGGACTAAAATCAATAAACCTATAACTACCCTTATAATCTTCCTTTAGAAGAAGTTTCTTAATTTGCATTTTATCTTCATTTGACAGCCCTTCACATAAAAACCAGAGTACTAGCTTTTCTGGCTGAGAACAGTTACGGAGAAGAGAAAGAACAGTAGTTCCTAATCCTATCATACCAAAATGATTAATACAGAATGCTATGTTCATACAAAAATTTTTATAACAATCATGATTAGGATGAAGATGCATCTGGTTCAGGCACTCGAAGAGAAGCAATAATGAGTCCGGCAATGAGTACAGAAAAGCCTAATGATGTTGGCTGCGCCCATTGTGCCTGGGGGATAGTTAAAAGCCCTAAGCTTAGCAACATCCAAGGTAAAATATTACCTTGATTTAAATTAGAGTAACTTGCATGTGTTAGTTTGGCACTCAAGCATAAGCGTAAAGCTATCACAGAAAGCCCTAACAAAGGGCCTAGTTCTCCAACTGTTCTTGCCCATTCTTCTTCAGCAATGAGAAACTCTTTTTTTCCGGCCAATAACATACTTCCAACATTGGTTCCCATTCCTAAACCGTATCCAAAGAAAGGTATGTCGGAGGAATTAGTTAGGGCTCCAATCAATCCTCCTAAATAGCGATCTAATAATACACCATCCAATCCTCCCTCCTGTGTATTTGCAGAATCAAAGCGCGCAAAAAAAGCCTCTGTTGCTGTTTGGAAAAAACTTGTCTGGCTTAAAATAGCTAATGCAATAAAGCCAGCTAAACAAGAAAGAACCATTCGTCCGAAAAATTGAGTATCCTTTGAAGCAGCTACAATTGAAAATACCAATGAAATAATAACTTGAAAGAAAAGAGTACGACTAATAGATAAAGGAATGGCGGCTAAGAGTGCCACTGTAGCAACAATAAGTACTAACCGGTTAATGTTTTTCAATTGAAACCAAAAATAAAATACGAAGCAGGCAACCAACCCATAAAAAAGCGTAGTGCCATTGGTAAAAGAGAAAGTAGCCGGAGGACGGAAATACCCCATTGCTCCTCCAAAACCGGCTCCGGACATATCTCCTCCAACGCCCCTGTTCACCCATGCTGACTGTGGACTGTAGAACTGCAATGCAATCAGTATTGTCATTGGAACAGCTAACCAAAGGGTGATCTTCCCTAACTTAAGCACATCATCGCGGTTAAAAATACGGCCAATCACGAAAATAAAGGGAAAGTGGATAATAAAAATGCGTAATCCATATAGCGCAACATAAAGATTACCATGCCCAAAAAAGACAGCAGTAAATACTCCGAAGAGCCCTACTGTGATCATGCCTGACATAAATATATTACTAGGAAGCAATCCCCTTTGCCACACAGATAATACCAACCATAGTGCTAGTGGATCCCGAACTATTAACAAAGGTGTTGCTAACCCAGGAAAAAACCATTTTCGTAATGCCCCCTCGAATAGCAGCAGAAAGAAGTATAACCAAACTCCTTTTTTCAGCAAAAGCAATTCACTATCAGAAGACGCCTCTCCTATTCTATATACTTGCTTTCCCATACCTGTATAATGTACAGGCTTCAAAGCCTCTTTTTCCTTCAAAGTAGGTGTCATGATAGTATTCGCATTGAGAACAAGCCTAAACTGCTACTTTTAAAACTGCTCTTATTTTTACTGTTCTAATTAAGCAACATGATTTAATACTGCCGCTGTTAATTCTCTTTTATATCCTTCCCAAGTTCTGTTACTTGCTGTTCTCAATGCCTCTTGTCCGGCTTCAGCGATCATCTCCGGGCGCTGAAGTACCTCTTCTACTACAGCCTGTAGCGAAACAGTTGATCCGGCCTCTACTATCCACCCATTGTGTCCATGACTGATTAGTTCAGGACCAGCAGATCTATCTGAGGCAATGACCGGAGTACCTTGAGACATGGCCTCAGCGATTACAAGCCCAAACCCATCGAACAATGAGGGGAATACTAAAATGTCATTTTCTCGCATGAGTTTCAGTATTCCTTCATGATGTAAGGAAGGAATCCATCTGCACGTAGTTAATGCTTTATCTAAAGCACCACAGTTATTATTAGGTTTATGCCCAACTACAGTAAGTTCAACATGGCTTCCTAAAGCTTTTGCTACAGCGAAAAGATCAGCGATTCCTTTCTGCTGCGTTAGCTTCCCTACAAATAGGAGTCGTAAAGGACGTGAACCAGACAACGCTTCATATACTTTTGGACCAGCAGTTGGAGGAAAACCATATGGAACAACTTCTACTGGTGCAGTTCTAAATGGGCATTCCTCAAGCGTTTTTGCCGTAAAACGGCTAGCAACAAAGATGCGATCAGCCAAGATCAACTCTTCGTCTTTTCGTTTTAGCTTTGCGTCAGAGTCTTTGAATCCTGACATTGTTGGTATCCACTCTGGCCAGCGTTCATACTCCTTCTCCAATAGACGCCTTGCAGCCCTCCAGTGACCTGTTGGCAAGTCATACAGGCACTGCAATCCAAATTTCTTTGCTGCACGAAAAGTTGCGACAGCGCCATCTTCATACGCATAGACCACACTCGCTCCCCGATAACACGAACTTTGCAGGCTGCTTGCTACGCGCCGGTCCAGATCCTGATAGATTGCATCTATACAGAATCGCCCTCTCTCATGCTCAGTAAGGTTTGTTAAACCCACTCTTGATGCAGCAAGTCTGCTTATCTCATACCAGGGCCACGTATGAGTAACTGGTCTTAGAGCCGGATCAAAACGGCGTCTACGTATCTCAGAAAAAGGGCTTATTCCTCCCAGACGATCCAGTAAACTGCCGGGGAAAGATGCGATTGCAGTATGAAATGCATCTAATAGTTTTGCATCCATGAACCCAGATGCTGCGGAGCGGACATTAGCATTGCCTGTAGGATGAGAGAAAATTAACTTCATTAGATTCCGCAATAAATATTTTGACGTTTATCCTAAAAGCCAAGCCCTGTTTGCTGCCAAAAACTCACAGGGGTTATAATTCAACTCGCTGCAGCGCATTTTCGAAATCGGCTTTGCTGGATTACCAACAACAACGGTTCTAGGTGCAACAGACTTACTAACTACTGCTCGGGCACCAACAACTGCACCATACCCTATACAAACTCCTGGAAGTATCATAGCACCTGTTCCAATCCAGGCATAATCTTCTATTATGACCGTTTTCTTCACAAGATTCCAATTTGGATCATGTAGGTCATGAGAAGCGGTTAGAATTTCTACACCATCATTGATGCAAACCCTTTCACCAATTTCAATCTGATCATGAAGGGCCATATATACCTGCCCAAGGAAAGATAAGGGACCTACCTTGAGCAATTCTTTACGCCCTTCTACGGCAACTTCCCCTATTTCTGCGGTTTCGTGTATAGTAGCACCTGCTTTCACTAATTGCATCCGGCGACTATTTCGCCCTAAAAGTTCAGGCATTGAAAAAAAACGTTTGCCCCAGGCTCGGAAAAAATTAACCGATCTTATAGGGAACCTTGCCCGTCGTTCCCATAGATAATGTAAACTTGCCATATCAAAAGGTACCTAAAATGGAGTCAACAAACTGGCGAGAGACGTTCGCAACGGTATTGGAAGAATCTATAATCTGTCTCTTTTGTAGACATGCCTTCAAATTACCCGGAATGTACTCCATTACACCACTAGGCGGCTCAACAAGAAGGTGTACTGGTGGCTTCCAAAATTTGGATACGCATAAAACAGGTAAATTATGACTAAGCATTGCCGCCACTGCTCCACTTTTTTCTGCCAAAGCTGCAGGAGTCGTTACGATCCCCAGAGATGCTCTACTCATAATCAAAGAAATTTGCTCCGAACTTTGCTCCCCTAATATGTTTATAACCAAGCCTGCATCTTTCCATACATGAGCCCAATATTCCTGCTCAGTTCCACAGCGACCCACAATAGTCAAGGATGATAGCACCATACCCTCCCTGACAAGTTCTGAAACCTCATTTGCAAAAAACTCTACTGGAGCGCCTGGATGAATTGTTCCAAAGAGAACCCAAGTATTCGGTTTTTCTTTTTTTAACATACCTATCAATTGTTCAGGAAGTGCGTCTGTAGGTGGTATATTGGTAAATAAAGGAAGAAGGCTTGCGTCTATTCTACAATTCATTAATTGTTTCTGGTACAGTTGGGAGTGCGTATGGATAATGCTTGGTTTCAAATGAGTTACCAAAGAACATATGATAACTCGTTGAAGCTTTCCCCATAATATTTCCTTTGTTGATGCCCTGACATTCATACCAACCCACAACTCGTGAAACATCACATGCCAACGCTTTCCTTTACCTAGCCAAACCAATTTTCTACTCAATCCGAATGGCAAACCTTTTGAATGATATGAGAAAGGAACATACTGAAGGCTCAGCCATTCCGGATCGAAATCATCAATCCATGTTTTAGCTTTTTTGAAGCGCTCCTTCATGGTTAAAAATGAAGGCAAACGAAGTAAAGGTATTTCTAATAAGCCACATAATTGAACACTATTCAGCTCTTCTTTGATAAAAAAATCATTCAATGCTATGATACCAACTCTGCTACCTCGTCTTATTAATTCTCCTGCAAGCAGGCGAGTATAATCACCCACGCCATCGCAACCTGGTTGTAAAGAACCTGTTATAAAGACAATTTTTAGAACATGTTGCATTGATGTATCCTATTACTTTAGTTCAAGTAACTATTCTGTATCATCTCTTGAGGTTTATTCTATAGCAATCTTGAAAGTATTATAAACCAGAAATTACCTTTTAATAATCTTTATAATCCTCTTTATATCTTTTATTGATCTATTTATAAAATTAAAGTATAGTCTGATAATAAACCTATATATTATATTAGGTGGAACGATTGGGGTATTGGGTAAATCTTTGCTACCATTTTTTATTAAACTAACACGCATTTTTTCCCAATCATGTTCCCATATATCATCTTGATAAAATCGCCTCACCCCATAAGTTTTAAACATCTCAAGAGCTTCCACATCGTACCAATACAAGTCACTACCGCTGATCGTGTGCATATTTACTCCTCTCCTTTCCCAACCCGCAAACCATTTACTATCGGATATCTCATGCCTATCTCCTTCAGTTTTGAAATCATTCTTCGAATTATAGTCTCTTCTTCTTACACGCAGAGATTTACTACAGTTTATATTTTCTATCATACTGTACAACCTCATTTTAGAGAATTGAGCATCGAGTCTAGCTAAAGCATAATGCAGAAACTTAATTTCCTTTAGATAGAATTTTGCAGCATACGAAGGAGTTGGTATTCGGGTGCTATGAATAGGAGAGGGTTTATGTTCTGCTCCATCATCTACATAACCCAAAGGCCAGCCATTGCCATCATAGCGTATAACAGTATTAGTAGATTTATAAAAAGTAGGTTTTTCAAAGTACAAAACAGTACCCAAGGGAGCTTCGATCATCTTTTGCCAATCATCTGTCAGCATAGCATTAGCAGCTAGAATTTCATCAGCATCTATTGCTAAAAGGATATTTCCTAACCCATAAAGTCTTCTAGCAGTGCTAATTAATAGAAGTTGTCTTTCATTCTCATTGTAAACCCTCTTCTCGTTTTTTATAACTTTAACCTTGGAATACTTTTTATATATCTCTAGTGAGCCATCTGTTGATAACTGATCGGCAATAATGATATGATCAGCAAAAAAACTACAAACCTGCAGGAAACGCTCTAAAATCCATGCCTCATTTTTAACAGGTGTTAGTACTATAATTTTTTTATGACCTAGATCCATCACAATAAATTTATACGTTTAGAGATAAAGCTGTTTATTGCCGCTCTAAGTTGCATCTAATCTTAGAATTAGCTCCGTTGTTTTAGCACGATAAATACTATCTGCTTAAATATTAAATGTCATAAATGTGATTATTTTTCAGTATAAATAGAGCTATTGGGCTTTACCCTAAACTTCATTAATATAATTTCAAAACTTAATAAATCTCTGCAAATCATGTTTATCTATACCAATCAATTTGCAAACAGCATAAACCTCATTCATAATCAATTGCAGCACAGCTATAAAAATGTTCAGAAGTAAAATACCTTGCAAGCTTGAAACATCAAATAGGTATGCACTAAATATGATGCCTATAACACTAACAGGTACTAAAACGAATGGGGAAAGCACCCAGCCTCTACTTGAGCAAGTATGATATGTAACACCTGCTATAAAATTTGCGCAGGCACCTATCATAAATAAGAGCAGTTCTATCGACAGATTAGAATAATTTTCCCCTAATAACCACACTAACTCAGAGGAGAACAGCAACACAAACAAAACGAGGCTAATACTAAGAAGCAACAACACAAATTGGATTTGCAAAAATCGCTTTAGCAATATTTTAGATTCTGTGTTAAGCCTTGCAAATCTGGGCAAAATAAGGGTGTAAAACAGAACATAAAATATATTTATGACCATTGATAACCTACCTAGAGCCCCAATTTGAGCAACAGCTACAGTTGAACCAAAGATTGAAAGGAGCCAAATACTAATTTGACCAAAAAAGCAGTAATAAACAGAGTTGGGTAAAATACGTTTTACAATACTTAATATTTCATTCTTGATCACTGGATCAACTCTTAGGCTGAGGCTTGTATACTTAAAAGATAGTCTTTGCAGTTTTGAGTTAGCCCAAATTTGGGGTAAACCTGCAGCAAGTATGGCAACGCAGGCCCAAGGAAATACGAATAGACTTATACTTAACAGGCTAAGGCGACCAAAAGAAGTAACAATATGTATCTTTTGTAATGGTAATATTTCTTGCTTCAGTTTAGGAACAACCTCATATAAACTACTGTACAATATCGTTATTATAGCAGGTATAAGGGATGCTACTATCAATAAGGATGTGAAATAACTAGCCCCATTATGTTTTAGCAGGAATAATAAAACAGGGGTGGCTATAAGTAAGCTGCCAAAAGCAAGTTTTTTTCTTAAATCAAAGCCTACAGCTAAAACGCGCCCAAGTTCTTCGCGGTTATTATGTACTTTACCACCATAGGCCATTACCCCTGTTGACACTCCACCATCTGCTAAAACGGTTATTGTTCCTAGCATCGTATTAGCTATTGTGTATAGAGCATATTCATGTGTAGGAAGTAGGCGTATAACCAAGATTCCACATATAAAACTCACTGCCTGCACCACTACCTGCGCAGCACCAGTTAATGTTATTAACCTCCCCCATTTAACTGCTTTGGTGATACTTGGATTAGCATCTATCTGTTGCTTAAGCGTTTTCATATAACTTTGTGCTACAAGCTGCCTTTTTGGCATTGGTAAAAATTCCCATGGAATGTTTTTTAAACCTTCTCATTTGTCATATTCTTGTAATTACCATAGCTGTAACCGTAGCCATAACCGTAGTTGCTTCCATTGCCTTTCTTTGCATCGTTAAGCACAATCATCGGGTGACTTAATTCTTTATTCACATAGATATTCTCAATGATTGAAAGTTGTTTTTTGAAAGTATAATTAAATCGTACTAGGTATATAGTCGAGTCTACCAAAGAACTTAAGCAAAAAGCATCTGCGACTTGGCCAACAGGTGGCGTATCAATTATGATATGATCAAAGCTTTCTTTCAGTTCATTGATAAGATAAGCTAGCTTAGGAGACATCATTAATTCAGCAGGATCAGGAGGAATAGGGCCAGAGCGAATTACAAAAAGGTCTGAATTTACCTTCGATGGTTTTACTATATCATTTATAGTCACACCGTTTTCCGATACTAAATAATCTGCTATTCCTGGCCCATGTATTAGTCCTAGTTCCTTAGAAAGTTGAGGATTACGCAGATCTAATTCCATCAACACTACCTTTTTACCAGTTAAAGCCAAAGTAGCTCCTAAATTGAGACTAAAAAAAGTTTTGCCCTCACCACTCATACTTGATGTGATCAAGATAACTTTATTTTGCTTGTCAACAGCTGCAAACCGAAGTTTTGCACGGATAAGTCTGAACATCTCGACAAGTGGTGAACGATTACCCTTTGTTACCACAAGTGTTTCAGAAGAACTATTATGCATTAGCTCACCTAGAATGGGAGTAGCTGTTAATTGCTCAACATCACGCTGGTCTTGAACTTTAGTATTAAACAAATCCTTAAGGAAAATAGCAGTAAAAGGGACTACTAAGCCTAATAGAAATGACATAAAATAAATTGAATTCTTATTAGGACTAACTGGGTAATCGGTTGCTATAGCCGGATCAATCACTCGAGAGTTTGAAATATTTGCAGCCAAGGAAAGAGCAGATTCCTCACGCTTTTGAAGAAGGTAAAGATACAGATTTTGCTTTATAGACTGCTGTCTGTTAATTTCAAGCAATTCCCTCTCCATAGAAGGCACTTTACTAATCTTTGTTTGATATTGTCCTGAACTTGCCTTAAGATTATTGCTTGTAATGATCAAGCTGTTTTTTACATTATTAAGGTTATCCTTTATGTTAATCCTAAGATCTTCCAGTTGTTCATCAATGTTTTGAACTAAAGGATTATTTGGAAAAGCATTTTTCAGAATTCGTTCACGCTCTAGCTGCAATTCATTAAATTTTGCTATAAGTCCTGAAAGAGTAGGATCCTGGATGGCAAGGGTACTAGGTATCATTTTGTGCCGGTTTTCTTTGATACTTATATACTTTTCAATAGACTCAAGTATATCAGTTTGAATAGCCCAATCCGCTAATTTACTGTTGTATCCGCTTGCTTGCTCCAAGTATTGTGAAGCCTGTGTGCTCACATCCGTCAACTCGTTCTCGCGTTTATATCTCTCTACATCTTTTTCTACTTCAGTTAGTTCTGTTGTAATATATTTAAGACGTTCGTCTAAGAAATCTATAGTACTGGCTGCCTGAAGATTCTTATCTTCAATAGCTTCCTTATTGTATGTTTCTATTAACTTATTAATTATATGCTTTCCTTTATCAGGCAAGGGATCTACTAAACTTATTCTTAATACACTTGCATCTTCCCGCTTTGGAGTAATCTGCAGTTGTCGATTGTAATATTGTGCTACACTCTTTATATTCTGAAAGACAACAGTAATTTTCTGGCCTATGGGAAGTTCGGAAGACGAAACACCAGTTGCTGCAACAACAGTAAAACTTCCATAGGGTCTGATAATCTGTTGACCAAGTTTGCAAGGAACTTTAGTATCATTTTCTTCCACAAGATCATATCCGCTTCCAGACTTAAGAACAATAGCAACTGACATTCCAAAAGCAGTAGAATCAAAATTGCTTATGATGACTTTAATTGGTACATCTTTCCCATATACTTCAACATCATTTACATTACCCTCTACCAGATATCTTGTAGATAAATTCAACTCTCTTACTACCCGTTGCATTAAACGTAAAGAGTACATTACTTCAATTTCATTGTTGATGTTTTTGGTGGATTTCATCAAACCGAATTCTCCTACCCCTCCTACATCAGAATCATTATTATTGCTTTTCAATAATATTGTACTACTTATACTATATTGTGGTACTGTATAATACAAGCAGTATAAATAGGCTAATCCTAAGCCAAGTATACCTCCAGTTAAAAACAAATACCAATACCTTAAATATTTTCTCAATATTTCGTTTATATCCTTAGCATCAGGTTGTTCTTTTTTTAGTGGAAACAATTCTTTATTACTCATATCCTCCTAAAGTTAAAATACCTGAGACACTAAAATAGCTACTAATGACACCAAAGCAAGTCCTATGGATATACCATATTGTACATTGCTTCTTCCCTCACTTACCTGAACAGCCTTAACTTTATCTGGTTCTACATATATGATATCATTCTGCTTTAAGTAGAAGTAAGGAGAATTAAGCACCTCCTTGCTATTAAGATTAACCCTAGTGGTAATTCTTTTCCCTTCCTGCTCCCTTATTATCAAAACATTTTCTCTCTTTCCATAAGGAGTCATGTCACCTGCTAGTCCAAGTGCTTCTAATACGTTTATCTTTTCACTAGGAACATTGAAGGTCGAGGGCCTGGATACTTCTCCGATAACGGTTACTTTGAAATTTGTAAAATTAATAGTAACGATTGGATTACGAGCATATTTACTAAAAACAGTAGTTAGGGTATCTATTGCCTCTTCTTTTGTCAATCCAGCAAGACGCACTTTACCTAAAACTGGAAAAGTAACATAACCTTTCTTGTCAACTAGATAGGCTTCATTCTTTGTAGATGTTAGACCTCCATTTGAACTACTGGTTTGTATAACTCCTCTATTGAATAATATGTTTGACTCAGCACTTAAACTATTGATAGAGATATCAAGCAAATCATTAGTTTGAATTCTTGCTTCAATATCATTAGTTATATCTTCTATATTTGTTGTTTGTTCCTGTAGATCACTCAAATAAGTTAAATTTCTCTGTGAACATGAGAATGAAAGTAAAAGAATTATAATATAGAAGAGTTTAACTATCATAAGTATTCATTCTAAGTTTTACAAAAGATGCAGGAATGTTTTAAGATTTCTGAATAAGTTGTGCAGGTGCCTGAAACAGATGCCACCATTTAACAATTATATTATTTAATATAACTTTATAAATAAAGCTAAAAGCTATAACAAAAGCAAATCCATTAATACATTTTTGTATGAAAAATGTATTAATGGATTTGCTTATAAATTATTTAAAGCGTATGGAAGTTACACTACAATGAATATTATTGATAGCGCTATTATATCATGTGTTACAGAGCTTCATTAAAGTCCAGAAGTGACGCTTTATACCCATATCTAGTTGTTTATGCGCATTGTGTTTTACCTGTCTACTGGTGTTCCCTTCTTTGTAAGTGCTAGGGGCGGGTTAAAGCTATTGATTAATGAATAACAGAATCAATAGCAACATTTAATTGATAATGGTTCTTTCAAAAAACTTCAGGCGTATAATTTTTAATCAATCAGAAATGGCTTGTATATGTTTTAGTCTTGAAAGTAAGTTGTTCTAGTAAGTTAAAACTCTAGGAGCCATAAGAATATTAAAAAATGAATCAATCACATGGGTAACTTCATCCTCCTTCATGGGCACGTACAGTGGCAGTATAATAGAGTTGTCTTGCAAATCTTCTGAGACGGGCAAATTGATGTTTCCTTGAATATTTTTATAAGCTGTTTCCCTATGAGAAGTCATTACCCCTCTCCTACTGGCAATTCCTTTATCGAGCAATTCTTGCATAAGTGAGTTCCTGTCCAGAGGGCAGTCCCTTTTTAGATATATACTGTAGGACTGATAGTTACTGTAATACCCCTCTTTCTCTGAAGGTAAACGAATGAAATCTAAATCTTTGAATGCTTCGTTATAAGTTGCGGCAACTTTTCGCCGCTCCGATACTATCCAATCCAGCTTCTCCAGTTGTTTTATACCTACAGCAGCCTGTATGTCTGTCATACGGTAGTTATAGCCAACCTCTACATGATCCTCAAAAATGACTTTATTGGCTTCATGGCGCACCCGGTCATTCACAGACATGCCGTGCTGCCTTAAAAGCTTCAATCTTCTATAGTAATCTTCTCTGTTCGTGGTAATCATACCACCATCACCTGTTGAAATTACTTTCCTGGGATGGAAAGAAAAACACACTAGCTCTGAATTAGAACCAATCTTTTTCCCCTTATAAGCAGAGCCGGCAGCACATGCTGCATCTTCAATCAGCTTTAAATTGTACCTCTCGCTCAATTCTTTAAAAGCATCGATATCAGCAGGCATCCCTATCTGATGCACAATCAGAATGGCTTTGGTTTTATCCGTTATCTTCTTTTCAGCGTCAACAGGACTCAGGTTATAGGATTCTGGCTGTACCTCGGCAAAAACAGGCGTTGCACCAACGTACTTAATTGCATTTGCCGTAGCAATGTAGCTCATTGACGGACATATAACCTCATCCCCTGCTCCGACACCGGCAACTATCATGGAAAGGTGCAGAGCAGTAGTACAGTTAGAAACTGCTACAGCATACTTTACCCCTGTGTAGGCGGCAAACTTTTCCTCAAACTCCTGCACTTTTGGTCCCTGGGTGGTCCATCCAGTAAGGATGGTATCATAAGCAGCTTGTGCTTCTTCTTCTGTCAGGTAAGGTTTTGCGATAGGTATCATACGTTCTCTTTTATCCAATTAACTTCTTGAACTTCATTCAGCAGGTTACTTTCTTCTATTTTTTGTGAATAGTAGTTGATTGTTTCCTCCAATCCTTTATCAAAGCTATAGGAAGGTTTGAAACCAGTAAATTTTGTAAAATTATCAGCCTTTACCCACAGGCGGGGAACATCAGCGGGTCTATCAGGTTTGAAGGCTATTGTCAAATTGTTTTTACCCATTTTATGAAGCACTTTTTCCATTAGTTCCTTCATACTTATCTCTGTACCTGTACCAATATTAAACGTTTTTGCTACTATTTCTTCCTGTTCTGGTGTTCTAGCCATCTCCAAAAGTTTTACTAAAGCTGCCGCTGTATCTTTTACAAAAAAGAAATCTCTGGTTACACTGCCATCACCGAAAACAACAGGCTGCTTTTCATACAATATCCTCACTATACTTCTCGGTATGACTTCGCCCGCATCTCCCTCATAATGTGCACGTGGTCCATAATTATTGAAGATCCTAAGAACTGTAACTGGAAGCTGATAACACTCATGAAAGGCTTTGGTGTAGTGCTCACCTGCAAGTTTACTAGCACCATATACAGTAAGGGGATTGGTTGGAGAACTTTCAGTTATAGGAAAGTCCGTAGTACGTCCGTAAACCTCAGAGGTTGAAATATAGAAGAAATGCTGTACATTAGAACGTTTAGCGGCCTCCAAAATGTTTAGTGTTCCCTCGGCATTTACCTTATGGTTTTCAAAGGGACTGTGTAAGGAATGACGAACACCTAAGCACGCTAGGTGGAAGACATAGTCAACTTCCTGCATTGCCTCCTGACACACCTGCTTGTTTAAAATATCTCCTTCAATGAAGGTGAAGTGGTCTTGAGTAATAGCCTCTGCAAGATTGTCACGTGATCCATTGCTCAGGTTATCCAGAACTTTTACAGCATACCCTGCAGAAAGGAGATTATCAGTTAAATGAGAACCGATAAAACCTGCACCACCGGTAACAATTACTTTACATTTAGGGATTTTCTTATGCATGAGCTTGATTATTTAAACTAAGTATAACTATTCCACCAATAATCATAACAAAGCCTACAAATGAAACAAGAGAAAGCTTATCATGAAAAAGGTAATAGCCAACGCAGATGGTCAGTATAAAATTAAAACCTGTAGCAATAGGAATTATAAGAGAAAGACTATTCGTTGACAGCGCTTTAAATAAAACCAACCATGAAAGGACAATTAAAAGGGAAGCTATAACAAAATAAAAGTTAAAAGCAAATGAAATCCACTCATCAAGTGTGTCCAATTTTCTTTCATTAAGTTGCCATTTAATTAATGAAACACCTGAAACACTTAAGGTAGCATATATTATAGTATATAGAATCATCATAAGCATATATCAATGGAGTTTGTCTATCAGGGTTTTACAAGCAATTCTTTTAATAAAAATACTTTTATCAAAAGTTAGTACATCTTAAGATGCAGATAGTTTGGGGGATTCTAATCATATTGTGCTTTACTATAACTTCTACTTTTTTAAAAGCACTTCTACCAATCTCGCAATATTGCTCTGGATAACGTACGTGCTGCCCTCTATCCTTCGAACTCAAATATCTTGCTAATAGTGATTGCCCCTGACAATAAGTGTTGTCATAAGTATACATAACCCCACCTGGTCTCAAACAACTAGCGCCTACTTTAAACAAATTTTTACCTTCCTCATCATTTAAATGATGTAACAACCCCGTTGCTAGCACAATATCATATAATGAATTCTTAGTATTCGTCATTTCGTTAACCCTTTCGTTAATAAATGTTCCCCTACTACCGAATCGCTTTTTTGCATAGTCTATATAAGAAGCACTTAAATCGTAACCTACATAGGTTATATCCTTTGGTAAAAAATTCAAAATATATCCTTCTCCACAACCTATATCTAATATGCGGCAATTAGCATCAGGTTTAATAATGTCTTTAATATAGTTTTTGAAAGCTAAATCTATCCCTATCAGTCGTTGGAAGGTTTGATATACTATCGGATGAGACAGAACAGAACGGAAGCCGCTCTCTATTTGATCTTTTTCAACTTCAGCCATTTTCATAATTTTGATAATTTAACGAAATACTTTCACTACTTATAATCATAAGCAGGACAAAAGGGATATTTCAATTCTTCTTAAAAATTATTTTATATCCGTTAGTAATCTAGTATCAAGTATGGGCTGTAAAACTTCTTCCACTACTTCATCTATTACGAAAACCGGTCTTTTTCTACTAGCATCAAGAGTGCGCCAAAGGTATTCTGCAATGATGCCTAAAGATACGTTGGTAATACCAAATCCTACCATCAGGACAGATAGCAGTGCTGGCCACCCACTCTCTAAATCATCGAACATAACTTTGCGGAAGACAATATACCCTGTCCATATAATGCCAAGCAGGAAGAAAATAATACCGATAAAAGAAACTAAACGAATAGGGGCAAAGGAGAAAGCAACGAAAGAATCAATGAGCAGTTTTACTTTTTTAGACAGTGTCCATTTTGACTTCCCTCCAGTCCTAGCTAACTTGCTGTAAGTGATGCTTGACTGCTTAAAGCCAAGACTAAGAATTTGAATAAAAATAGATGAGTTGTTCTCAATATTATAATCCAGACATGCCTTTACTTTCTTGCTGAACATAACGACATCAAATCCCCTCCTAGGAAAATTGGGGACAGCATATTTGCGCATCAAGGCAGCATAGGCAGATGAAAATAACTTCTCGGTCTTAGCCGCGGCCGTTGAGTTTCTAAATGCCCAGGTGATATCTACCCCTTTTCTCTCCATCTCATCATACAGTTGGCTTACCAGTGTAAGTGGGTCCTGAAGATCAGCATACATAAAAGTGATATAGTCTCCCTTCGCCCTTAAAATACCTGCTCTTAATGCAGCATGTGAGCCAAAATTTCTGGAGAATCCAATTATCTTGTACGAGTAGGAATGATGAGGGGCCTTTTTAAGTTTAGCCATGGTGTCATCCGAGGATCCATCATTCACAAAGATTATTTCCGCTGAAAACCTCGTCTCATCTCGAAAGTATGAGTTTAACTCGTGCACCAGATGGTCAATGTTTTCTGACTCGTTGAAAACTGGAATGATTACAGATACCTTCGTCATATGTAAAAACTCTAAAGCACTACCTTATTTACTTGCGCATTTAAATTTCTGGCTGGGTTTCCGACCATTTTTGCATCATCTGGTACATTCGTAAGAATATTACTTCCCAAGCCTATCAGTGATGCGTCACCTATACTTATGCCGTTTATAATATTTGTGCCGCTTCCGATGTAGCAGTTGCTACCTATAATGGTGCCGCCTGCCACCGCCACGTTGCTCCCGATTAATGTATAGTCGCCCACCACACTTTCATGATGAATAACTGAATTTGGTAAAATACAGACATGATTACCAATTCGGGCATTACTGGTGAGTACCACCCCAGCCATTATGAGGCAATTGGTTCCGATTTTCACATTTCTACCAATTGAAGCATTAGGGTGAGTGGCTGTAATAAACCTGCTGCTAGCAATACCAAGTGAGCTAATTATTTCCTTCCTTTTCCGAAATGAAGTTGGGCTTCCGGGAACTGCCAGCACGTAAAACTCCTTGAAAGTGTGCAAGATTTCACGGGTATAAATCTCATAGTCTTCGGACTTCTTCAACGGGTTGTCATCCACAAAACCAACAAGATCATACGAGTCAAAGCTAATGCAATCAAGAGCCTCCAGGCCGTTCCCATTGAAAGGGAAAATAATCAGCTTCTTTTTAGCCATGTTCATAAGAGTTAAGCACGCTGATCACATAACTTACTTCCTCATCCGACAACTCAGCATACATGGGTAACGACAGACAGTGGCTGGCCAGGTACTCTGCGTTAGGGCAATCCCCTTCTCTATATTGTAAGTGGGCATAAGCTCTCTGCAGGTGGCACGGCACAGGGTAATGCAACCCTGGGTAAATATTGTTATGGTTCAAATACTTCAACAGTCCATCGCGGTCCTCTGTTGTCACCACAAAAAGGTGATATACAGATTCTGCCCATTCCGGTTGATGCTGCATCTGTAAATGCTTATTCTTGACCTCAGACTGATAGCGCTCTGCAATTTCTCTTCTGCGGCTGTTCCAGCCTGGCAGGTACTTCAACTTCACGTTCAAAGAGGCGGCTTCAAGTCCTCCCATCCGCATGTTATAACCAACCTCATCATGGTAGTAGCGAACCCTAGAGCCATGGTTTCTCAGGCTAAGCAGGTGCTTGTAATAAGCTTCATTACCCGTTGTAATTCCTCCAGCTTCCCCACAGGCTCCCAGGTTTTTACCCGGGTAAAAACTGAAACACGCCATCTCTCCAAAACCTCCAACCGGGGTTTCTTTGAATTTGGCACCTTGCGCCTGGGCTGCATCCTCGAGCAGGTACAGGTTAAATTTCCTGCAAATTGACTTTAAGGCCACCACATCAAAAGGCTGACCGTATAAGTGCACACCTATGATAGCTTTTGTCCGGGAAGTAATTTTCTCTTCAATTTTGGCTGCATCTATTTGCCAGGTGTCGGGGGTGCAGTCTACAAAAACGGGTATAGCACCTGTGTAAGTCACTCCCCAGGCCGTGGCTATAAATGTATTGGCCGGAACAATCACCTCATCCCCAGTTCCTATACCTAAAGCAAGCAAGGCCAGATGTAAAGCAGATGTTCCGTTGTTTACGCCTACTGCATATCCTGTGCCGCAGAAAGACGAAAAGTTTCTTTCAAACTCCTCCACGAAAGGACCACCAGAAAAAGCAGTCTCTTCATATACTCTCTCGAAAGCTTCAAAAACCTCCTTTTTAATTTGCTGATGCTGACCTTTCAGGTCAAGGCAGGGTATTTTTTCCCGCAGCGCTATCACTTCCATATCACACAACTATTTGGTCAGCGTATTTGATTAATCTGGCTGGATTACCAGCCACTACAGCGTTCTCAGGTACATCTTTAGTAACAACAGACCCAGCTCCAATAATGGCTCTTTTTCCAATGCGCACACCGCAAAGGATGGTGGCACTGGAACCTATAGAAGCACCTTCCTCCACATAGGTTTCAATGCAACTCCAGTCTGTTTCTGCCTGCAAAGAGCCGTCTTCATTAGTTGCCCTGGGGAATTTATCGTTTATGAAGGTGACATTGTGTCCCACAAATACGTTATCAGCGATGTGAACACCCTCACAGATAAAAGTATGGCTGGATATTTTGCAGTTTTTACCGATAGAGGCACCTTTCTGTATCTCCACAAATGTGCCGATCTTTGTGCCGTCGTCTATACTACACCCATAGGCATTTACGAAGTTGTAAATCTTCACCTCCTTGCCGAGCCTTACATTATGAAGACTTTGCTTACTATTATCTATTGTAACTGTTTCCATATATCAGATTAAAACTTCATGTCCATGATGAATAACTGGCACTGTAATATCCTGCAGCACAACTTCTCTACCACAGTGCTTGATTGATTTATTTGATGCCTCCAGAATCCGGACAACATCTAAACCGAGATGGCAGGAAGACTTAGGCTGCTTCTTTTCCTGTACAGACGAAATGAAGTCATTAGCCATACCTAAAAGCGCCTCAGTTGTGGCAAGTTTCGGAACGTGTATATCTCCTGTTCTATAATCAACTAATACCCGTTTTTTCTCCTCATCATTTGAATAACTGTAGCCTGTGTCATATACCTTGATTTTTTCTGTCGGCTCCAGGTCGTTGTATAGAATCATTTTTTGGTCCCCCCCAATCAACATCATCCTTACCTTCACAGGGCTTGTCCAGGAGCAATTAAAGTGAGCAATAAAGCCTGAAGCATAGTTTACTGTCAGGTAAGCGATATTCTCAATGTTGTTATTGGTGTGGGTAATGCCAGTTGCGTTTATACTATATGGGCGTTCATCCACTATATAATTAAGAATAGATATGTCATGAGGCGCAAGATCCCAAAGCACATTGATATCGGATTGAAAGAGGCCAAGGTTGATTCTGGTCGAATCCAGGTATTTGATGTTTCCCAGCTCCTGACCATCCACCAGTTGTCTCATTTTCTCAACGGCACCGGTATATAAGAACGTATGATCCACCATAAGCAGCACGCCCTTTTGCTCAGCCAGGTTTATAAGTAGCTCAGCTTCCTCCACAGATGAAGCCATAGGCTTTTCGATAAGTACGTGTTTCCCCTCCGCAAGTGCCTTCCTAGCCAGTGTGAAATGAGTGGAAACAGGTGTTGCAATTACCACAGCGTCAATCCCTGGGTCGTAAATGATCTCCCTTGCATCTTTTACTCCCCTGATAGAAGGAAATACTTTTTCCAGTTGCTGCAATCGTTCAGGTCGTGCATCTGCCACAGCTTTAACACAGCAATCATTTGCGGCGTAAAAATTCCTTACCAGATTGGGACCCCAGTACCCATAGCCAATTATTCCAACGTTTACCATAGCTTCTGTAGTTATAGGGATGAATAATTAAAGTTATATATTTATCGATATATATATTATCTTCTAACTTCTATAATTTCCTTCGTTCGTACAATTCGTATGTTCCTACACTCTCCCTTCCTAAAAGATATGTACCCAATATTCCTAAGGTTCTGTTTTTGAATAATGGGCTTTCTTTTTCAGTAAGAGTTTCTGCTTTATTGGTTTCTAAGGTATTGCAATAGTACAAACCTGAAGCTTCTAGAGTCTCCTTAAGTTCTCCATTTACTGATCCTTCAGAAAAAATTGCATAGTCCATAACAGATAAAAGTTCAAGTAGCTGTTTTTGAGGCTCGTATTCGTTACCACTTATAAAATTACCATCGCTGTCATGATCGAAATGCACGTAGGGTGTGTACATTTGCCAACCAAGTGAACGGCCAGCAAAATAGAATTCATATGTAAACCCCAGAAGAACTTTATAATTTCCTGCCCCAATGTGAGAATTTGATACCCTATATATTCTAATTTGATCACTTTCGTCAGGTTTATTGAGTCCTATGGCTGTTCTTACAAATAGAGAAAGGCTAACAGACCATGTAACAAGAATGATCAACACAGTGGTATTGTATTTTTTTATTAAGTTTTTTGAATTTTGTTTTTTTGATTGTATAAAAGAACAACTAATTAGAACAAGAAAATATGGCAACAGGTATAAAAGTCTTTGCTCGTAGATCTGAGAGGCAAATATTATTCCTGCTGCTAAAAGAGTGGCAATGAAAATTCGCTTATCGAAACGAAGGAAAAGCCCTACAAGAGCAAATATTAAAAATAAGGGACTAAAGGTTTTAATAAACGCTTTCAACATTTTCAACCATTGTTTGTATTCTAACAAAGCAAAAAAGCGTTCGAAAAAAGACATTGAAGAATTGACATTATTTGACAACATTGTTGTCATGTCACCGAATATTAGAAAAAAATGCTGTGCAATAGGTATTAGTAGTAACATACTTGTTATTAATCCACCTAAAGCAAAATACCCTCCCCTCAACCATATTACTTGCCTCTTAGTAATAAATTTGTCTTCAGTATTATCAAATTTAAAAAGCTCAATCACAATAAGAGGGTATAGAAATACACCAGAGGGCCATATTAGAGCAGAAATTGCCGCCAGTCCACCAGCAATAACTAAGCGGAATTTAGCCTGATTATTATTTTTAACTATATCAGTTCCATGCAGAATCCAACAGCAGCACAAGCAACAACCTAATACCCAGCTATCTACTCTACCTATACGCTGAGATAACAAAAATAACGGATCTAATAAAAATGCAAGGCTTAAGCCAAAGGCAGCGTACTTTGGTACTCTTCGAACGATAAGCCAACCTAACGCCATAGTAGAGGCAAATAGCCCTCCTAAAAGAGATGCTACTTTTGGCCCTAAGCTTGAATAACCACTCATCATGAAACTTGCCTCCGAGATAAGTGGCCCTAAGTACGACCACAATAATATAGGCTTCTCCTCTGCAACACGCCATGATATAGACCATGTGCTATTTGGATTGAGAGTTAGCCTTCCATAATCAATGATTTGAGCTTCATCCTTGTAGAAAAGAAGTAAACTATCAAGCGTCAGTAGTTGAACAACTAAAGCTAAAGTCAAAGCGAATCCCCACATCAACCAAACCATCTTCATAGAGGTATCAGCAGCGGGTGTAGAGGTCACCGCATTTATTGGAAATTGATGTGTTGTTAATTTGGTTTTCACAGCATGTACAAAGAATAGTTTATTCTAGTTTGCCAGCAGTAATAAAACTATAGTGCTTCTCCCGAACGTAGAGTTTATAAGGTCCATACGGTTTCTGGAAAATGGAATAAAGGTTACGCACTCTAATGTCATTCGTAGTGATGCCATCAAATGGCTCTGCGGGTTTGTTGTAAAGGTGGAAATTCCCTTTGTCTAACCAACCTTCCTCTATCAACGCCCTATTAGTTTCCTTCGTAAGTTGAGGCTGCAACATTATTACATAATCTACATGTGAAAGCACTTTTTTTAACATTTCAGGAGTCAGAGGATTACCGTAAGCTAAGTATGCCCTGTACATTTTCCAACCAAGAGATCTACCAGAATGATAGAACTCATAGGGAACATACACCTTATGATCACCAGGACCTACAAGTGATAAGGCAGCTTGGGAAACCAACTTTCTGTCCCGGTCTGCTTGAGAATCAAGTGCTAAATAAGTGCGTAACCCGAGGGAAAGCCCAATCGACCATAATAGAAGTAGCGTTAAGCTACTCATTCTAAGAATCCGAGATGTTTCACTGTCATGCTGATGTTGAAACAGGTTACTAATGCAAACAATAAAATAAGGAATCAGATATTGAACACGATTGATGTAAACTAGTGTAGAAACCATAAGAGCGAGAACTACTAGGCTAGAGAAAACATAACCAGATTGCCTACACCTGAAAACCACCATGAAAGCAAGTAGTACCACAAAGGGGCTAAATTTGAGCGCACGGACTATTCCTATACTGTTCTGTAGTATAGATGTCGGGTCCTCTGACGATCCTGAATGAGTATTTGCTTTTATACTTTGTAAGGCATTGCTAAATTGAGCGAAGAGTAATTGAGCAATAGGTAATAGAAGTAAAAGAGCTGTTATAATTGCTCCTGCTGTGAAGAGGAGCACGGGTCTGATTACCTCTTGTAATTTTCCTCCATCACTCCTGATTTTGTTTACCAGGTTAAAAAGTTCCACAGTAATGAGAGGAAATAAAAACACTGCGGAAGGCCATATAAATAAGGCTGTACATGCCAAAGATCCAGCTATAAGCAATCGAACAGTGTAGATGCGCGGATCTAACTCTCCTAATTGGTTACAGGTATCAACAAATATCCAGCAACAACTTAGGCATAACGCCATTGTCCAGCCGTCTAACCTACCAATAGTAAAGGCCTGCACTATTAATGGATCCAGTAAAAAGACCATGCCAAGCAGAAAGGCCGCTATTCGGTACGTTCCTTTTGCCAGCAGCCATCCAACTAAAGCCGTAGAGGCTACAAGTGCTCCAAAAAGTGATGACACTCTTGGCCCGTATTGTCCGCCATACTCATAAGTAAGCTCTTGCAAAACGGCACCCAAATAAGAAAACAAAATTACAGGCTGCTGTTGATCGACTAGCCAATTGATAGACCAATCTGTATCCGGGTTCAAAATAACCCTGCCAAGCTCCAGTGTTACAAACTCATCAGAATGCAGATAAGATCCTGTATCCATAGTGACGATGAAAGCAACAGAGACAACTAATAGCCCAAGCAGCCACATGCCCCAATACCACAACGATGAAACAGTAGCCTTTGACAAGGGTGCAAACATTACTCCAGGAGAGGACAAAAACATTCTGCTTACTGTCTTCATGTAACTAAGCGCTGGGTAAAAGAAGGTGTTGAAGTTAAATAGATACCTTAAAACACAATTAAATATTTCAATAAATCAAGTTTTATACTAGCTAATTTTTAAATGTCAATTTATTATTAGTATAAGTATAAAATTGTAAGGTAAATGCTTTTTCTAGTAATGTAGCTTCGGTAACCGGAGAAGAAGCTATGTCAATCTGAATAAACAATATAGACAACACAAGATCTAGTTCAATATCTGAATAAAGACTATATATTTTCCAAAAATTTATATAAATTATCTTAATATCTACTTCTTAAGATAAATATTAAAGTGCTTATGTTAAATAATTTGTACGAAAGCTCAATATTATAATATCGCTTCATAACACTTTTTCTTTCACCACTGTTTTTGATACGTTTGCTAATTTATAAAAAATAATCTAATCTTACTATTACAAAAGAAGTACATTATATGAGTTTGGCTGTCACTGATATCGAATTATTCTAAAACATCATTTTTTTATTCGAATTAGTCCAGATCAAAACCATATAGCAAACCCTAAACTGCAATGAAGGGAACTTCCTTAAGTTCTGTAGCTATTCCAGATACATATCCTAACAACTATGGCACATAAATATTCAACCTTGTTCAGGTGGGTGAATGTCGTAGTGGATTATATCCTCTTGAACGGAACCCTGTATGCCTCCTTCCTCATGGCAGATCATAATCTGGCTTGGATGGAAGTTTATGACTATAGACTGACAATTTTGCTCCTCAACTTCTGCTGGTTTTTCAGTTCAAGTGTCTTGAACATTTACAGCCATATATTAAAAAGAGACGCAGTTCCTACTATGGCTTTGAATATCACTGCTCTGTGTGTATTTATCTTTCTGGCTATTATCATAAAATTAATATTACCTAATATCTACCTGCCCCCTACCCCGTTTATCTATTACTTTGCGCTCTTTCCTGCGCTTGTACTTACCTGGAGATTCATGTTTCTATTACTCAGGAAGCACAAACGCAAATTCTGGCTGGGGTCCAATAGTATTGCCATAGTAGGGGCAGGATCTGTAGGCATAGATCTGTATAAATACATTATTTCTAACCCTGACCTTGACTATCATGTAGCAGGCCTTTTTGATGATAATCGTTCAAAGGTACCGCCCTACATGACTTACCTTGGTAGTGTAGAGGAATGCATCGAGTATGCGGCTGCTAACAGGGTAAGCGAAGTATACTGCGCGTTACCCTACAGTGAAAGTGATGCAATTGAGACGTTACTGCAGGAGGCTGATAAACACATGGTGCGCTTCAGATTAGTACCTGATGTAAAGGGCGCCATTCACCATAATTTTCTGGTGGAGATGTTTGGCTATGTACCGGTGCTGAAACCACGTCAAGAACCCCTAGAAAATAAAGCAAATGAAGTAATAAAAAGAATTTTTGATATTCTTTTTTCCTCTATGGTTATCATATTGATTTTGAGTTGGATGATACCTGTTTTAGCCCTGCTCATAAAACTTGATTCCAACGGTCCCGTCTTTTTTAAGCAATTGCGGTCCGGCAAGAACAACAAACCTTTCTACTGCCTCAAGTTCAGAAGCATGACTGTGAACAATGACTCTGATCTTGTACAGGCAAGTAAAACCGACCCTAGAGTAACCAGAATAGGAAGGCTTTTAAGAAAGACTAGTTTAGATGAATTCCCACAGTTCATAAACGTTTTTCTGGGCGATATGTCTGTCGTTGGTCCTCGGCCTCATATGTTAAAACACACACAAGATTATTCCCAGTTGATAAATAGTTACATGGTTAGGCATTTTTTAACTCCCGGAATTACAGGATGGGCACAGGTGAATGGGTTCAGAGGCGAAACAAAAGAAACCTCTTCTATGCTAAACCGGGTGCAGGCAGATCTTTGGTACCTGGAGAACTGGTCTATACTACTTGACCTAAAAATTATCTTCCTAACGATTTGGCAAGGGTTAAGGAATAACAATGATGTCTATTAAATACTGAAAAAACCAAAAACTGCTATGCATGCAATAGCCCGTCTCAGAATAAAAATTTCAAGTGACAGATTTATCCCACAGGCTCAACCGGAAAAGCAACAGAAAGCCAGTTTTGCGGTTTTTTCGAATGATAAATTAAATATATTAATGAAGACATTTTTTCTACTTCTCCAAGGGTAGAACAGGTCCAAGATTGTTCTTAAAATATCTACTCCCATAGTAGCTTATAATTCTAAAATTTAATTGAGCCTTTCCTTCTACTCCATTTATTTCTCATCAAGTACTTCAGGCAGCACTAGATTTACTTAGTGATACAATAAAAAAGCCTCTAAAATGAAATTATACCTGTTTGAGAGTTGATGGTAGAGCATACTTTCTGATCATATATATTTTTTAAAACTAGACAAATGACTACTCCCTCCTTTTCTTTTGGAGAAGCAGCTAACTAAAATAAATAATATTGCAGAAAATATAATTCAAGTAAGGGATTGAGGGTCAAAGGACATTTATAAATTGGAATATATATCTTTATTGCGCCGCAACTCGTAAATCATAAAAAATGTATAAGTAATTGCTTGAGGTTTTAATCGCAAAGCAATTAAATGAATGTAAGACTTAAACAAAAAAACATGAAAAAGCTATTTTTTGTAAGTGCCGTTGTTCTTGGATCTATTGGACTTTACTCCTGCGATGGTGGTGGAGCTACCTCTGAGGAGGGTACTGTAGTAGACAGAGATACTACAGTGTCTGAACTTGAAGTGGAAAGAACCACTATGGACATCGATACTTCCATGAACACAGAGACTGAAACAATTGAGTTAGAAAACGAAGAGCAATAAGAATAACCAAAATTTACAAACCAGGTTTACGCAAGTGAACCACAAAAATAAAGGTGGTAGGACAAACAAAGCTCAAGCAGCTTTACATGTCCTACCATTTTTTTAGTTAATAAGAAACCGAACCTGTCTCATTGGGTATTTAGGTGCTGGTTGAATATTTGTCTGAAGATTCTTCAGCGTGCACTCCTATACTTCTAAATGTGACCATACAAAAGAATAGCCTCCTGTTTGAAAACAGGAGGCTATTCTTTTGTATACTTTGGTTACTGATTGAAGCCTCAAGCAAGGGAATCAGTCAGTCAGGAACTAATTTCAGCCGACTATCTAACCCAGTTTCTGCGCTCGCTGAAATGATTGCAGCCAAATGTGGCACCGGTAATCATCTCAAACTGCTTTGGCTTCAAATCATGCGCAGGTCCTTCATGTACCAAAGGCAGTACATAAGCAGGGTCCATGGCATGCTGGCCGGTAAGTTCGTCGCATACTCCAAAGTCTTTGCTTTGAAGGTTTACTTTGTTTTGGTCTTGCTCCCAGTGGGTACAATGATTGCAGGTTGCTTCCATATATCAAAAATTTTAATTCTACATTAAGTTGTTTGGTAGTTATACTCCATACTAGCACTACCTTGTTTCAAAAACAAGTTGCTTTACAGTAATTTAGAATAATGCAAAATAAGTGAAAAGTAAATTCCTGATTAAGAGTCCCTTCTCAAAAGCATAAATTTAGGTTATGGAGGTAATTATAGTTTTAGGAAGCAAAAATCTCTTCGCTGTTTCTGAAGGCTTTGAACTCAATCGGGTTGCCGCTGAGATCCAGGATAAACATCGTCAACTGCTCTCCCTTTTGGCCTTCATACCGCGTTTGAGGCTTCACTATAAAATCTATCTCATGCTTTACAAGGCGTTCCTGTACTTCCTGAAACTGCCCATATTCCAGAATGCAGCCAAAATGAGGAATCGGCACGCTAACGCCATCCACCTTGCCGCAATAGTCCGGCTCGGGTAAGTTGGTGCTGATATGGGCTGAAAGCTGGTTTCCAAAAAAGTCAAAGTCAATCCAGGTTTCTGTGCTCCTGCCTTCCAGACAGCCCAGTATGTCTACATAAAACCTCCGTGTAGAAGCAATGTCTTTTACTTTGAAAGCATAATGAAATGCGCTCATGTCAATATCCTTTGGTTAGTGAAACAGCACCAATCAGGGGTTCGTTATTCCTGAGCCGGTCGTAGTTTTCCAGAATCTGGGAAACGGCAGTAGCCGGGTTGGTGATACTGGCAATATGAGGTGTTATGTTGATGTATGGATGCTCCCAGAAAGGATGATTTTGCGGCAGTGGCTCCTCCCTAAATACATCCAGGCTAGCACCCGACAGATGCCCCACATCAATAAAATCAATTAAATCACGCTCTACAAGATGCTCTCCCCTTGCCACATTGATGATAAAAGCTCCTTCGGGAAGTTTACGGAAAGTCTGTTTGTTCAGGATATTGATGGTCTCTTTTGTTAAGGGGAGCAGGCAGATCAGAATATTTGCTGTTCCCAGAAAGGCATCCAACTCTTCCTGTCCCACATATACATCAATGTGTTCAATTTCCTTTGTTGTCCTTGCCCAGCCACTTACTTTAAAGCCTAATATATTTAATTGTGTGGCAACATAACTACCCAAAACCCCTATACCCATTACGCCAATTGTTATGTCCGATGAGTTCAGATAAGGTTTTGGTTTCCAAAGGTGCTTGTGTTCTTGTCTTTTGTAAAAAGACAATCCACGCACATGGTTCATCACCAGCGCTACCGTAAACTCAGCCATGTCTCTGGCCAGATTCTGGTCAGTAACTCTTGTAATGATGGCTGCCTCGGGCAAATCAGGGTCTTTCAGAATATGATCTACGCCGGCACCCATAGAGGCTATACATTTAAGGTTAGGGTACTTCCTGAAAGCTCCAAGTGGGTGATTCCACGCCAACGCGAATTCAATTTCTTCTCTGTTCGTATCATCCGGATAAATTCTGAGATCCAGCGTTGGCCTTTTGGCTTTTAATGCGTTAACCCAGGGAATCAAGTCTTTTCCCCGAGTTATAATTGCAATCGACATATAAAATGGTAGTCTAAACTATTTCCAGGTTAAAATAAGATGAACGAAAATAAGTATAAGACAGATTTAAAACCGAGCTTCAGCGAAATAAAAGTCATTTTAAGACTAACGAAAAAAAGAGCATTAACGAAAAAAACTCACATTATGTAAGATGCTCCACTTATCTACCTGACAGCCTCATCAAATAAATCGGGGTAATCTGTTATGATACCGTCTACGCCCATTTTAACCAGTTCATCAATACGGGCTTTATCATTTACAGTCCAGGGTATGATTTTAAGTCCTTTTGCGTGGCATGCTGCTACTGTTTCTTTATCTACGAGCATGTGGTATGGGCTATATACGTCAGGAAGAAAACTCAGGCGTTGGAGGTTTTCCTTTAACCCTTTTGTGTTACTCACCAAGTACGCGGTGGGCATGGCTGGGTACTGCTTGTGAATTTCTTCCAGAATCCTGGGGTCAAAAGACTGTGTTATCACCCGGTTCTCTATTCCCTTCTCTCTTACCACCTGCATAACCAGTTTAACAAACTCCTGCGGCACCGGTTGAAACACCTCATCCAAATCCGGAGAAGACTTAAACTCAATATTATAGCGGGGGGCGGGTAGGCTTCTACCTGCCACATAGCTTTCTACAGAGTCAATCAGTTCAGACAGCAGAGGCTTGTAAGTTGCTACCTTTTTCTGCCCCGGAAAATCAGGGTGTGCCTTACTGCCAACATCAAACTTCCTGATATCGCTATAGTTCAGTTCATACAGGTTGTGGTTCTTTTCTTCTGATGCGGGTATGGTTTTGCCTTCAGGCGTAAGGGAAATAACTGCTGAAAAATAAGGCTCATGCGAAACCACCGGAAGTCTATCCTTGCTGATGACCACATCCAGTTCCAGGGTGGTTACGCCTAAATCAATAGCCTTTTTCATAGCCGGTATAGTATTCTCCGGCATCAGCCCCCTTGCGCCACGGTGCCCCTGCACGTCCAGTTTCTGCTTCTGCTGCTGCTGGGCATGACTAATAAAGGAGCAAAGCATAAAAGCCATAATAAAGAAATACCTGTTTAGCATTTTAGTTAAGGTTGATTGTAACAATTCGGCTATCAAAGTATTAGAGTAACAGTAACAACATTGCCTTGATATATCATACTATATCAAAATTTAGCGTATGGGCACAAATTGTTTCACTATTAAAACTGAACCTCCCCAGACATAACTTAACATCCTGTTTTACAATTTACTACATATTTATTTTCCACTACAGGAAATAATATTCAATTTAATATATCTTTTCCAGCTCTCTTTCGTAATCTCTTCAACGAAATTCATATAATTATATACGCTAATGTGTTATTATTATACTGTTAAGGAATACGCTACCATAAAAAAGCTTGACTTATCTGTTCACGATGAGGCAGCGGCAATAGCAAGCGCTACCATGCTCAGCAATAAGCGGGGTATTCCAATCAATAAGGTTTACTGTGGCAAAAGCGAAGGCAACATTAGCTGCTATGCTTCCCGTATTCTGCGGGAGGCTGTCAGACCCGCCGGCAAGAAAGTAAACGCGCCGTTTGACGCAGCCTTAGCAGGCGCTTTTGTTTCGGAGATATAAATAATATAGGTTCCTGCCACCCCTAACGTCGCTCATTTATTAGTAGCGGCACGCTCCACTATGCTCCCTACTTACTGCCAGACCGCATGACGATGCAGGCTCAGAAATAGCCCTCCTGTACCTCTGCAACATGAGAGCAGAGGTGACTCCTTTTTTCCTGCCGAACACGAAACATGTTACCTGCCCGAATACAATACTATTTTCTTTAAACACGCCCTGAATGTAGTTAAACCTCTTCCAAGTAGAAGCAAGACACCATTAATAAGTTAATTTAACAAAAGAAGGCACAATGAAGGATCAGAAACAGAATTTTTCTTTCAAATGATCACAGTCTACATTCTCCACAGCCTGGTTCCTTTCCTGTAGCCGCAACTGCTTCATCTTCTATGCATCCCACAGATAGTATGATTTTTACACCTTCCATTGCAGTTGCGGAGTCAATAAGTGTCGTTTTACTAAAACTAACTCATCTTTCATCGATGGTTAACAAAAATTTGTTCTTAGTTAAGAAAAAAGATAGACACATATGTTATTTTTTAAATATCAGATTAGATAAAGTCAACTCATAGCATCTATTCTTGTCTTCATGAATAACTATCTGTAAATCAGCAACCTAATTACAATTCCATACAACCCATTGATTCTTTATATTTTATCAAATTTTATAATTGCATGACTTTCAATTACTTCACCATAAATTATTTTTTCTTTTATGACCATTATTTTTTAAATAATCGTATATTGGTTTAAATTATTCAGATAGTCCATTTACTTAAATCAGAAGGAGGAAACTATGGGGACAGTCAGACACATTCTACAGCAAAAAGGTCATGATACGCTATCTGTAAGTCCTTCCTTTACTGTGTTCAGTGCCCTGGAACTGATGGTCGAAAAAAATGTGGGTGCCTTGTTAGTAATGGATAAGGGAAACTTTGTCGGCATATTCACAGAAAGAGACTATGCCCGTAAAGTTATACTTAAGGGTAAGGCTTCCAAAGAAACCCTTGTGAAAGAAATCATGAGCGAACATCCTCTTACTGTAACGCCCAACGATACAGTGGAAGACTGCATGAAACTCATGACAGAGAAGTTCATTCGCTATTTACCAGTCGTGGAAGAAAACAAACTTGTCGGCCTTATCTCTATAGGTGACATAGTAAAATATATAATCGAGGAGCAAAAGTATATCATAGACAACCTCGAACACTATATAGCCGGCTCATAACAAACGGCTGGTAACAGTTTTATTTATTGGTGTAAAGTGCATGTACTAATTTCCTGCAAGGAGGCGGGTAAGATGTGTATACCTCAACCGAAAACGCCACAGTATTGTGGCCTATGCTGGTCTATGGCGCTATTGTACTGAGCCTGGTAGGGGCTATCCTTGGCCTCTCCTACGTGCTTGGGCAACATCATAATGAACGAGCTACCGGTGAGCCCTATGAAGGAGGAATACTGAGTGCGGGTTCTGCCCGTATGCGCTTCTCTTCGCAGTTCTACCTCGTGGCCATGCTTTTTGTCATCTTCGACGTCGAAACAATATTCATATTATCCTGGGCCATTGCCTTCAGAGAACTAGGCTGGTACGGCTACATGGGTGTGTTGGTATTCATCGGTTTGCTGGCGATTGTGCTGGTGTATGAGTGGCGGAACGGGGCACTGGACTTCGGGCCTGATGGCAAAAAAATTCTTGCCGCCTATAAAAAGATGACGCATAAGCCTTCTTCTTAACACAGAATATACGGCAAAATATAGGATATAAGGCCATCACAAAATACGCTGTTCACCAGGGAAAGCCTTAGAATCTATTTGTAAGAAATATAAAGAGTAAGCTTTGAATACCTGTTCCGATGTTGATAGGTACATGGCTTCGGCTATGCACTCATAACTACGTCTTACAAGGTTAATAGCTTCTTTTTTCGAAGATAAAGCAGTATTTATTCGCTCTGGAAACAGTCAGAGCAACACCTAAAAAACGCAATATGAAATGGTGGCTTAGCAAACCCGAAGCACCTGCCTCTACAGTTAAGGGCACAGGTTCGTTTGAGGACAACATCCAGCAAAGCATTATGCTGACGACAGTGCAGGACCTGGTTGCCTGGGGCCGGAAGAACTCTATGTGGCCTTTCCACTTCGGGCTTTCCTGCTGCTTTGTAGAGATGGCCACCAGTATGACGCCTAAGTACGATGTAGCCCGCTTTGGAGCGGAAGTAATTCGCGGCACGCCCCGGGAGGCAGATGTCATGATTATAGCAGGTACCGTTTTCATCAAAATGGCACCCATTATCAAAAGACTTCACGAGCAGATGATGGAGCCAAAATGGGTAATTTCGATGGGTTCCTGTGCAAACTCGGGTGGCATGTACGACATCTATAGTGTGGTGCAGGGAGTGGATAAATTCCTGCCTGTGGATGTGTACGTACCCGGTTGCCCTCCCCGACCCGATGCCTTTATGGAGGGCCTGATGCTGCTCGCTGAATCGGTGGGGAAAGAAAAAAGACCGCTTAGCTGGACCATAGGCGAACAGGGCGTCATCAAACCTGACAAGGTAGACGTGAAAATTAGAAGAGAGGAAGCACGGGCTAACATGACTGAGTTCAGATCGCCGGATGAAGTATAAGAACTGTCATTCGTCTTGAAAAAGGGATTGTTAAATCATAAAATAAAATCAGATGCCAAAGTATGTTATTGAACGGGAAGTTCCAGGAGTTGGCAACATGTCAGCCGAACAGTTAAAAGGTATTTCACAGACATCCTGTGGCGTACTTACTAACCTGGGGCCACAAATACAGTGGGTACACAGCTATGTGACAGGCGATAAAATTTACTGCGTTTACAATGCTCCAAATGAAGAAATGGTACGGGAGCATGCCAGACAAGGAGGATTCCCTGCAAATTCAGTGAGTGAGGTAAAGGCAATTATAGACCCTGTGACAGCAGAAGAACCGGTGTTGAAATAAATTACTAAACCTCGCAGCGTGCGCAGCTCCTGCGAGTGTTTGCATCAGCATCTGCAAACAAAGAAGAAAGTCTATTTATCATAAATAATCAAATAGAAACAAGAGTAGCATGAGTTAGCGTATTTCGGACATTTTTACTTCCTACTATGGAAATGGAAAGCGGCATATTACAGCAATTGCATGAAAGGTTTGGAGCTTCTACTTTCAAACCACAAACAACGAAGGATGATATTCTCACCCTCTGGATGCCTCTTGATAAAATCAAAGAGGTGCTGGTTTTTCTGAAGACAGACATCCCGAAGCCGTACCGCCTGCTCTTTGACCTCACTGCCATAGATGAGCGCACCCGCAGGAAGGAAAACGGCCATACGCCCTACGCCTTCACCATGGTGTACCACCTTCTCTCCTTCGACCGCAACAGCTTTATCCGCTTAAAAGTAGGCTTAAAAGATGATTTCCCGCTGGTGCCAAGTATCAGCAGTCTTTGGGCCAACGCCAATTGGTATGAGCGGGAAGTGTATGATATGTTCGGCATCCGCTTTGAAGGGCACCCGCACCTGTACCGCATCCTGATGCCCCGCACCTGGGTGGGTCACCCTTTGCGTAAAGAACATCCTGCCCGCGCTACGGAAATGGGCCCTTTCCAACTCTACGATGACAAAATAGACTTGGAGCAGGCAGCCCTGCAGTTTAAGCCCGAAGAGTGGGGCCTGGAGCGGCAAAGCGACGACAGCGACTTTATGTTCCTCAACATCGGTCCGCAGCACCCGGGCACACATGGTGTGCTGCGCATTGTGCTGCAGTTGGATGGCGAAGATATTGTAGATGCCATCCCTGATATCGGATTCCACCACCGTGGTGCCGAGAAAATGGGCGAGCGCCAGACCTGGCACACGTACCTCCCCTACACCGACCGTGTAGACTACCTGGGCGGTGTGATGAACAACATGGCTTACCTGCAGTCGGTGGAAAAGCTGGCCGGCATTGAGGTACCGGAACGGGTAAAGTTCATCCGCATCATGATGTGCGAACTCTTCCGCATTGCCAGTCACCTGGTGTGGTACGGCACTTTTGCGCAGGACGTGGGGCAGCTTTCGCCTGTGTTTTATATGTTCTCCGACCGGGAAAAAATATTCGATATAGTAGAGGCAGTTTGTGGCGGCCGTATGCACCCTAACTGGTTCCGCATTGGCGGTGTGGCGCAGGACCTGCCCAACGGATGGGAAACGCTGGTGCAGAATTTCCTTAGCTACTTCCCCAAACGGCTGAAGGAATACGACAGCATGGTGCTCAAAAACAGCATCTTCAAGGCTCGCACCAAAGGCATTGGAATTTTTACTGTTGATGAGGCCATTGAATGGGGCGTAACTGGTCCGAATCTTCGCGCCTGCGGCTTCGACTGGGATTTCCGTAAAAAGCAGCCTTACTCCGGCTACGAGATGTTCGACTTTGAGGTGCCTACCGCCGCCAACGGCGACTGTTACGACCGTGCCCTGGTGCGTGTAGCCGAAATGCGTCAAAGCCTGCGCATCATAGAGCAGTGCATGAAGAACATGCCAGCAGGCCCTTACAAAGCCGATCATCCGCTGACGACTCCTCCTATTAAGAAGCACACGATGCATGACATCGAAACCCTCATCACACATTTTTTAGGAGTGAGTTGGGGACCAGTGATACCTCCTGGTGAAGCCATGAGCTGCATCGAAGCCACAAAGGGAGCGAACGGATACTATCTAACCAGCGACGGGAATACTTCACCCTACCGGGTGCGCATCCGGACTCCCTCTTTCCCGCACATGCAGATGCTCCCTTACATCACCAAAGGCTATACTGTTGCAGACCTGCTGTCAATACTTGGAGCCATGGATTATGTGCTGGCGGACATTGACAGGTAGAGAGTTAGAGAGTTAGAGAGTTAGAGAGTTAGAGAGTTAGAGAGTTAGAGAGTTAAGGTATACTGCTCCTGGTGTTTTCATCTCATGAAATTTCCAGGAGCGGCAAAAAAACCTTTTGGTTGTAGCGCTATCAAACCTATATGCCTATTAAAGTTGCCATACTACTGCTTCTTTTCAGCTTCCTCTCCCAAGAGGCCAGGCCACAGGAGAATATGGGTAAAGAGGTGCAGCAAGAGAGTGGCGAGTTTAATTTATCAATGACGCTGGGCATAGGACTGTTTGGGCCAAAAGAGGATATAGAGGACCAGATGAAAGCATCAGGATTTGGGGACACACGAGGACCTGGTTGGTTTTCTGATGAGGCCACACAGTATCCCAAGGCATACAATATACTGATAGCAAATATCGGGGCAACCTATTACTTTAAGAGAACAAGAGGGGTATCACTTGTGGTAGGACTAACCGACAATGTTCAGGTAGATGGATATGATGAAATAGGTATTGGAAACAGGCTACACCTGAAGAGCGAAATTTGGGTAGCCTCTTTAAATTATGTTTTCCGTTCCAGTGACAAAAAGCATCAGCTAAATATTGGCCCCGCACTTTTTTTACATCGGGTCAGGGATAATGCGGAACGCCCAACATCACAAAAGAATAACAATGTCAAACCTGGATTGTATGCAGGTTATACCCTTCATGTTATACACAAAGAAGATTGGTATCTGGCTCTCAACCTAAATGGCAGGTGGGCTACAGAATCCGCAATTGGTCCTTTCATCATTGTGCATGAGACGGGTATTTTGTTGCCAGAGCCTGAAGTGCAGCGATCAGAGTTCCAGCCTACTAAGGTTCAGCTTACAGGCTTAAGTTTAGGGCTTGCACTCGGTTTTAGAATGGGGAATGGTAGAAGCTAAAAAGTGATGAATGAAACGAATGATAGTAAAACAAGAGCTGCAAACTAAATCCAAGAAATGAATAGTCTTATGTCTAACGTCTTGATACTTGAGTCTTGATATGCTTACTACAGAGGAAATACAGAAAATCGAACATGAAATAAGCCTGGTGCCGACACGGAAAAACGCTTGCATCGAAGCGCTCAAAATCGTGCAGCACAACCGGGGCTGGATTTCGGATGAGAGCCTGAAGGATGTGGCGGAAGTAGTGGACATGTCGCCGGCAGAGCTCGACAGTGTGGCGACTTTCTATAACCTCATTTTCAGAAGGCCTGTCGGCAGGCACGTGATTTTGCTCTGCGACAGCATCAGCTGCTATGTCATGGGTTACGAAGGCATCCGTGACCACCTCTATCAAACTCTTAACATTAAATATGGCCAGACAACAGAAGACGGCCGCTTTACTTTGCTACCAAACTGCTGCCTTGGCACCTGCGACTGTGCCCCTGCCCTTATGATTGACAACGATTTGTACCGGAATTTAACGGTTGACCAACTGGACGAGATCTTAAAAAACTATACCTAAACCGAATGTGGGCCTATGGAGTTGCCCCTTACCCAACACATTGTACCTGGCCGAAAACCGCTCAACTTAAAAGACTATGAGAAGGTAGGCGGATACCAGTCTGTCCGGAAGATACTGAAGGCGATGACACCCGTGGAAGTACAGACGCAGGTGAAAGACTCGAACCTGAAGGGACGCGGTGGCGCCGGATTCAACACGGGCCTGAAGTGGAGCTTTGTGCCTATGGGACCGGAGGCGGCCACACCCAAATTCCTGGTGGCAAACGCCGACGAAATGGAGCCCGGTACTTTCAAAGACCGCCTCCTGCTGGAGGGCAATCCGCATCAGCTCATCGAAGGTATGATTGTGGCAGCTTATGCCATACAAGCAACCATCTCCTACGTCTTTCTCCGTTGGGCCTATAAACTGGCCGCACAGGAAATCACCCAAGCCATACACGAGGCATACGAGGCTGGTTATCTAGGAGAAAACATCCTCGGCTCCGGCTTTAACCTCGAGATGCACCTGCACACCGGCGTGGGGCGCTATATGTGCGGCGAGGAAACGGCCTTGCTCAACGCGCTGGAGGGCAAGCGAGCTAACCCCAGGGCAAAACCTCCCTTCCCACAAGTCAGCGGACTATACGGTAAGCCTACCATCGTCAATAATGTGGAAACTCTTTGCTGCCTGCCCCATATCATCAATAACGGAGTCGAGTGGTTCAAAAGTCTCAGCAAGAGTTCAGATACAGGCACAAAACTATACGGTGTGAGCGGTCGCGTAAAAACCCCTGGCTGCTGGGAACTCCCCATTGGCACCACCATTCGCGAAATACTGGAAGATTACGCCGGGGGTATGCAGGATGGTTACCTCTTTAAAGGTCTTTTACCGGGAGGAGCTTCCACTGACTTCCTGGTGGAAGAGCATCTCGACCTGCCCATGGACTACGGTTCTATTCAGGCCGCCGGCAGCCGCATGGGAACCGGCACTATGATTATCCTCGATGACCAGACCTGCCCGGTGGGCTTTGTGCACAACCTACAGCACTTCTTCGCACAGGAGTCCTGCGGCTTCTGCACCCCCTGCCGTGAAGGGCTGCCCTGGGTAGAGAAGATATTACTGGCCATCGACAGAGGCGAAGGCAAACCAGAACACTTGCTTACGCTTGATTTTCATACCAAATACCTTGGCCCCGGCAACACCTTCTGTGCACTGGCACCCGGCGCCATGGAACCCCTGCAGAGCGCTCTGAAATATTTCAGAGAGGATTTTGAGCGACACATTCACGAACACCACTGTCCCTGGAGCAAAGTATGGCAACCATCTATATAGATAACAAACCCTATGACGTAGCAGCAGGCAAAAACCTGCTGGAGGCCTGCCTCACCTTAGGTCTCGATGTACCTTACTTTTGCTACCATCCCGCTATGGGGTCGATAGGTGCCTGCCGACAGTGCGCCGTGAAAGTGTACCGCGACGAAAACGACACCAAAGGCAAGCTCTTCATGTCGTGCATGGAGCAGGTGCGTGATGGCATGCGGGTGTCTGTTGCCGATATGGAAGCGAAAGAGTTTCGTGCCCACGTTATTGGCTGGCTCATGACAAACCACCCCCACGACTGTGCTGTGTGCGACGAAGGCGGTGCCTGCCACCTACAGGACATGACCGTAATGACAGGCCATAACTACCGGCAGTATTCCTTCGAGAAACGCACCTACCGCAACCAGTACCTCGGTCCTTTTCTGAACCACGAAATGAACCGCTGCATACAGTGCTACCGCTGCGTACGCTACTACAAAGACTATGCAGGCGGAAAGGACCTTGATGTTTTTGCGGCGCACAATCACCTGTACTTTGGCCGCCACGAAGATGGCGTGCTGGAAAGCGAATTCAGTGGCAACCTGGCAGAAGTATGCCCAACAGGTGTATTCACAGATAAAACCCTCAAGCAGCATTATACCCGTAAATGGGACCTTACTTCTGCCCCATCCATTTGCCACCATTGCAGCCTCGGCTGTAACATTACGGCAGGAGAGCGTTATGGCACGCTGCGAAACATTACTAACCGCTATAACGGAGAAGTGAACGGCTACTTCCTCTGCGACCGTGGGCGCTTCGGCTATGAACACGTAAACAGCATCAGCCGCATTCGTAAGCCACTCGTGCGCAGCAAGCTGCCGGAAGCTAGTGACAAATACACAGCACTGCAAGCAGCTGCCTCTGCTTTGAAAGCAGGCCGGGCGATAGGTATTGGCTCTCCTCGGGCCTCTCTGGAGTCTAACTATGTCCTCAGAACACTGGTTGGCGAGGACAACTTCCATCATGGTGTATCTGACATGGACCACGACCTCGTGGACCTATCGCTCCGCATCTTACAGGAAGGAGCAGCACGCACACCATCTCTGAAGGAGGTAGAAAAAGCAGACGCGGTGTTCATACTCGGGGAAGACCTGACAAATACTGCCCCAATGCTGGCCCTGGCCGTGCGACAGGCTGTAAGGCAGGAGCCCCTCCTGGAGCAGGTATCTAAAGCTAACATTCCGGTATGGCAGGATGCTGCCGTGCGCGAATTGGTGCAGGCAGATAAGGGTCCGCTCTTTATTGCTGCTTCTAACGAGACAAAGCTGGACGAACTGGCAACCCAAACGTATTTTGCTTCTCCGGAGGCAATTGCCCGTCTGGGTTATGCCGTGGCTAACCACATATGCCTAGATTGTCCGTCAGTAGAAGGTTTGAAAGAAGCAGAACAGCAACTGGCCGGGCAGATAGCAGAGGCGCTGATGGCGGCAAAAAACCCTTTGATAATTTCAGGGACACACTGCGGAAACGAACGTGTACTAAGAGCTGCTTCCAACATTGCAAATGCGTTATGTGCGAGAGAAAAAGCAGCCGGCATTGTGCTTACCGTTCCAGAATGCAATAGCATGGGCCTGGCCATGTTAGGAGGCCATAGACTGGAGTCTGCGTTGGATGCTGTACTGAATGGTTATGCTGACACGGCTATTATCCTGGAAAATAACCTGTACCGACGTGCGGGTGAAACTACAGTGAATGACTTCTTCAAGGCGTGCAAGCAGGTAATTGTGCTGGACCACCTACATAATGCCACGACCGAAACGGCAGGTATCCTTTTACCCGCGGGACCATTTTCAGAATCGGATGGTACGCTTATCAATAATGAAGGGCGTGCACAGCGCTTCTACCAGGTTCATCCTTCAGCAGAGGATGTTCAGGAAAGCTGGCGTTGGCTTTCCGAGTTAGGCACCATCATGGCTAATGAGGAAATCAGCAACTGGCATGGCTACGACGATATAGTACGTGCAATTGTGATAGAGCTGCCCGCATTCCGTGGTATAGAGGCCGTAGCCCCAACTTCAGAATTCCGTATTGCAGGCCAGAAAATCGCCCGTGCTTCGCATCGCATCAGCGGCCGTACTTCCATGCTAGCTGATAGCAATGTGAGCGAGCCGAAGCCAGCCGAAGACCCTGACTCTCCGCTCTCCTATACTATGGAGGGATACCGGGGCCAACCACCTTCGTCCCTGATTCCATTCTTCTGGTCGCCGGGCTGGAATTCGAACCAGGCTACCAACAAATACCAGCAGGAAGTAGGCGGTCACCTGAAAGGAGGCGATCCGGGAGTGCGGCTGATAAAACCAGCCAACACGGGGGTATTCTCGATGGCTGTTCCACAGGACTTTTTACCACTGGAGGACCACCTGTTTATACTACCCCTGTATCATACGTTTGGCTCTGAAGAACTCAGCATGTACTCCCCTCCTATTATGGAGCGGGCGCCTGAGCCTTATGTCGCGCTGAATGCCGCTGATGCCATCCGCCTGAAGCTGGAAGACGGACAGCCGCTACACTTCACGATAGCAGGACAGACCTACAACTTGCCCGTGAAAACAAGTACGCACATACCGAGTGGTACCGCTGGATTACCCGTAGGCTTACCTTCAGTACCCTTTGCAGAATTACCTGCATGGGCCATCTTAAACCGTAATTTAAAATGGAAGAAGCAACCCCAAACTACTTTCTGATTATAGGCGGCGTGTTGTTCGTGATGCTCAATGTAGCAGCCGGACTCATTTGGGTGGAGCGCCGTATGCTGGCCCTCTGGCAGGACCGTTACGGCCCGAACCGTGCAGGTCCGCTCGGGCTCTTTATCGTGCTGGCCGACTCGCTTAAGCTGTTCTTTAAAGAAGACTGGATTCCTCCATTTGCAGACAAGCCCGTGTATGTGATTGCCCCTGCTGTGGTGGTGGTAACAGTACTGCTCAGCTTTGTCGTGGTGCCCTTTGCACCCGGCATTGTGGTGGCTGACCTCAATATCGGGCTACTGTTTTTCCTGGCCATGTCTTCCATGGGTGCCTATAGTATTATTCTGGGCGGCTGGGCCTCCAACAATAAATACGCACTTCTGGGAGCCATGCGTGGTGCAGCTCAGATGATCTCTTATGAGGTTTTCATGGGACTGGCCCTAATGGGTGTCGTGCTGCTGAGTGGCTCCTTTCGGCTATCTGATATCGTCCTGGCACAGGCGGGCATGTGGTATATCATCCCACAGTTTCTAGGCTTCATCATCTTTTTTATAGCAGGCATAGCCGAAACGCACCGCCTGCCATTCGATATACCGGAGGCAGAAAGTGAAATTGTAGCAGGCTTCCACTCTGAGTATTCAGGCATGAAGTTCGGCATGTTCTTCATCGGGGAGTATATGGGCATCACGCTCATCTCCTGCATGCTCGTCACTTTATACTTTGGCGGTTGGCTGGGCCCGGACTTTTTGCCGCCCATCGTGTGGTTCATCCTGAAAACAGCTTTCTTCCTCATGATCTTCGTGCTGCTGCGTGCCTCGCTGCCCCGCCCCCGCTATGACCAGTTGATGGAATTCGGATGGAAGATTTTACTGCCGCTGACGCTGGTCAATTTACTGGTGACAGCTGCTGTGGTGCTGTGGCAGGAAGGGTAAGACATTACTGCTCCTGATTATTAGGAGTATCAACTGTGGAAATTAAGAAACGCAAACAGTATCATCGAGAGCTATAGATGGAAGCGAGAAAAACCCAACCACCCCTACCCCTCCTTGTCCAAGGAGGGGAGTTGGAACTGCAATTTGAAGATTTCATCAATATAGTTGACGAGTAACAAGACCAAGAGCTAAACCCTTAAGAGCGCGAGCTATAAAAAAGGACAGGCGAAGCCGGAAAAGCAGCCCCCCCGCCTTGGACAAGGAGGGGTCAGGGGTGGTTTGAACCGGAACTGATAAAAGCTTCATTTTGAACGGAGAGGAAGATAATATTCACTCAGATTTCTCCCGATGGTCTAAATGACAATATGTAATTGAGAAAGTAGATAATATATAAAGGAAAGGAGCAGACATGTTTAGTATTTTGCGCAGTATGTGGCTTACATTTCTGCATGCGTTTCACAAGCGTGACACCGTACTGTACCCGGAGGAAAAGCCCTATCTCCCACCAAGGTGGAAAGGCCGGATTGTCTTAACACGTGATCCGGACGGAGGAGAACGTTGTGTGGCCTGTAACCTCTGCGCCGCCGCCTGCCCGGTAGATTGCATCTCCCTGCAGGCCACCGAAGACCAGACCGGCCGACGCTACCCAGACTTTTTCCGCATCAATTTCTCCCGCTGCATTTTCTGCGGCTTCTGCGAGGAGGCCTGCCCTACCTATGCCATCCAGCTGATACCAGACTTTGAAATGGGTGAATATAACCGCCAGAACCTGGTGTATGAGAAAAAGGATTTGCTCATCAACAGCGAAGGCAAGTATCCCGGCTACAACTATTACAAGGTGGCAGGTATGGCCATCGGAGGAAAAGACAAAGGCGAGGCGGAGAACGAAACGCCTCCTGTAGATATCAAAAGTTTAATGCCCTGACGCCATGGAACTGACTTTTTACATAGCCGCAGCTGTCGCCGTACTGGCTACCCTGATGGTAATTACACGCTATAACATGATCCACGCGCTGCTCTACCTCGTGGTTTCCTTCCTGGCAATTGCCATTGTGTTTTTCACGCTGGGAGCGCCTTTTATGGCAGCCCTGGAGGTCATTGTATATGCAGGCGCCATTGTGGTGCTTATCATCTTCGTCATCATGATGCTCAACCTCACTTACGAAGATGTGCAGAAGGAAAAGGAATGGCTGAAGCCCTCTGTTTGGGTAGGACCTGCTATTCTATCGCTGGTGCTGCTGGCCGAGCTTACTTACATTATGGTGGCCGCTGATGCACCACCTGCCGCGGCTGTAGTTGCCGTGGATGCCCGGCTTGTAGGAATGGCATTGTTTGGACCCTATGTACTGGCGGTGCAGCTATGCGGGATTCTGCTGATGGCCGGAATCGTAGGCGCTTATCATTTGGGCAGACAGAAGAAAAAAGTGGTTCACAGATTTTTACAGGAAAGGAGCGCCGCCGCATGAACGCTGTATCTATGGAAGCCGGCCTGTTGCTGGCAGGTATACTTTTCTTACTGGGGATGATCAGCGTCATGATACGGCGCAACATCATCTTTATGCTCATCTCGGTTGAGATTATGCTCAATGCTGCCGGACTGGCATTTATCGTGGCAGGCTCCCGCTGGGTGCAGCCCGACGGGCAGATAATGTTCATCTTCATCCTTACCATGGCCGCAGCCGAGGTATCCGTGGGCCTGGCCCTGATCCTGCAGATTTACCACCAGCTAAAGACCCTGAACAGCGACGCAGCAAACTTTATGAGAGGATAAACGCTATGGAAGATTTACTTTGGTTAATACCCGCTTTACCCTTTGCCGGTGCCCTGCTGCTGGTGCTGTTCGGCAATAGAATTTCACGTGGTCTGGTAACAGCTATCGGGGCAGGCAGTGTCGGTGTATCAGCAGCTATCACGCTGCTGCTGGGCTTCCAGTTTCTCTCTACCCAACGGGCCTTTTACCACCAGGAGGTATGGAACTGGTTTAGTGTAGCAGGGTTTAATCCTTCCATCGCCTTCCACCTCGATGCGCTCTCCATGGTATTCATCTTCGTGATCACCTTTGTTGGTTTCCTCATCCACATCTACTCTACCGAGTACATGGCGGAGGATGCTGACTACTCCCGCTTTTTTGCCTGCATGAATCTTTTTGTGGGCTCTATGCTGGTGCTCGTGATGGCGGACAACCTGCTGCTCTTATACCTGGGCTGGGAAGGGGTAGGTTTGTGTAGTTACCTGCTCATCGGCTTCTGGTATAAAGAACCCGCTAACGGCTACGCTGCCCGAAAAGCTTTCATCATCACGCGGGTCGGCGATACGGCCATGGCCATTGGGTTGTTCATGCTCTTCCAAGCTTTCGGCACCTTGCACATCCAGACCATTTCCACGGGGGCTGTTCAACTATGGGATACAGGTGCACAGATGGCGGTAATAATCGCTTTTCTGCTGTTAGGTGGGGCTGTGGGTAAATCAGGCCAGTTGCCGCTGCAAACGTGGCTGCCAGATGCCATGGCGGGTCCAACTCCTGTGAGCGCCCTGATACACGCCGCGACCATGGTAACGGCCGGTGTCTACCTGATTGCGCGCATGCACGTCATCTTTGAACTGGCGCCTGTCGCCATGATAGCAGTGGCTGCTATTGGTGCAGTTACGCTGCTGATTGCTGGTTTTGCCGCCCTTACGCAGTATGACCTGAAACGGGTGCTCGCCTACTCCACCATCAGCCAGATTGGGTATATGTTTTTGGCGCTGGGTGTAGGTGCCTGGTCGGCGGGGGTTTTTCACTTTATGATTCACGCTTTCTTCAAAGCATTGCTCTTCCTGTGTGCAGGGGCTATTATACTTGCGCTGCACCACGAGCAAGACATGCGCAAAATGGGTGGCCTGCGCGAAAGAATGCCTGTCGTGTTCTGGACCTTCCTGATTGGAGCTGCTTCGCTGGCCGCTTTCCCTTTGGTTTCGGCAGGCTTTTATTCCAAGGACCAGATTCTGTGGCTGCAACTGGCGGGTGAGAACGGCAGCATCTGGCTTTATGCGGCAGGTTTGCTGGGAGCCTTCATCACGTCTATTTATACCTTCCGGATGGTCTTCATCACCTTCTATGGCGAAGCCAAAACGCATGTGGGGCACCAGCCTACTATGGCAATAAAGGTACCGCTGATCATACTGGCAGTACTCTCGTTGGTTGGGGGCTTTATTGAGCTGCCGCACAACTTCGGGCACGTGGTGCTGTTCTCCGATTTTCTTTCGCCCATACTTCCTGCGGTAAGCGTAGTGCCTGGCTTTGACCAGTATGAATGGATGCTGCAGTTGCTGGCGGCTGTTGTATCCCTGAGCGGCATCTACATTGCCTACCTCCTCTACCTGAGCAAACCGGAACTCCTCGCTTCTATCCACCGCTCCAACACCGCGATGGCTGTACATCGCTTCTGGCACTCCGGCTGGGGCTTTGATAAACTGTATGACACGTTGCTGGTGCGGCCTTATGTATTTCTGGCCAACGTGAACAAACGTGATGTGATAGATGGCTTCTACACCGGTCTTGCCCGCGTAGCCGAAGGATTCCATATGATGCTATCGGATTCACAGAGCGGGGTGCTGCGCAACTATGTAGCCGGGATTGTAGTCGGCGCTATTATGATTCTTACCATAAGCATATTCCTATGATCTTAGTCTGGCTTATCGTGATATTAATGGCTGGTGGACTGCTGGCATGGATTGCACAACGGTGGCACCGTGCCTCTCCCCGCTGGATAGCACTGGGCTCTGTATTGGTTTCTTTCGGCATCACCCTCTACCTGTGGCTGGCTACGCCTGCCGCCACCTTAGGTGCTTCGCCGTGGCTCCTGCAGTATGAGCTGCCCTGGATTCCGCAATGGGGAGTTTCCTTCAGCCTGGCGCTCGACGGGCTGAGCCTGCTCATGCTTCTGCTCACCTTTTTCCTTGGCCTGGTCGCCATCCTGATTTCGTGGAGAGAGATTAAAAACAAGGTCGGCTTCTTTCATTTTAACCTGCTGTGGGTGCTGGCGGGCATCACCGGCGTTTTCCTCACCATGGACCTGTTCCTGTTCTACTTCTTCTGGGAGGTAATGTTGATACCGATGTATTTCCTGATTGGTATCTGGGGACACGAGAACCGCAACTATGCAGCGTACAAATTCTTCATCTTCACCCAGGCCAGTGGGCTGCTCATGCTGCTGGCTATACTAGGTATATACTTCATACATGGCAGCCAGACCGGCACCTATACCTTTAACTACTTTGCACTGCTGAACACAACGCTTGCCCCTGAGGCAGCACTCCTGCTGATGTTTGGCTTCCTAGCTGCCTTCCTCGTGAAGCTGCCCGTGGTGCCGTTCCACTCCTGGCTCCCTGATGCGCACTCCGAAGCCCCCACTGCAGGCAGTGTGATTCTGGCCGGTCTGCTATTGAAAACAGGCGCTTACGGCTTGCTGCGCTTTGTGCTGCCCTTATTTCCTACAGCCGCGGTGGAATTCGCTCCCTGGGCCATGCTGCTGGGTGTTATCGGCATCATTTACGGTGCCATACTGGCCTTCTCGCAAACAGACCTGAAGCGGCTGGTGGCCTATACCAGCGTCAGCCATATGGGTTTTGTTATCCTTGGCGTTTTTGCCTTCAATGAATTGGCGCTACAGGGGGTGGTCATGCAGATGATTACCCACGGCCTCAGCACCGGAGCACTTTTTATTCTGGCAGGCTTCCTGTACGAGCGTCTGCACACCCGCGACATACGGTTGATGGGTGGCTTCTGGTCTAAAGCACCGAAGATGGGGGTAGTAGCACTGGTTTTTGTAATGGCCTCCTTAGGCCTACCAGGGCTGGGCAACTTTATCGCGGAGTTTCTAACATTGGTTGGGTCGTGGCAGGCAAACAACCTGCTCACTATTTTTGCGACCATTGGTTTAGTAATGGCCACTGCTTACTCGCTCCGGATCATGCAGAAAGTGTTTTATGAACCGGCCACGGTGGAGCAGCATGAACTGCCTGACCTTACTTCCCGTGAGATGCTGATTGCGGCCCCTATGATTGCAGGTATCCTCTGGCTCGGCCTATACCCCCAGCCTGTGCTTGACCTGGCGCAGCCATCTGTGCAGGAGCAACTGCAGGCCTACACGGAGCCCATGACAGACCCTAAAGTCGCGGTAGCAGATGTGCCATTAATTATAGAGATAGCAGACAGTTTAAATTCGAAAGTTGCTGTAAAGGCTTTTGAAAAATAATGCAGTAAAGTTCCCCTTTGAAGGGAGTAAGGGGGATGACAAGCAGGCTGAGGCTTGACGGCTTCTGCTATAATTTAGATGAAGTAATAGATTTTACAAAACTTTGCTTTCTGCAGGTGTAATCATCCCCCTACCCCCTTCAAAGGGGGACGTTCAAAAGTGTAATTGAAAAATAAACCCAAAGCCATTCCATATGAGCGTAAATGACTTTATTCACCTGATGCCACTGCTCATCCTGACAGTTGGTTCCCTGGTAAGTATGCTGGTGATTTCGGCGTGGCGCAACCATAAAATTGTTTACGTGATCACAGCCGTGTCTTTTGTGGCAGCCTTTCTCTCTCTTTTTGAGCAAAGCATGGCAGGGCCTTACATCATAGAGCCGCTCTTTATAATGGATGGTTTCTCGATGTTCTATATTGGTCTGATGCTCCTCACGGCACTGCTCATCAGCATGCTCTCGTACGCTTATTTCGAGCAGCGCGAAGAGCGGAAAGAGGAATACTATATCCTCCTGATTCTCTCTACATTGGGTGCCTGCGTTATGGTTATCAGCACACACTTTGCCTCTTTTTTCCTGGGCTTGGAAATACTCAGCGTTGCCTTGTATTCCCTTATTGCGTACCTCCGCACCCGGGAGCGCTCTGATGAGGCAGGTATCAAATACCTTATCCTGGCCGCCTTCTCCTCTGCCTTTCTGCTGTTCGGTATGGCATTGGTGTATGCCGCCACCGGCACTATGACTTTTGCCGGAATAGCTACGGCCATTGCTGCTTTTGAAAAGCTGCCGCTGCTGCTTATTACGGGTTTTGGTATGATGATCATTGGTATTGGCTTTAAGCTGAGTGTGGTGCCGTTCCATATGTGGACGCCTGATGTGTATGAAGGGGCTCCGGCGCCTGTTACGGCTTTTATCGCCACAGTTTCCAAAGGAGGCGTGCTGGGCCTGCTGATTCGGTTCTTCATGGAAGTGGACGGTTACCGCTACCCTACCCTCATCCTTATTTTCACCATCATTGCCATTGCCTCTATGTTTGCCGGCAACCTGCTGGCCCTGATGCAACAGAACGTAAAGCGCATCCTCGCCTACTCCTCTATCTCCCACCTGGGCTACTTGCTCGTTGCTTTTCTGGCCGGAAACCAAATGGGAGTGGAGGCCGTCACCTTTTACCTAGTCGCCTACTTCATCACGACTGTAGGTGCATTTGGCGTCATCGCGATGCTGTCGGATAAGGAGCGAGATGCCGAACGCATGGAAGACTATAAAGGACTGCTCTGGCGGCGTCCTTGGACGGCGGCTATTTTCACGGCCATGCTGCTCTCGCTGGCAGGCATACCGCTCACCGCTGGCTTTGTAGGCAAGTTTTACATCATCGCAACAGGCGTAAACACGCAACTCTGGCTTCCGGTGGTAATTTTGGTTCTCAACAGCGTGATTGGCCTGTATTACTACATCAAAATCATAGCAGTGATGTTTCAACAGCCGGAGGCAGAAATGGAGCCAAGAAGGCAGTTACGTCCTTCCATTTACATGGCCAGTGTGGGCACCTTAACTGTGCTAGCGTTGCTGTTGGTGGGTATTGGTATTTACCCGACGGCGCTTATCAACCTCATCACCACGCTGCTGAATACCTTTTCTACCTTAACACTTCGTTGAGATAAGACCACCTAGGGACTGCTAATACTTCAGATAAAAATATACCGAGCGTGATAAATATCCTGAGCTTCATCTCGTACAGTATGTTTATCACGAACTGAAAACACATGAAGTTAACAGAATCAGAGGGGGAATTCGAAGATCTATGCCAACAATATACCACCTGGATACATGCCTATGTCTCGGATCGTTTCGAAACTCCATTGTACCACATCTGGCTTACCGACTCAACCGATGAAAATGACAGAACGGATAAGTTTATACTTTCGAAGGACAATAAAATAATAACATCAACTTCGCCTATAGGGCTGCTGCATGCTGTAAAAGACCTTGAGATACCTTTCCCTGATGACACCAAAACGAAAGAGTGGTTGATCAGGACTTTTCTGTCGGATCCTGCTCCTTCTGTAGTCTATGATATGAAGTTTTTAGAAGCGGCTATTCTGAAGAAGGAAATGACTCATGATTTCATAAAAGAAGCCATAAATTTCATTAATCTTTTTGGTGACCTCGGCCATCAGTTAGAGGATGAAGATCTACTGGATTTAACCTGGGACAATGCAGCAAGGGATCTGTGGGACTTCTATTACGACAACATATTCTGGCCTCGCTGGGGGCATGAAGATACGTTTGATGAAAGTAAAGTTCCGAAGTTTGAGCCGGATTACGAGGAACTAAAGGAGAATTTTGATGTGCTGATAAAGGAGTTTGAGAGTAGATTTGACATCAGATAGATGCCAGAAGTAATCTCCCCAAATTCATAGCCACCTATAGGAGAAATGAGTTTGGGGAGAAAATAAGGTGACACCTACTTTTTATGTGCAGATATATACTGCTGTAACCCTTCTTTAAAAAGCCCGATTTCTTCAGCAGTATTGTAAGGCGCCAACCCAATACGAATCCAGCCACCCCTGTGGTACACCCCCAGTTTCTCTGCCATTGTGGAAGCGTAAAAGTCTCCGTCAGCGATACACATGTTATAGTTCTGGGCAAACCAGGCTGTCGCTTCCCTTGAGTTGACACCGGCAATGGTAAAGGCGAAAGTCGGGGTTTTCCTTGTGCCAGCAGGTGCACGGAAGAGCTGAATTTCAGGTATCTCTTTTAGGAAACTCTCTATCGACTCACTCAGTTCATCTTCATAAGCGGCAATCTGCTGCATACCTGAAAGCAGCTGCTCTCTTCTTGTGCCGCCTACGCCCAAGCTCTGAATAAATTCGATCGCTCCAATTAAACCGGCTATGGCTTCATGGTTTTGAGTCCCGGTTTCCAGTTTGTATGGAATTTCATGCGGGGCCGGCTTCAGTTTGTATACTGGCAGCCGCTCGAAAAGCGAAGCCGATATAACTGCCATGCCAATATGAGGACCGAAGAATTTATAGGCTGAACAAAGTAAAATATCTACTCCTGATTTCTTGAAGTCAATGGGCAGATGCGGAACGGCATGTACGGCATCCACTACAAACAATGCTCCTACAGCCTTCGCTTTGGACTGTATATTCTCTATATCCGTGACAGTGCCCGTCACGTTCGATGACATACCAACTGCTACAAGTTTTGTTTTGGGTGTTATCACCTCATCCAGCATATCCAGGTCAAGGGAAAACGTTTCAGGGTTCAGTTGGATAAACTTCACTACGGCACCTTTGTCTTTTGCAAGCGTCACCCACGGGTCCACGTTGGCTCTGTGGTCTAGCTCCGTCACCACAATCTCATCTCCCTCCTCTATAGAAGCTGCGAGGCTTCTGGCGATGGCAAAAGCGAGCGACGTCATATTCTGCCCGAAGGCTACTTCTGAGGGTTCGCAGTTTAAAAAGTCAGCTACGGCGCTTCTTGCCTCTGCAATGGTGTCGTCTGTTCTGATGCTTGTCGGGAAGGTGCCGTGCAGGTTCGCCATGCCTTTCGAGATATACACAAACATAGCATCAGCGGCGGTACCGGCCATTTGTGTCCCTCCGGGGCCGTCAAAGAAAATGAGTGGCTTTCTGTTTACGTCTTCTCTTAATGCCGGAAACGCTGCGCGTACCTGTTGTATCGGAAATGGTTTGTTCATGTATCTAAGCTTTTTTTCAGGTGAGAGAATCTTGACTTGTACGACATCTTAAATAAAGAACAGCTGATTATGTATAAAGATAATTCAGCTGTTCCTTCACATATACTCCTGACTATTTGGCAGGAAGTCATTAACTTGTAAATAGTGTTTCCTGCTAAAGTTACAATTTTCTTTACTTCTTCTTCGGCAACTCCTGCAGCAGCACTTCCACCGCTTTCTCCAGCTGCTGGTCACGTCCCTGTGCTACAAGGGCCGGGTCATTGGCTACAAGATAGTCTGGCTCCAGCTGCGTGTTTTCCAGGAACTTTCCTGCATTGGTACGGTAACCTACCTGCGGAATACCGAATACGACTGTCGGGTCAATGAGTGTTTCCCACCACACAAAAGTACCGGTTCCGGCCACTGGCATACCCACGGTTTTACCAATACCAAGTTCTGTGTAGAGCATCGGAAAAATATGTGCGTCCGAATAATTACTCTCATTCATCACTACTACTGAAGGTCGGTTCCACTTATTGCGGGGTTCGTCGCTCAGGTACTGTCCGCGCGGGATGAATTCAGCATATTGCTTACTGTTCAGAAAGCTAACCAGGTCATCATGCAGATTGCCTCCGCCGTTAGAGCGGGTGTCTACTACCAGGGCTTCTTTCGTAATGCTTTTGCCCAGCACCTCCTCATACACCACACGATAACTTGCATCGTTCATGCCCCGGATGTGAACATAGCCGATGCGCCCGCCGGAAAGGCGGGATACTTCTCTGCGACGGCTCTCGACCCAACGCTGATACAGCAGTTCGTTCAGTTCACTGTCAGATACAGGCTTCACCGTTTCCTCCCAACGTTTCTTGTTCTTCTCATCGTAGAGCGACACCAGCATAAACTTACCGGCTTTACGGTTCAGGAGCTGATCATAGTTGGTATTGTCTTCAATTGCCTGTCCGTCGATTTTTTCAACAACCACACCTGGCTTCACTTTCGAACTCGCACGGTCAAATGGGCTCATGTTAATGACTTCCTTCACCTTTAAACCTGGGCCAGTATAGGCATCGTCATAGAACAAGCCAAGGGAGGCAGTTTCATCTGAATTTGACTGGTTGTGCCTGTAGCGGCCACCGGTGTGGGATGCGTTCAACTCGCCCAGCAGTTCGCTTAGCAGTTCGGCGAAATCATAGTTATTGGCGATGTATGGCAGAAACTGTCGGTAATTATCAGTATAGAATTTCCAGTCTACGCCGTGTAGGTCTTCTACATAGAATTTCTTTTCCAGTTGGCGCACTACGTGGTCAAACATATACTCCCGCTCTGCGGCTGCCTGCAGATTCATCTCGCCATTCACTTTTACAGTTTCCTGCTTGCCACTCTCAGCATCTACCTTCATGATTTTACCCGCTGCCAATATGAACAGCGATTTTCCATCTTCAGACATTTCCATGGCACCACCGCGCGCACCTAATTTTGCCAGCAGTTTTGTTTCATTGTCACGCAGGTTTGTCACCCACAAATCATACCCCTTCTCAAAACTGCTCAGGTAATACAGCTTATCGCCCTTCTTTGATACCAATGCATCCGACAAATCAGAAGAATGCACGGTAAGCCGGAGTTTGCGGTAAGGCAGGTTTTCGAGTTCAAACATTACCTCTGCAGGGGCAGCCTCTTTTGATGTTTTTGATTTCCTCCTGCTGGCTTTCTTCTCCACTTTTTCCTTTTCCGCTTTGGCTTTTGCTTCGGCTTCACGTTTCTCAAGGTCTTCCAGTAAAGTAAAATCTTCTTTGCTTAGTTTGAAGCGGTCAAAGGCATCCTGCGTGGTGAAGAGCGCATACACATCATTTTGGCCGGAGTTGTTGCCATTGCCTTTCAGGCCATCACGGTTAGTAAAGTAAGTGATCATTTTACCTTCCATCATCCACTTTGGCTGCGAGTCGCTGTAGCCACTCTGGGAAAGGTTCATCAACTCACCCTTGCCGCTGGCAGGCACCAGTCCCACCTCCCTTATCCACTGCTTTGGCTGGTTAAACTGCACCAGAAACCATTTGCTATCTGGAGACCACTCATAGTATTGGTCACCATCTGAATAAGAATAATTTTTATCACTCGTCAGGATTGTGCGCACCTGCTTTGAAGCCTTGTTAACTACCTTCAGCACCACACGCTCCTCCAGATATGCCACTTCTTTGCCATCAGGAGAATAGGCAGGCTGAAATTCATCTGCTTCTGTTGCAAGAACGGGTTCTTCACTCAGCAGTGTGGAGGCGTAAAAATAAGGCTCTTCGTTGCGCTGAATGCTTGTTTCGTAAATATTCCAGCTGCCATTGCGTTCTCCGGCATACAGAATCTTGCGACCATTCGGGCTAAAGCTTACGGAGCGCTCCTGCTCCGGCGTATTTGTGATGCGCTTTGTGATTCCGCCTTCTACAGACGAAACAAACACCTCACCGCGGTTCACAAACACTACTTCCTTACCGTTCGGTGACACATCCATTTCGGTGATATTATCCGAAACAGTCATGATTTTATTATGGTTAGAACGGATGTCTGAGTAAAGCTCTATGGCTACTTTTTGAGGCTGTGCACCCGGCTGTAGCGTATAGATGTCACCGTTAAAAGTAAAAGAAAGTACTCCTTTGTCAGACCCGCTGAGGTTACGCACCGGGTGCTTCGTAAAGTTAGTGATGGCTACGCTTTCCTTTGGATTCTGCAGGCTCATCCTGCGTACGTTAAAGGTTTGGTCAGGCTGCTCACTCAGGTAGTATACTTCTTCTCCGTTGGGGCTGAACAAGGGCTGGCGATCTTCCCCGGTATTATTTGTCAGTTTGGTGTGCTGCTTTGTCTTGGCGTTGTACACCCAGATATCACGCGCTACGGAAGAGGTCTGGTGCTTACGCCATGCGTTCTCATACCCTTTGCGGTCCTGGTACACCAGCAGGCTACCTGTAGCATTGTACTGCGCGGCCTCAGCAGGTGTGGTGAGCACCATCTGGTTGCGGCCGCCAGTTATTGGTACACTGTATAGTTCAGGAAAGGTACCGTTGGGAAACATGGCATTGGAAGCTGCGTCTAAACGGGCAGAAGTAAACAACACATTCCTGCCGTCTGCGGTGAACCCGGAAGGAAGATCGCTGCTGGAATGGAAGGTTAACCGGGTGGCCTCACCACCAGTAACCGGCATGACAAAAACATCGAAGTTGCCGTACCTGTCAGAGGCAAAGGCTATATGCTTGCCGTCTTTAGACCATACAGGCATGTGCTCATATCCTTCATGCATGGTAAGTGGCGCTGCAACTCCACCAGCAGCAGGTACGCGATACAGGTCGCCTTTATAGCTGAAAACAATCGTTTGACCATCAGGTGAAATGGCCGGTGTGGTTAGCCACTTAGGGGTCTCGGCCTGCACCCCCAGGCTACACGCGCAGCAGAAAGCTATTAAAGCTAAAAACTTCTTTTTCATAAAAGAGAATAAGTTGGTAAGGTAAGTTAGGAAAGGGAAATTTAACTCTTCTATAACTAGAACCAAAGTCAATAGACCTCACATCGTAGCAGGTGGTGGTAGTGCCTGGTAAAAACATTTAGGTAAACTACCTTATGCTCCTAATGCCTTTGTCATATAAACAACCCGCTTGACCTGTCAAAATTGCCAATTCTGATTTAGACAGGAGATACTCTATGAGAAAGAATTACATTTCTTAAACACCACTACAAGAACGTAATAATCATATATCCTTTAGTATAAAATCTCCTACTTCGCTATTCCTGCCTCCGAGAGCAGCAGGAGCAGGGTGCGCTGTATGGCCAGGTGTCCTTTATCGTTCACCCACCACTCGTCTAAAGAATGCGCGCCGCCGCCTATGCCTCCTACCCCAACCGTAACCGCTGGTATTCCTTTTGCTATGGGCGTATTTGCATTAGTAGAACCTACAATCAGGCTTGGATCCGCATTAAAATGCTTCGTTGCGGCCATGGTTCTCTGCACCAGGGCTGTGCCCGGGTCTAATGTCCCGGATGGCCGATCGCCAACTAAATCAACCGCCACCTCTAGTGCCGGGCCACGCCGTTTTGTTTGGTTTTCTTCCTGCAGCGCCCTCTGAACAGCGGATTTTAAAATCTTGTCGATGCCTTTCAGCCGCTCCGGGCTTTCTGAACGCATATCTACCTCCATCCAGGACTCAAAAGGAATAGAGTTGACAGAAGTGCCTCCTCCCACAATACCCACATTATAAGTGGTCTTGGTTCCTTCTTTTGTAAACGCATCGGCCTCGGTAGTAAAATAATAAATGGCCTTGCCCAAAGCATGATGCGGGTTGGCTGTTCCGAATGCGCCCCAGGAATGTCCTCCAGGTCCTTTAAAAGTGACTCTGTACCGTAGAGAACCGAGGCCCACGTGGGTTATTCGCTCCAGGCTGCCACCATCTACTGCGATGTAGGAGTCTATCTTCGGCCCGTTCTCCCGGAACAGGTGCTTCACTCCTCTTAAGTCACCTAAGCCCTCCTCGCCTACTGTACCTATAAACAGAATATCCGCCTCTGTTTCGATGTTATTTTTCTCCAGTGCCCTCAGCACTGTCAGCACCACAGCCAGGCCACGAGTATCATCCATTATGCCAGGGGCAAAGAGTGTATCTCCGCGTTGCTTCACACTTACATCCGTGCCTTCCGGAAATACCGTATCCAGGTGCGCCTCCAGTACAACAACTTTCTTACCGGAGCGCCCTTTGCGCCTGGCAATTACATTCCCTACTTCATCTACCCAAACAGAATCAGCTCCCGCTGCCTGTAGCATGGCGGCATACTGCTTCCCTCTCTCCTGCTCTTTAAAGGGCGGAGCAGGGATCTCGGTCAGCATTACATGGTCTTTAATAGTTTGCGGCTCTAACTCTTCAATCGTTTTAAGGGCCTTCTGAACAGCCGGCTTTTTAGCAATGGACTTTACTTCGCTAACGTACCGCTTTTCAACAGAAACTGTCTTGCCAGCGGCTTTTCCTGCAGATGATTGTGCATGCAGCGCAGTAGAAGGCAACAAGAGAAACGACACAGGCAGAAGTCCGAAGAGCACCGGTTTTAATGTCCGGGTAAAGTTTATATTCATCAAGTGAGTAATTTGTAAAGGTGAAAGACTTCAAGCAGGCCACTATAATCAGGCTTTACCATGGTAACAAGTCCAAAAGGTGGTGATAATTTTATGTAAGAACAAATGCTCCTTTCTTACCTGTTATCAAAACTACTAAAACAGCGGCTGCTCTGCCACCTATGACATAACTATCCAGTACAGTTACACTTATAGTTTCTATGAAAACCTGATTTAGTTATTTCAGCTTGAAAGGTATATATTCACCATGGTGTTTATTACGTCAATACCAATATGCCAAAATACAAGCCGTATAGGAACCTTTGCTGAGCCCGAATTTATTCCACCCTTCCATGAACCTGAAAACCCACACATTTTTTCTGCTTGTTTTTCTCTGCTTTACAAGCCTTGCTGCTTTTGCCCAGAAGCTCACGAAGGAGGAGAAAAAAGTCCTGCAGAACGTAGAGAAGAACCACCCGGAAGCTGTCCGTTTTCTGGAGCAGACTGTTAACATCAACAGCGGCACCCTCAACCCAAAAGGAGTGCAGGAAGCAGGAGCTGTATACAAAAAACTGCTGGAAGAAATGGGTTTTAAGACCACTTGGGTAGATATGCCTGCCGGAATGAAGCGTGGAGGACACCTGATAGGAGAGCTAAAAGGGAAGAAAGGAAAAAAGCTCCTGCTTATTGGGCACATTGACACGGTGTTCGAGCCCGAAAGTCCGTTCCAGACGTGGCAGGTAAAGGATAGCATTGCCACCGGCCCAGGCACCAACGACATGAAGGGAGGCAATATGGTGATGCTTTACGCCCTGAAGGCACTTCAGGAAGCAGGCCAACTGAAAGACCGGCAGGTCATTGTGATCCTGCATGGTGACGAGGAGAATCCGGGTGCTCCGCTCGAAACCAGCCGAAAAGACATTGTGGAAGCTGCAAAGAGAAGCGATGTTGCTCTTGGGTTTGAGACTGGAACCGGTTTCAATTACGCCACCGTTGCCCGCCGGGGCAGCAGCAGTTGGACCCTAAAGGTGAGCGGGAAGCAGGCCCACTCCTCCGGTGTTTTCTCAGAAAGAACCGGTGCCGGAGCCATCTATGAAGCCTCCCGAATTTTGAACCGCTTTTACGATGAACTGCAGGAAGAGTACCTGACCTTTAACCCGGGCCTTATGTTGGGAGGTACAGAGGTGAGCTTGGATGAATCGGGAACACAAGGCACTGCATCTGGTAAAACCAATCTGGTGGCTAATACTGCGATAGTGAAAGGTGATCTTCGTTTTCTGACGGAGGAACAGAAGAACCGTGCCCGGGAGAAAATGAAGGCTATCGTTGCGGAAAGTTTACCGCAGACCAATGCCGAAATAACATTTGAAGATGGATACCCTGCCAAGCCGCCTACAGAAGGAAACCTGGCGCTGCTGCAGGTGCTGAGCCAGGTGAGTCAAAGCTTAGGACAAGGAGAAGTAAAGCCTTAAGACCCTGGCAAAAGAGGCGCGGGAGACATTTCTTTTGTAGCGCAGTATGTGGATGGGCTTGACGGGCTGGGCGCTTTAGGCGGCAATGCGCACAACCTGGAAGAGTACCTTCACCTGAATTCTTTAGACGACATCACAAAACGGACTGCACTCCTGATTTACCGCCTGACCAGAAGCAAATGACATGGTAGTTGGTAAGCAGTTGCTGCACATAAACTTGGTGGCACAGCTGAAAACCTGAATTACTAAAGCTGCTGCTCATCCTGCGGCACCGAATCAGCTTCGAGCTACTGTCCTACACGAAGAATTATGATTAACCGGAAAATTGACAGAGTTGGCTATAAAACAAAGTTTGCTTGCTCTCTTATGTAGCTCATTAGCTTTTTCCACCATCGAAGCCGCTGTCACTTTTACTTCCGGATGCAGCGTTACGGCTGTAAAATGCCCGCCGCCATCAGATGTTTCTACTATTGTTCCTGTTGCCTTGTCTTCATAAGCTACAACTATAACACCTGCTTCGGCACACAGGTGAAGATACCAGAGCATATGGCAGGAGGATAAAGATGCAAGCAACAATTCTTCTGGATTGTGTTTGGTTTTATCTCCTCTGAAGGCAAGGTCTGAGGAGCACAAAATGTCAGCTTTGTTGTCAACAGATATTGTATGGCTACGCTCATAGCACTTGTAGTTCAAGGTACCTTCGCCCTTATCACCAGTCCACTTTACCGTTACCTCATAAGCATGCTGTCGGTTCTTCATCTTCCTTTAATGTATTATTCTTTATCTACTATACACGTTAATAAGCCTTGCGGAAAACATGTAAGTTTTTGTTACAAATGCAGCCCAATTCCCCACTCCACCACGTTGGCTGTGCGGGAGTGCACCATGAGCATGGCACTGGCAGAAAGATTCTTCGTAACGCAGTATTGCAGACCGTAGCGCTGATAATAGGTAGGAAACAGGGTATAGGGGCGGTAAACATAGCGCCCTAATTGTGTTATAAAGGAAAGCTTTCCCAGGTGCAGTTCATGACCGACAGTGATTCCGGCCATTCTGGGATCCAGTTCTTCATCCGGTGGCGTCTGGGAAATATTGATGAACTCATTGTGCAAAGCAGAATCGTGAAAGGCATCGGCCCCTACTAAAACACTGCTGGCTTTGGTCATCCGTTTGCTGGCATAAGCAGTGACATTGTATACAGGGTGCTTCTCGTCTATTCGGAGCACTTCCTTTACACCAGCAGCGAACCTTAAGTTAAAGCGCCAGCTTCTGTTAACAGGTGCAGCAGAATCTGAAGCAACGTGATGCTGCACTTGCTTTGCCTGATACCTGAGCCCCACGCCCAGCAGCGGGAAGTTCATGCCATTGTTTGGCTTGTTCAGGCCACCATTAGAGAAGTGGCGGAAAGCAAGGTTCAAATTCAGAAACGTGTGTGTGCTCAACGGAAACTCGTAGCGTAGAGTGCCACGGAAAGAGAAAGTGATGGGACTGCCAATTGCTTTGTTCATCTCATTCGTGATGGGGGTATAGTATCGGGAGGAGTAGACAAGGCCAGTACCGACGTTAAAACGCAGGCTGCTTTTAGGCCCCTCAATAATAACATTATCCAGGTAGGTGGTCAGCGAAACAGCTTCTCCTAACTCATCAGGAACACCGTAATTGTAATAAGACAACGCAAAGCCAATTTGGGGGTATTTAAATACCCGTTCCCACTCCCGCCTTCCAAACGTGTGCCTGTTGGCATACAATTCTGTTCCGAAAGGGTGTGTGAAATTTAGCGCTGGAAGCCCGCTTCTGTAGCGGAACAGGGTTCCGTAATAGCCGTTAACGCCAAAAGACCATGGTTCTTTGTTATGTGAATGCGCTTTCTGCGCGAGCAACTCCGGAATAAAACAAACAAAAATCAAAAAGCAGACAAGAAAACTCCGGTAAAACTGACTCATAGCAACGCTCAAACATACTTTTAAATCCAGGGCTATAGTTTGCCCGGCTTTTCACCCACTTTCCTGGAATCGACAATTTAGTAACTACGCCCTGCCCTTGCGTAGGTTTTACAAAAGCAGGTCCAGTAAAGGCTTTAGGCAAGTTAGGGATTCTTGTTCGATGTGCAGGAATCCTTTTAGTAAAAGAAGCTAATTCCATACTTTCTTTCAAAGCCGGATGCCAAATCTATTTTCCCGCACCGGCTCATTTTACCAGCCAGTTCATGCGGTTATGCAGCTACGCTCCCGGGTCTGCTATTTTTAATTGATGCCACACTGTATCCTCCTCCCCTATCGGCTCCGTTAGATTAAGAAACAGAATCATAATAATGGAAAATAAAGCAGATAAGAAAAAACTAACCGATATTCCTCTTTCTATACTGGATCTGGTGCCCATTTTATCCGGCAAAACCGCATCAGACTCCTTCAAGACCACCGTTGATCTGGCGCAGCATGCAGAGCGCTGGGGATATAAACGGTATTGGATGGCGGAGCATCACAACATGCCGGGCATAGCCAGCTCGGCCACTTCCATATTAATTGGCCACGTAGCAGGCAATACTTCCACCATTCGGGTGGGCTCCGGTGGGGTGATGCTGCCGAACCATGCTCCGCTTGTGGTGGCCGAACAGTTTGGCACACTAGAGTCGCTGTATCCTGGCCGTATTGACTTAGGAATTGGTCGGGCACCCGGTACTGATCAGTTAACATCTATGGCTTTGCGGCGGGACCTGCACGGTTCTGTGGAAGACTTCCCGAACAACGTGCAGGAAATCAGGAACTACTTTGCTATTGACCCGACAGTACGCGTTCGGGCAGTGCCAGGCGAAGGCCTGGAAGTGCCGGTGTGGCTGCTGGGGTCCAGCACGTATGGCGCACAGTTAGCCGGAATACTTGGGCTGCCCTATGCCTTTGCGAGTCATTTTGCCCCGGCAAGCCTGCACGCTGCCCTAAAAGTGTACCGCACCAGCTTTCAGGCGTCAGACGTACTGCAGGAGCCTTATGCCATGGCCTGTGTGAATGTAGTGGCCGCCGATACAGACGAGGAAGCAAACCACCTCGCCAACACGCTCTATACTTCTTTCCTGAACGTGATAAGAGGTACAGCAAGGCAAATGCAGCCGCCAGTAGACAGCATGGACGGCTTATGGGACGCGTCTGAAAAATACAATGTGCTGCAGATGCTCCGCTATTCCTTTATCGGCTCACCAAAATCGATAAAAGAAGAAATGCAGGCATTTCTGGATGAGACACAGGTAGATGAAATCATGGTTGCTTCGCACATTTTTGATCACACAGCAAGACTTCATTCCTATGAAATACTTTCTGGAATACAGAAAGAGAAAGCAGTCTGACAGGATTTTCTGCCTCAGACTTCAGTTCAGGCAAAAGCCGAAAGAAAGCTGACTATCATCATATAGCCCACTGATTGTTATCAGTGTTATCCCAGGTAGAATTACCTATTATTACATGATTACATACAGACAAGAATAATGATGAAAGCAACTAACATGAAGACTATTCTGGTTCCGACTGATTTTTCGAAGGAAGCTGACAATGCATTTCTGTATGCTGTAGATATGGCCAGGAAATTGAAAGCTGACATCCTGTTATTTCACGCTTTCCATCACCCCATTTTCTCACCATTTCCCTATAATGAAGATGAAAAAAAGCTGGAGTTGAGAGAGGAAAAACTAGAGCAGCTGCAAACCCACATTTGCAAGCTACTACGTAGCCTTTTCAGAGACTATTCTGTGAATTATAATGCCACAGGTACACCTTCATCATCCTTACCCAATGGTTTTTATACGATCATATTAAAAGGAAAAGACGCTGAAGCAGATGCTGTATATATAACCTGTGTCTGCACTTTTGGCTTAACAACCGAAGAAATTCTGAAAGCCTGTAATGTTTACAATGCCAATCTGGTGGTGATGGGTATGCGGGGCGCAGGAGCAATAAGCCAGGCCTTAATAGGCAGTACCACTACAGCTATCATACTTAATAGCGAGGTGCCTGTACTGTCTATACCCGCTCACAGGAAATTCGAAGGCCTTAAATCTATTGTTGCGGCTGTAAATTTGGCGAATCTGCCTGACCTACAATTGCTCGCCCCCCTCCGGACTATCGTGAAAGCGTTTGAGAGTAAACTTCACGTGCTCCACCTGCATAAGGAAGAGGTACTACAGGAGGAGCAGGACCTTGCTCCCAATACTTTGGAGAAATTACATGAACACCTATCGGATATAGACTTGAATGTACAATTCAAGCGGGCAGATGAGATAAGTCAGGGAATTCAGGATTATGTGCAGGAACAGCAGGCAGATTTACTTGTCCTGATTCCAGGAGAGAACACCTTCCTCAACAGGTTACTAAGCAAAACAACTACGATGCAAGTGGCCGCCAAAGCGTATGTACCTCTGCTGACTTTACCGACCACAGCACCCGAAGCAAAGCCTACACAAGAAAGAGCAGACAAAAACCAGATATAAGCAGCTATAACAAGTCATTTAACCAAGTCACAGGAAATGGATAGTGTGGCAAATAAATTCTTCAACTGCCGCTGTTTTAAGTTCTCACCAACAGCTTGCTGTTCAGAAGACACAGCCAGGGCTAATTGCTTACTTCTTATTTTAAAGAGGCTAGCTTAAAACACTAAAAGCCGCTCAAACAGCTATTTGAGCGGCTTTTATTATCTGCTTGTCCCGTCTTGAAAAAGAAAAGCTTGTGCAATCCAGTCTTGCATCAAAGCAACTTGTCCAAGGTTATCGGCAGTTCCCGTACGCGCTTGCCGGTGGCGTGGAAAACCGCATTCGCGATAGCCGGGGCCACACTCACGATGCCTATCTCGCCAAGGCCTTTCGCCCCTAGGGGGTTTACGATGGAGTCGTGTTCTTCCACAAAAATCACCTCTACATCGTGCACATCGGCATTCACCGGAATGTGATACTTGTCGAGGTCGTGGTTCATGAAACGGCCGAGGTTGTTATCCATCACAGTGTCTTCTTCCAGGGCCACACCTATACCCCATACCACACCTCCCAGTATCTGGCTTCTGGCTGTTTTAGGATTGATGATACGTCCGCCTGCAATCGCACTCACCACCCGGGTTACTTTCACAGTCCCTAAGTCTTCATCCACTTTCACTTCTACAAAGGTGGCGGAGTGGGCGTACCGGGCGTAGTCACTCTGGCCATCTGCTGGCTTGCTCGATACCTCTTCCTCTATTGCTTTGCCTTGGTTTTGGTTTAGGGCAGCCGCAATGGAGACAGCTTTAAAGGGGTCATTTTTCAAGCGAATCTGCCCATCTTCAAATGTAATATCTACAAATTTTGCATGAGTCAGAGGAGAATCTGCTACCTGTTGCGCTAATTCGAATAACTTCTCCCGTACCTTATTGCAAACAGATTTCACGGCCGTACCGACCGTCGACACTGTCTTGGAGCCGCCCTCCAGCGGTGCATCCGGTAAAGAGGAATCACCGAGTTTGAAGATTACATCCTCCAGTGGCAGGCCTAGTGTTTCCGCGGCAATCTGGGTCATTACGGTATAGGTTCCTGTCCCGATATCAGCGGTGGCACTGCTTACCGTTAGTTTTCCATCAGGCTCCAGAACAGCTTTGGCACTCGCCTCGGCCTGGTTCGCTTCCCAGGCTCCGTGCGCCATTCCCCACCCAATCAGGTTATGCCCTTCGCGCATAGAACGTGGTTCAGGGTTTCGCTTCTCCCAGCCAAACTTCTCTGCTCCCTGCCTGTAGCACTCCCGCAATTCCTTGCTAGAAAAAGGCTTGTCCTCGTTCTGGTCTTTCTCGGAATAATTTTTCAGGCGGAATTCAATGGGGTCCATTCCAAGCTTGAAGGCAAGTTCGTCCATGGCACATTCCAGCGCAAAGATACCTGTGGTACCACCTGGTGCGCGCATGTCGAGGGGCGTATACACATCAAGCCCCACCAATTTGTGAGTGAGCTTTGCATTCTTAACATTGTAAAGCACCCCCGGCCATATCACCACGTCTTCGCTGTAATCCTCAAACCGTGAGGTCTCTGCAAAAACATCCTGCTTCAAAGCTTCCAGCTTGCCATCTTTCGAAGCGCCTAAAGAGAAACGCTGCGCGGTTTTAGGACGGTGGCCAAAGGAAAACATCTGCTGCCTGGTGAGGGTTATCCTGACAGAACGCTTCAGCTCCCGTGCCGCCAGCACAGCCAGAAACAACTGGTACTGCGGCCGCAGGCCGGAGCCAAACGCGCCACCAACAAAAGGTGAAATAACGTGTACCTCTTCCGGCTGCATACTAAAGGCATGGATGATGTACTGGTGGGTGTTCATGACGCCCTGAATCTTATCATAGACAGTCAGCTTACTGTCTTCTTCCCAAACCACTGTGGAGGCATGCATCTCCATGGGGTTATGGTGTTGGCTGGAATGGGTATACGCTCCTTCCAGCTTTACAGCAGCGTTAGCTAAGGCTTCATCTGGCTTCCCCCATGGCTCCGGCGGTTCGCCAGAGTTATACTCCTCCGGCACGTATGCCCTTTCGATATTTGCCTCAAAGTCTGTGTCATGCGGCGCGGCTTCATATTCTACCTGCACAAGCGATGCTGCATATCTTGCCAACTCAAAGGTTTCAGCAACGGCGAGGGCGATGGGCTGCATACTGAACTTCACTTCATTGTCGTAAAGCGGGCGGAAAGGTGAACCGGGAGGCGCATCCATGTCTTTATAATTTTTATCAAACCAGACATAGCCCGGGCGATTCTCGTGTGTAAAGACCTCCAGCACACCATTTAGTTCTAGGGCTTTACTGGTGTCTATTTTCTTTATTTTTCCTTTGGCGATAGCACTGTTCACGACAACGCCATAGGCAAGATTCGGCACATTAAACTCCCCGGCATACTTTGCTTCTCCCGTTACTTTTAGGCGGCCGTCTACGCGGTTCGTTGGTTTTCCTATCTGGTCTGTTTTCATAATTTTCCCTCCATATCTCTGGCTTGCTCCAGCGCACGCACAATAGCGCGCTTCGCCAGCTCAATTTTAAATGTGTTGTCGCCGTATCCTTTTGCACCCATTACATATGCCACTGCTACTTTCTGGAAATTTTCTCTCGTAGCAGGCTGGTCCTTCAGGAGTGCTTCAGCTTCTGGTAAGCGCCAGGGTTTGTGCGCCACACCTCCGAGCGCAACCCGCGCTTCTTTCACAGTATCGCCTTCTAAACGGAGGGCAGCGGCAACTGAGACAAGGGCAAAGGCATAAGAGGCCCGGTCGCGGAGTTTCAGGTAGGTGTAATGGTCGGCAAAGCCTTTAGCAGGCAAGTCAATGGCGGTGATGATTTCGTCCGGCTTCAGGTTTGTTTCGATGTGCGGCGTATCACCGGGCAGCCTGTGGAACTCAGAAAGTGGTATAACCCGTTCGCCGCTTTTTCCCGTAACGTGCACCTTTGCTTCCAGCGCGGCAAGGGCCACTGCCATATCTGAAGGGTGTGTGGCGATGCAAAATTCACTGGTGCCTAAAATAGCCAGGTCACGGTTATATCCCTCTATTGCCGAACAGCCTGTTCCGGGTTCGCGCTTGTTGCAGGGTGTATCGGTGTCGTAGAAATAGTAGCAGCGGGTACGTTGCAGCAGGTTACCGCCATCCGTGGCCATGTTACGGAGCTGTGCCGTGGCTCCCGCTAGTATGGCATGAGACAAGAGCGGATACCGCCTCTCCACCTGTTCATGATAGGCGGTGTCGGCGTTGGTGACAAGTGCCCCAAGGCGCAGGCCACCTTCTTCTGTCTCTTCAATGGTATTTAAGGCGAGGCGCGTAATATCCACTAAATGGCTCGGGCGCTCTATCTGTATCTTCATCAAATCGAGCAGGTTGGTGCCGCCGGCAATGAACTTCGCCTCTTTGTCGGCGGCCACTTCGTTTACAGCGTCTGTTATGTCACTTGCTCGGGTATAAGTAAAGCTTTTCATTTAGCTTGGCTCCTTTCCAGTGCTTCCTGCACTACTTTTACAATGTTGGTATAGGCACCACAACGGCAGACATTGCCACTCATCAGGTCCCGAATGTCGTCTAAGGTTTTGGCTTTGCCCTCGTTAATCAACCCCACAGTAGAGCATATCTGGCCCGGTGTGCAGTAACCGCATTGGAAGGCGTCGTGATCGATGAAGGCCTGCTGCACCGGATGAAGCTCTCCGTCTTTTGCCAGGCCCTCGATGGTAGTAACTTCAGAGCCATCTTTCATCACTGCCAAAGTCAGGCAGGAGTTGATACGCCTCCCATCTACCAGCACGGTGCAGGCACCGCATTGTCCGTGGTCGCAGCCTTTCTTTGTTCCGGTCAGGTTCAGGTGGTCGCGCAGCAAATCGAGCAGGGAGGTCCAGGGCTCCACTTCCAGCTGCTGCTCTTTTCCATTGATGTGTAGTGTAACCGACTCCCTAGGAGGTATGGTGAGCGGTTCTGATTCTGTGTTTTCTAAGCGTGATTTGTTTTTCATAAGCTGATGAATGTGTTGATGTACAAAATGGAGTGGTGAGGCAAACACCTGCTGGTTTTATGTTGAAAGGAAAAAAATTACCATAAGCATTGATGTTGCTGCGCCCTAGCAGGATGGTGTTATATGATACGCCGGCGCGCACCAGGTAACCTGAGGTACAGGAATCAAGCTAGTTTATGTACGCCTCCACCTTCCGGAGGTTCATTTGAACAAAAGGTGTGGAAGAATTGATTTTTGCAGGATAAGTGGAGTGCCACCTCACATGCCAGAGAGACAATGGGGAAGTCCAGCAATGCTTCGGAAAAGTTGGATGGGGAAAGCTACGCCAAGATGTGGAGCCTGTATTTTTGGAAAGTAAAGGAAACAGGATTTAACGAAAGACGCTGCCTCACATAAAGTAAAGCAGCGTCTTTCATTTCTCCTGCATCAGCCTGAGGCATTACAGTTATTATCTAAAATCCTTGAAGAGTGACAGCGACATTTGCGGGAAACTAGGAAAGGGGAAAATCAATTTTGGTCATATTGATGGCCCTGTACTTTCTTCAAAGTTGTGACAGAAACGGCCACACCTCTTAGCAGCTGCAACACCTTTTATATGTCAGAGTTCATGAAGTCCTCTACATCAATGTCCTCAATATAAGGGTCTAATACCGCAACAGCGTTAGCAGACTTTTTAAAAGTGCTGATAACCTGTGCCTCCTTCCCTGCCCAAAGCTCCACAAAAAGACCATTTAGTGAGTAGAGCGTGACTTCCCAGCCGTTGTAGTTGCGTTGGGCAAGAATAGTCCCATCTTTCGCTAAAGATTCTGTTTGGCTCCTGAAAGGAAGCCTTTCAAACATAGAATATTCTAACATACTAAATCATTATAGTCAGCAATAAATAAGGGCTTGAGCGCTGAATTAGTTTCATTTCAATGAGCCTGTTATAAAAGAGAAAGCGGGCTTATAAGCTGGTGCTGAGTTTCTCTAACCTTTCTATCTTCTTATTCTGCTACCCCTGTTGCTCCTCAACGAAATTCTGTACAGAAGAACGTAAAAAAACGAACAAAAAATTAAAAAAAGCGTGATAGGTATAGCCCAGGAAACAATCAGGCTGAAAAGACGACATGGCAAGTAGCGAAGGAGAAATAAAAGTTGCGGTTTTTGATCTGAATGGCACTTTTTACAAGAAGAGTTCTAAGGATGAGTTTTACAAATTCATCGTCACCAAAAGCCCTAAGCGGATAGGCTATTATTTCCAGATGCTGTACTACAAAGCACTCAAGGAAATGCACCAGATTAGGAAGACGGAGTTCAAAGAGAATTTTTTCAACTACCTGGACGATATTTTGCCAGACCAGGTGGAGGCTTACGCAAAAGAGTTCTGGGAGGAAGAGTATCCTGCCAATTTCAACGAAGAACTTAAAAGCCGTTTTGATAAACTTAAAGAAGAGGGCACACACATTTACTGTGCTACCGGGGGGCTGGAGCTATACGTAAAACCCCTGTTTGACATGTACACTATCAATGGGTTTGCTGGCACAAGAGTACACTATGAAAAAGGCACCTATAAGGTAATAGGCAGAGCATGCAAGGACGAGGAAAAGCTGGACAGGATCAAAGCCCATTTTGATGGAAAACCTTACAGAATAGTAGAAGCATACTCCGACAGCAAGGAAGCAATACTGGATAAAGCCGAAAAGGCTTTCCTGATCAAAGATGACAAAATCATTCCGTATAGGTAGACAGCAATCTCGGGAGCTTGACAAACTCATTATAAGCTGTAGTTTTATATAAACAGAACAGACGCTACTCTATCATCTGGTAGAGCGGCGGTCTGTTCTGTTTATACGCTTAACTGAGAATTGAGCTTAGTCGGCACTTGAGCCTGACGCATCCTGCTCTATGGTTTTATCCTCAATTTTAACTAAGATAGTAGTAGCCAGGTAGCCGTTTCCTCCATCCCTCACAACACGCCAGCCCATGTCCTCCAGGTTCTGCTTCACATAACGGTTCAGGAAGCCATGTGCTACGAGTACTACTTTAGAATTATCCTCACTTGCCTCGGCTAGCTTACTGGCTGCCTTGCGGGCGCGCTCACGGGCATCTGCAAAGCTCTCTATACCGTCACGGTCTATACCCAGTATCCATTTGATGCGTGCCAGGGCCGTCCACTTTTTTATAGGCAGGCGAAACTTTGGACTAAACTTTCCAACAGTTGTTTCAAATTCCCTGAAGTCGGGGGAATATTCCATATCGTTTTCGGTGCCGAAGAGGTATTGTGCTGTCGTTCGTGCCCGGTTGATGGGGCTGGAGAAAACAGCTACTTCATCAACATCCCCTACATTGAAAAATGGCTCATCAGGCACTACAATCCCTACAGAATCATAGTTAACAAGGAACTGCTTCGCTTCGCCATAAGAAAACTTTCCTGTTTTTGTTAAATCTGGCTCCCCATGCCGAATAAGAGCAATCTGGCGCAGCTTTCCATAGTTAGGCATCACTTCATCCTCAGGCTCAATAAAGCGGGTGCTTTTAGCTACAGGCTTTCCATTCGCCGTCACATAATCAGCCTCCGAATTGATTTCAGCATATTTACCAACAATGCTCTGGATAATTTGCTGCTTCGGATATTGAACTTGCGCAGCTGCCGGTAACACAGCCAGCAAGGTGCAGATAAGGGATGTTATAAGAAGTCTTGCCATGTCTCCATAACTTTGTTTTAAGGCCTATGGTTCCTTAAATATGCTGCTCTTCTGATTTTAAAAGAATGCCGTTCACCACTTAAAATTAAATATTTACATCCATAAATCCTGCATATACCCTTAAATAATGTTTCTAGCTTTCAGTTGTGAAGGTGAATTGAAAATATTTGCTGACAGTAATACATAAGGCTCTTTCAGGAGGCTGTGCCACCCAGGATAAAAAATATAAGTTGTCGTGGCTAAAGGTTAAAAGATGCCCAAGAACTTCTTCCTTTTGTAGATGTTGTTCAGGTCTTTTTCAAACAGCACGTAAGGATCGTTGTAGAACTTCATGAAGTTGTGTACGCTGATGTGCCCTGGGAAAGGAGCATAATAATGTGTGGGACTGCGTGTATCATTACGCCACACCAGTACATATGCCAGGCGCATGTCGTCCCGCTTCATGGTTCTTAGCAAGGTGTTCGTCCACCAGGTTGTATCTGGAACAGACTCCAAACCTGTTTCAGTAAAGGCCGCCAGTTTTCCCGCTTTCCTGGCATAGTCCGATACAATTTTAAGCTTTGCAGCAGCTGTATCTATGGCATAGCGGTCGCGCCCCATGTCCCCGTAGTTGTCCATGCCCACCATGTCTACCCACTCGTCTCCCGGGTACCGCTCCAGGAACTCTGCCTCATTTTTGAACTTATTGTCAGGCGAAAAAGCGTAAATGAAGTTATGTACATTCAAGCTGTCTCTCAGGTATGAAACCGTGAAGCGCCACAGGGAAATAAACTCTTCGCGGCTGGTATGGCCTTTTCCCCACCAGAACCAGTCACCGTCAAACTCATGGAAAGGCCTGAAAATTACAGGAGCCAGCTTACCATCTGCTCCCTTTACACTGTGCGCCCATTCGCCAATGCCATTCAGAATTTCCTTGTACTGTTCGTGCGCTTCACCACCGGGTATAATGTATTTTACCGCAGGCAGCGAAACAGAGTCTACCCAGTTAAAGCCACCTCCGGATACAGGATTGGAGAAATGCCAGGCAACAGTTGTTACCCCACCGCGGTTATAGGTGTCCACTACATTCTTTCTTACCTCCTCTTTTGCGCGCTGAACGGCCTCCGGAGAACGACCGGAGAAACCACTAAAATCAACCCCAATAACGGCTGGATGAGAACCAGTGACAGACTTCACATCAGAGCGGTCTTCGTCGCCACGCCAGCCGTGGCCGTACTCGGTAGCGTGCTGGTGGCCAAAAAGCGTATAGTCCTCAGATAACTTTCTGAGGTTGTGGAAGAGTGCTTTTGTTTCTTTTGTAGCCGATGCATCGATAGGCTTCGTGCCGACACAGCCTGTTAGTAGCAGGAAAAAAAGGATTGGGAGCAGGAAGAGGTATTTCATGAACAGTTCTCTTGATACTTTCTGTAACTAAGAGCAAGATAACGTAGCTCACCGGGTATTGCAATATAGATAGCTGATAATAGAGGCAGCAAAGCTGTTACCCTGCTTCAATGAAGAGTCTTTACGATGAAAGCTGGTTTTTGTATGGTATAATGATGATGCTTGTGATGTAGTTTTGGTAGTCAAGGTCTCAGTAATTGCCAAGCTTAAAGACTTACCGAAACTGTTAGTGCCAACTTAGAGATAACGTTTCTTCCGCATGAATAAATCATACTTACCTTCTTTGCTGAAGGGTATAGCTGCTTAGCTATTCTTGTCTAAGCTGCGTAGGCGTAGTTCATCCAGCGACTCATAGACAGCCTTATTCATCATTTGCTACGTGCGCTCCACTCCCGCGTGGGCGCGTCTTCCAAAAGCATCCAAAACAAAAGCCGCTTAAACAGAAAGTTCAAGCGGCTTTTCGATAATTTATATGCAAGTCAGCTTCTTATTTAGAAGCAGTCGGATTATACGCAGTAATGGTTTCAATAGAGCCATCAGGTCTGTGCTTCAGCTCCGTTACCTTAATGTTTCTCAGGTGCGTTTTACCTGACAACTGCGTGTCATGGTAGAACAGGTACCACTTGCCATCCTTCTCCACAATAGAATGGTGGTTTGTCCAGCCCTGCACCGGGTTCAACAGAACACCTTTGTAGGTAAAAGGACCATAAGGGCTGTCTCCTACAGCAAAGGCAATATTATGCGTATCACCGGTAGAATAAGAAAAGTAGTATTTGCCGTTATACTTGTGCACCCAGGCTGCCTCAAAAAAGCGTCTTTCATTATCACCTGCTAACAGCGGTTTGCCATTCTCATCCAGGATCTGCACATCCCTTACCTCCTCTGCAAAGCCTGTCATGTCCGGGCTCAGGCGTGCAACTTTAGGCATGAGAGCAGGCTGGTCATCAGCAGGGTACTCATCGTTCGGGTTATACTGGCCGGTGCTCCAGCGCTGCAGTTGCCCACCCCAGATGCCGCCGAAATACATATAGGCATTTCCGTCGTTATCCATGTAAACAGCCGGGTCGATGCTGTAGCTTTTGGCAATTGGCTCAGGCTGTGGCTTGAAAGGACCAGTTGGGGAAGTACTTGTTGCTACTCCAATCCGGAAGACATCATTTTTGTCTTTTACAGGGAAGTAAAAATAGTAGGTGCCATCTTTGAAGGCTGCATCAGGTGCCCACATCTGTCTTCCAGCCCATGGCACATCCTTAATATCCAGGGCTACGCCATGATCGGTGATTTTCCCGCCTACACTGTCCATGGAATACACATGATAATCCCGCATATCGAAATGAGACCCATCATCTTTCTCCGGCACACCGGCATCTATATCATGCGAAGGGTAAATGTAGATTCTGCCGTCGAACACGTGGGCTGAGGGGTCGGCTGTATACATGTCCGTTACCAATGGCTCTGTTAAATACTCAGAGTCAGTTTGTGCAGCAGCTTCCTCCTCTGCCACAGTGTCTTCATTTTCTACAGATGTGTTCTGGCAACCACTGGCCAAAACTGAGGTCGTTAATAAAATAAAGAGTGATTTTTTGATGTACGATTTTCTATCCATTTTACAACATTGATTGACAATAGGCAGGGCAGCGAAAAATTTGCTAGAACTATACTAGTATAAGCTTTTTGCCGGACTGTAACCAAACATACAAGTTTATGAAATCGGTTGCAAATAAAATTTATAGAAAGAATGCACCTGAACGTTATGCTGCTGTCTACATGGGAGCCTTCTAAAACAGCTCCGGCAACTGCTTGACAAGGGTGTACCCGCCCATCCAGGCCATTACTATCACGACCAGTACACCAAAAATTGTGAGCCAGAGCGGATGCTTGTAATTGCCGACTGCTTTACGATTATAGGCCGCTATCAGCATAGTGCCAAGGGTTACTGGTAAAATTAAGCCATTTAAAGCACCAGCTAATATCAAAAGCTTAACAGGACGCCCTATGAAAACAAAAATGCAGGTAGAAACGGCTATGAAGGCAATAATCATCCAGTTCTCGTTCGCCTGGATACTTTTATGAAATGACTTGATGAAGGAAACGGATGTATAGGCAGATCCGATCACAGACGTGATAGCAGCTGATAGCATGACGATCCCAAACAGCTTATACCCCAACTTACCTGCTGCCAGCTGAAAAACGGAGGCAGGCGGGTTTGCAGGGTCCAGCACCAGGCCCTTGCTGATGACACCCAGCGCAGCCAGAAACAGGAAAATACGGATAACAGACGCCACCGTGATACCAGACACCGCACTGGTGGTTACCTCTGGCAATGCTTTCTCTCCTTTTATACCTGCATCCAGTAACCGGTGACCACCTGCAAAGGTGATATAACCGCCCACTGTACCGCCAACCAGCGTGATTATGGCTATGACATCGATTTCATCAGGAAGAAAGGTTTTAATGGCAGCTTCCGCAACTGGAGGAGCAGAAGTCATTGCTACAAAAATGATAAGCAGGATCATAAGCAGGCCCATGACCTGTGCAAAGCGGTCCATTACTTTGCCTGCTTCCCGCACCAGAAACACCCCTATAGCTACTGCTGCTGCTATAACAGCCCCTACTTCTTTGGAGATGCCAAACAGTACGTTTAGACCTAATCCAGCGCCCCCTACGTTTCCTATATTGAAGGCCAGCCCTCCCAACACAATCAGCACGGCAATAAAATGCCCTAAGCCAGGCAGTACAGTATTAGCGATGTCCTGCGCACGCTTCTCCGAGACTGCAATAATGCGCCACACGTTCAGCTGCACTCCAATGTCGATGATGATAGAAACCAAAATCACAAAGCCAAAACTGGCGGCGAGTGTTTGCGTGAAGACAGTGGTTTGGGTCAGAAAGCCAGGCCCCACCGCAGAGGTGGCCATCAGGAAAGCAGCGCCTAAAAGTACACTCCAGTTTTTCTTTGGCCTCATTTACCTGCCCCACCTTTAGCCTGCAAAAGCACACCCTCACTCGTAAGCACCTCCTGTATATGGCGCGCAAACGACAAGGCATGCGGCCCATCGCCGTGTATACAAATAGTATCGGCCTGAATAGGAATTTCCTCTCCCTGCTGCGTCTTCACTTTTCCTTCCTTCACCATCCCTAATACCTGCAGAATAGCTTCAGCCGGGTCCGTAATAAGGGCACCCGGCAACTTCCTTGATGTTAAGGTGCCATCCTGCTGGTACGTACGGTCTGCAAACACCTCGCTGGCAGTTGCCAGTCCCAGCCGTTCTCCTGCTTTAATGAGTTCACTTCCGGCAAGGCCGTACAGCACTGCCTCCGGCTGTACTGTATAAACGGCTTCCACAATGGCTTCCGCCAGCGCTTTATTTACCGCAGCCATGTTATACAATGCGCCATGGGGCTTTACATGATGCAGTTTTTCTCCTTCCGCGTGCATAAAAGCAGATAAGGCTCCAATCTGGTAAACCACCATGTCATAGGCTTCCTGAGGTGAAACAGCCATTTCCCGTCGCCCAAAGCCAACCAGGTCTGGTAAGCCCGGGTGGGCGCCGATGGCGACACCACTTTCTAAACACAGCTTTACTGTTTGCCGCATCACCGAAGGGTCGCCGGCATGAAAACCACAGGCTATGTTAGCAGATGTAATGAACTGTAAGATTGCCGCATCATCTCCTAGATGGTAACGGCCATAGCTTTCGCCCAAGTCACAGTTCAGGTCCACCGTCAACTGTTCTTTCATGTGTTCGTTTTAAATTGTAGTGCCCCTTTTATTTTTTCCAGGTTTTTCTCCTGCCTGATGTAAAGCGCCTGTGCGTCCTCCAGGGTTACTTCTTTAAAACGAAGTTTATTGCGCGGCGAAAGCTGGGCCAATTTAGAAAAATCGGCCGTAATCACCTGTGCAATGCGCGGGTAGCCTCCGGTAGTCTGGTGGTCGGCCATCAGCACAATGGGGTTACCCTCTGCGGGTACCTGCACTGTACCAAACGTAACAGCGCTGGAGATGAGCTCTGCACGCTCATTTAAAGACAAACGGGTGCCCAGCAGCCGGTAGCCCATCCGGTCTGACTGTGCCGTTACCTGGTAGGCCATACGCCAGAAATCCTGCTGGCTTTGTGGAGAGAATAGCCCATATTCCGGGCCTTTCAGCACACGAATTGGCTGCGGCTCTTCATAGTTAAAGTACAGCGACGAATCAACAGACCAGCTTGTTTGTGCTCTCTGGTTTTTATCTGACGATAAGTTATGTAGAAACGGTTCCATCTTTTTAGGCAAGTCCCTGCAGGGCAATGTATCCCCGACTTGCAAAGCTTTTCCGTGTAAACCGCCAAGCCCTGCCTGCAGGTAAGTAGAGGCACTTCCCATGAGCTTCGGTAGATCAAAGCCTCCTGCCACAGCTATATAAGCGCGGCAACCGCTTTTGGGTGACCCGAACTCCAGCAAGCTTCCTGCTTCCACACACAATGGGCGCCATACCTTTACGGGTTCCCCATCTATCATTGGAGATAAATCAGCCCCTGTGATCGCAATGAGTTGGCGATCTTCAAAAAGGATCTTTGGTCCCATCAGCGTCACCTCTATTCCTGCTTCCGTATCTTCGTTTCCCACCAACAAATTAGCGGCTCGCAGGGCAAAGGTATCCATAGCACCGCTCACTATAATGCCATCTTTTTGGTAGCCGTGCCTGCCCAGATCCTGAATAGTGGTTAAGAGTCCGGAGCTGATAATTTTAAGATTCATGTTGCTGCTCCTTTCGCTCTTTATACTCTTCCTCTGTAATGGCAACAAACCGTACGCTATCGCCTGCCTGTAATAAACTCGGGGAAATGTTTCGCGGATTGAACAGGGAGACAGGAGTGCGGCCAATCAGTTGCCACCCGCCAGGGGTTTGTATTGGGTAAATACCAGTTTGCTCGCCTGCTATACCCACTGATCCCGCTGCTATATGCTGTCTTGGTGAATCTCGTCGTGGCGCAGCAATGCGCTTGTTCATACCGCCCAGGTAAGGGAAGCCAGGAGCAAAGCCTACCATGTACACCAGGTACTCCTGCTGAGTATGCAGGGTAACTACTTCTTCCGGGCTTAATTCGTTTATACGCGCCACAAACTCCAGGTCAGGACCGTACTCTCCGCCGTACAACACCGGTATCTCGACTATACGCGGCCCTGCGTTTTCTTCCGCATCGGCTACAAAGGGCAGCATGCGCTGTAAAAAGCCAGTTACTTTCGTGTATGGGTTCAGGTGCCCTTTCTCGCTTATCACCCAGGGGTTATAGTAAACAGTAACAGTAGTATAGGCAGGAACAAACTCCAACAGGCCCGGAAAAGGGTGCTGTTGCAGGTAAGCGCAGAAAGCCTTCACCTTTTTATGCGTCTGTTCACTGACTTCAACACCAAATTGCACCACCACTGCTGCATCCCCTAAAGGGTATAGCTGCACTGCCGGAATTTCACTTTGCTCTTTCTCCAGTACACTCATTCCTTAAATTGTCAGTTATAAATCAGATGCCAGAGCAGCTGAACAAGGTTTTCACATTGCCGCTGCTGCTCCCTCTCTTCTCCAAAACAACGGCATCCGGGCATCTTAGTTTTGTCTTTTGCCCGATTTGGCCTACGCTCCTATAGCTAAAAGTAAACATAACTTTGTATTTTTGGCATAGTATGAAAAACAACTACATCAAAAGCTTAAGTGCAGGCCTGCTGCTGTTTACGTGCGCAGCCTCCATTTCCTGCAGCGAAAACATAAGCACAGTGGCTGATTCTCTACCTGTAGAAACAGGCGTTTCAGAAGAGCTTGCCAGTTACCGGAAGAAGGTTATCAGCGGCCTTGCTTATGATATTCGCCTGTACATTCCGGAAGAAAAGGAACAGCCGGTACTGGCTTCTGAAGTCATTTCTTTCAAGCTGAAAGAGAACAGTGCTCCTCTCCAGATTGATTTCAAGGAGAAGTCAGACCACCTGCAGCAGGTAAAGGTAAATGGAACGACAATTGAAATCGACCACAGGAACGAGCACCTGGTTATTCCGACACAATATTTGAAGGTGGGGCAAAACCAGGTGGAGATACAGTTTACAGCCGGCGACCTTTCGCTGAACCGGAACGAGGAGTTTCTGTATACCCTGCTGGTACCTGACAGAGCGCGAACCGTTTTCCCAGTCTTCGATCAACCAAACCTAAAGGCCGCTTTCAAGCTGTCGCTTACGGTTCCGAAGGATTGGAAAGCCCTTGCCAACGGGCCGCTATTAGACTCTCTGGTGGTGGATGAAAAGAAGACTTACCGTTTTGCCTCATCCGACACCATCAGCACCTACTTGTTCTCTTTTGCTGCTGGTAAATTCAAGCATGTTTCGCGGGAGGCAAACGGGCGGGTGATGCACTTTTACCACCGCGAAACAGACAAAAGCAAGCTGGAGCAGAGTATGGATCCGATCTTCCAGATTCATGCCGATGCTCTAGCTTTTATGGAGGACTATACGCAGATCCCCTACCCTTTCCAGAAGTTCGATTTTATCGCCATCCCGGATTTCCAGTATGGCGGTATGGAGCATGTGGGGGCTATTGATTATAAAGCAGCTTCTCTTTTCCTGGATGAAGGGGCGACGCAGGCGCAGAAGATTTCCCGCTCTAACCTGATAGCACACGAAACCGCACACATGTGGTTTGGCGACCTGGTGACGATGCAGTGGTTCAACGATGTGTGGATGAAAGAAGTCTTTGCCAATTTTATGGCAGACAAGATCACGCAGGTAGCGCTGGAAAACTCCAACTACGACCTGAAGTTTCTGATAGACCATTTCCCGGCAGCATACAGTGTAGACCGCACCGCTGGTGCCAATCCTATCCGGCAGCCTTTGAGCAACCTGCAGGATGCCGGCTCTCTTTACGGTAACATCATCTACCACAAAGCACCTGTGGTGATGCGGCAGTTGGAACGGCTGATGGGAGAAGAAGCTTTTAAGAAAGGCTTGCAGGAGTACCTGAAAACCTACGCCAACAACAACGCCACCTGGCCGCAGCTTATCGAGATTCTGGATGCCCGCACGCCCGAAGACCTGCAGGCCTGGAACCAGGTGTGGGTAAATGAGCCGGGCAGGCCGGTATTCAGTTACGAACTGGAAACAGAAAACGGCAGGATAAAGCAACTGCTGCTGGAACAGAAAGGCGAAGATGGCTCCGACCGCCTGTGGCCACAGTTCTTCGAGATAATGCTGGTCTACCCGAATGGCCAGAAGGAGCTCACGGTAAACATGAATGAGGCGGTGGAAGAAATAAAAGCCGCCGCAGGGGAGCAAGCGCCGGATTTCATCCTTTTCAACACCACCGGCCAAGGCTATGGGGTATTTCCGGTAGATGAGCGGATGCTGCCCTCGCTGTACTCGCTGAAAGAACCGGTAGTGAGGGCATCCGCCTACATCAACCTGTACGAGAACATGCTGAACAGCCGCTCAATAGAGCCAGGTGAGTTATTGAACCTGTACCGGGAAGGGCTGGATAAAGAGACTGAAGAACTGAACCTTAGGTTACTCACAAGCCAGTCAGAAGATATCTACTGGAAGTTCCTGACGCCCGAAGAGCGTAAGAAAATGGCTCCTTCGTTGGAGCAGGAACTGTGGAGCGCGATGTTGCAGCAGAAGACAGCCAATTCAAAGAAGCTGCTGTTCAAGACTTATCAAAGCGTTGCCCTGACCAAAGAAGCGCAGGACAGGCTTTACCAGGTATGGGAAAAGCAGGAGGCACCTGCCGGCGTAAAGCTGACGGAGGACGACTATACCTCTCTTGCACTGGCTCTGGCGCTCCGGGACTATGAAAGTGGGGAAGGCATTCTGGAAAGGCAACTGGCCCGCATTGAGAACCCGGACCGGAAAAAACGCCTGCAGTTCATGATGCCAGCGCTTTCGGCTGAGGTGCAGGAAAGAAATGCTTTCTTTGCCTCCCTGAAGGCAGAGGAGAACAGGGAGAAAGAATCATGGGTGAACGCTGCCCTGGCGTACCTCCACCACCCGCTACGAGCTGAAACATCTGAGAAATACCTGAAGGAGAGCCTGGACCTGCTGGAGGAAATCCAGCTGACAGGAGACATTTTCTTCCCATACTCCTGGCTGCAGGCTACTTTTGGCTCCTATCAAACTCCAGCGGCGGCCAGCACAGTGCGTACTTTCCTGGAGGCTCACCCGGACTACAATCCTAAGCTAAGGGCTAAGATTTTGCAGGCAGCCGACGATCTCTTCCGGGCAGAGAAGCTAGTGAAAACCTCGAAAGGATTTCAATCAGGCAAGGGTATATCGTTTAAAATCTTTTTACCTACACTTCTGAGAATGAAATGACCTCCGCAGAGCAGAGGCGTTTCATTCTCCCTTTATCTGGCGCAAGTTTTCAAACTTGTGTCTAAAAAAGATGTCGGGTTTATAACCCGACTGGGCCAGAGGCTTAACAATAGTAGACACGAGCGAGGACGCTCGCGCCATAAACAGAGCACTACAGCCGTCTAAATTAAAGGGCCCTCCTTGATGAGTTGGAGATGGGTATGCAGCAGCCGGTGCCAGTTGAATTACTAGCATAGTAGCTTAAACATGCATGAAAGCCTCTTGGTTAGGCAACAGTTACACGCACGACGCGGGCCGTAACTGATAACTGCCCTACATGGCGCATGGTATGCTCAGCGGCATGCACCAGAAGCCCCAGCACATTCGAAGGAATTTGCGCCCTGCCTACACCTCGAGGCTCCAGCAGTTCCTGCTCCTCTGTGTGGCGTAACTGTTCCAGCGCCTTATCCACTTGGTTGCAGAACTTCTGCACCAGGTCCTGTGCCCTGCATTGCGCCTCAGGGCACTTCCCTTCCGTAGCAAGTGCCTCTAACTGCTCCTGCGTAAGTGACTGTCCGCGAGCGTAGGTGAGCAAACGGCCAAGAACACCTTGTAGATGCTGGAGATGAAAACCCACAGAAGCCACACCTGCAGGCCTTTCCCATAGCAGCCTATCAGGAAAGTTCTGCATCAGCGCTTTCACTTCTTCCCTTGCCTGCAGCAGAGCATGGGCTACAGGCTGCAAGAGTGGCGGCATATCCGGTAATGGTCCGCGGAGCCATACTTCCCGCCCATTTTCTTTCATCATAAATATTTGGTATACAGATTGTTATGCTATATAAAACTTATATCAGGTGTAAGCAAAGCTGAAACAAACCGATAGCATCAGTTGTTAAACAAAGTAACTGATTTTGTACGGATGAAAGATTAAAAAGTATTGTTCTACTGCTGCGCCTACTATTAACTTGTTGATTTAACGTATCAAAGATATGGATCCTGTTCGGCCGTGGTTGTTTGTTGGTAAGTTTCGGGACACCCTGAATTACAGATGCTTAAAAGCCAACAACATAGAAGCCATGCTGCAATTTGCAGAACTGGTGGAGTATACGGATATTCCCGCTCTACATCTAGCCGTGGAAGATGGCAGTCCACTTTCTTCTGCAGACTTACAGCATGGCATCAGTTTCGTGTTACAGCAGCACCAGCAGGACAAAAAGGTGCTTATTGCCTGTGGGGCGGGCATCAGCCGCTCTGTTATTTTTGCTATTGCCGCCCTGAGGGAAACAGAGGATACTGCCCTCCTCACTGCCTACCAGGAAATTGTACATGCCCATATAGCAGCACTACCCCATCCCGTACTCTGGAAGTCTCTGTGCGCGCACTACCAGGAGGAAATTCCTTATATACAGGTGCTGAGGCACTATAACAGCGTCGTAAGCTAAATCCCGGGGCATTGTACTCCCTCTGCAATTACTGCAATTTGTTCTCTCAGAGCAACATAACTATCCGGCACTGCCTCCTCTTTCTTTTTCGTTCCTCTCTTACAACCGTCTGCTTCTTTGTTGCCCGGGCTAAACAAGCAAAGTTGTGCCATAACATCGCTCCTTCAAATCCGTTAAACCTTTCTGTTTCTGTTCCTAAAGAAGGAAAGCAGAAAGTTTTATAACACGCTTACACGATGCGAAGATTTGTGATGTCTGACAGCCATGGTGGCTACAAAGCCATGATGCAGTGTATAGAAAGAAGTGGCTATGATAATGATACCGATCAGCTGCTCTTTCTGGGGGATGTAGTGGATGGCTGGTCCAACACCATGGAAAGCATCGACCTCCTGCTCAGCATAAATAACCTGGTATACATACTGGGCAACCACGACCAGTGGGCGCTAGAATACTATATCGGTAAAATGAAAAAGGACGAAGAAACAAAGGAACTGTGGCTGCTACAAGGCGGGGCAGCTACCGTCAGATCCTATGGTTCAGGTAAGCCGATGCCTCAAGAGCACCTTGCGTTTTTAGAGGAAGCCAGGTACTACTATGTTACGGAAGACAATATCCTATTGGTGCACGCTGGTTTCGACACTAACTTACCCATAGAGAAATCTACCTCATACAACCTGATGTGGAGCAGAAGCTTCGTAACACGTTGCTATAACAGGTATAAAGAAAAGAGACCTGTTACAATAGAGCCTTACAAGGAGGTGTTTATTGGCCACACCCCTACCATTGCGCTCGATGCCACACAAACTACTCCCCTGCAGATGGGTAACGTAATTCTAACGGATACAGGCGCTGCCTTTACAGGCTGCCTGTCCATAATGGACATAGACAGCAAAGAAGTGTGGCAGTCTGATAAAGTAATGCGCCTGTACCCTTACGAGGAAGGCAGAAACGGCATCAGTTGGAACTCCAGGAGAGGAGGTTGAGTTGCAACCACAGGCAAAAACTATTTCCGGCTTTCCTCCTCCAGCTTAATTAAGTCCTGCAGTAGCGCCAGCGTAACTGCACCGGGTTTACCATTCCCAATCACCACATCGTCTACCTGCACAACAGGCAGAATGCGTTTGGTGGTACTGGTGAGAAAGGCTTCCCTGGCTTGCCTGATATCGTCCAACGTAACGGTACCTTCCACCGCTTTGTATTTTTTACCAGCTATTTCCAGCACATGCTTCCGCGTGATACCATGCAGTATGCCTTCGACTGGAGTGACCACAGTACCATCCCGCTTCACTATAAAAAAGTTACAGCGTGGAAGCTCCGTTACCACCCCTCCAGTATGGTACAGCACGTCATCAGCGCCATTTTCTTTGATTTTGTTAACGAGCCGGATGCCCATGGTATAATTGATGGTTTTGACTTCTGGAATTTCCCGGATATAGGAATGGGTGATTACCTTCAGGCCCCGCTCCAGCATTGCTTGGCCTGGCAAAGAAAGCGGCTGCTGTATAAGAAGCAGGCTGGGCTCTCCTATATCGTAACCGCTGTCAGAATACCCTCCGGTGAGTATTATTTTCATGCCTGCCATAGGCATCTCATTCAACTCCACTAACCGAAAGATAGTAGCTTTGAGTACCTCATCAGAAAGGGGCACAGGCAGGTGCATGAGCCGGGCAGAAGTGTAAAAACGGGCCAGGTAATCCTCCATAAACAACGGCTGCCCGTCTATAATCTTAAGGAAATCAAATATACCGTAGCCCCTCTGTATGGAAAGGTCACTGACATGAAGGTACGCCTGGTCTAGTGGCACAATCTCTCCCCGAACGTAGGCGTGTAGTTTATTTTCTGATGACACGGTATTGCTTTAAAATCTTAGTTACCTTATCGAGTGGCAATGCCTCTACTACATGCTGCTCTTTCCCTTCACTGGTTTCTGCTTTAAACAGCGAGTTGATGATGGCTTCTTCTGTTGCCTCGATCACAGCCATAAACAACGGCGACATCTCGTCGTCGCGCAGCAACGTGACCGTTTGGATTCTCTCCTGAGAGGTATACGGGACACGCAGCTCCGGATGAGAAGAGAAAGCCACCACATAATCCCCGCTTCCGTTGGAGGCGATGCCGCCGGTTTTAGCCATTCCCATGATGGCGCGCTTTGCCATCCGCTCCAGGTTCCGCGCAACTACGGGCGCATCTGTCGCCACAATTATCATACAGGAGCCGTCGGCGCTGTCTTTTATATGCTGGCTGCCATAGTACTGTTTCAATTCTACGCCTACCGGAGCGCCATTAACCTGCAATACGCCACCAAAGTTTGTCTGCACCAGCACTCCCACCGTATAGCCGCCCATCGTTTCCGGAAGTTTCCGCGAAGAAGTACCGATACCGCCTTTAAAGCCGAAAGCAACAGTACCTGTCCCCGCGCCCACATTGCCTTCTGCCACTGGTCCGCTTTTAGCCTCCTGGATAGCTTTTACCACGTGCGCCTCGCTTACATGCCTGCCGCGGATGTCGTTCAGGTAGCCATCGTTCGTTTCGCCCACAACCGCATTCACCGACTGTACGTTTTCGTTTCCGGGCTGCTGCAGCGTATACCCTACCACTGCATTCAAGGCTGTGCCCACGCTTAAGGTGTTGGTCAGGATAACAGGCGTTTCAATATTTCCAAGCTCCTGTACCTGGGTGGCACCTGCCAGTTTGCCAAACCCGTTCCCTACATACACAGCAGCAGGCACCTTGTCCTGAAATACATTCCCGGAATGGGGCAAAACAGCGGTGACACCTGTCCTGATGTTGTCCTCTTCCTGCAGTGTTACATGACCAACCTGCACCCCGGCCACATCTGTAATTGCATTGAGTTCTCCGGTTGGAAGTACGCCTATTTTCACGCCATACTCCCTCGCCCGCTTCCGCTGCTGGCTCCATGCCTGCGACGTAATACTAACCATCAGAAGTAACAGAAAGAGTATTTTCATTTTTCCTTTATGTCTTGCAAGTTAACAAATCAGCAAATGTAAACACCGCTCTTGCAGGGCCGTTTCATTCTGATTTAGCCAGCTGTGCTGCCTTACCAGCGCGTGAGCGTCCTCGCCCGTGTTTGCTATTTTTTGGCCGCTGCCCAAGCCGGGTTGCTAACCCAACTTCATGATGTGACACAAGTTCGAAAACCTGCGCCAGTACAAGGTGAATGAAACAGCCCTGCCTTCAAAGGGGGGACTTACCCCATAACGGCAGCTATCCGACGTTCCGCTTTATCAGCTGTTCAACCGCTTCAGATGCTATTTCGGGAGTAGCACCTTTATGCGTTGCTACCAGGGCTCCCATGGCACAAGCCTGCTGCAGTGCCTCCGGGTATGTTTTCCCTCTAGTAATGTGACCGAGGAATGTCGCCAGGAAAGCATCTCCGCTGCCAATTGTGTCCTCTACTTCTACGGCATAACCCGCCTGCTCAAAATAGCCATCTGCACTCAGAACGGCAGCACCGTTTTCTCCTCGTGTTACAATGATGACTTGTAAAGCGTATAGGCTTATCAGAATCTCCATAGCCGATTTCTCGTCTGAAAACCCATGGTGCCAGCCGGCAATTTCCATCAGTTCATGGTGGTTCATCTTCACGATAGTTGCCTGCTCCAGCAGAGGCTCCAGCACCTCGCGGGAGTAATACGGCGGGCGCAGGTTTACATCGAACACTTTTGCTTTTGCAACATTCAGTAATGCCATCAAGGTATGGTGCGATGTTTCGCTTCGTGCCGCCAGGCTGCCATATATAAAGTAATCACTTTCAACTACTACCTTCCTGAGTTCCTCTTGCAGTTGAATAAAGTCCCAGGCTGCGGGCTGTACTATATCATAGGTTACTTCGCTGCGGTTGCTCACATTAGCTATCACCAAACCTGTCGGCTGCTTCTCATCTACCTGCACATAGCTGGTCCTTACTCCTTTTCCCTCCAGGTAATGCAGCAGGGCAGTACCTGTTTCATCATGGCCTACACGGCTGATAACAACTGGTGTAAAGCCCTGGTACTGCAGGTGAATCGCTACGTTCATCGGTGCTCCGCCCGGGAGTTTACCAGAAGGCAGAATGTCCCAGAGCATCTCTCCAAAGCAGACAATTTTCGTGTTCATGTGTTATGTTATTTATAGCACTGTTCTGCTGCTGTTCAGAATTAATTTACAGGGTCCAATCATCCCTACCCTTCACGCTCTCAATTAAGCTACTCCAGGGAGGAAAGGCTGCTTCTCTAACTAGTCCAGGGTTGGTTACAGCTATGTTGAATCGTACAGGCAAGCTTTTTCATCATAGCTATTTTTGAGAAACATATACACTTATCTCAGTGGCAAACTGGCTCTTTCATGTGTGTACAACTTCTCTCTCAATCTCCTCCAGTGATGTTTCCTTTGTTTCGGGCATCATACGCCACACAAAAATCAGCTGCAGCACCATCATGATACAGAAGATGAGGAAGGTAAGCCCACCTCCCAGCGTTTCGGCTACATACGGGAAAATAAAAGCAATAACGGCGGCCAGAATCCAATGCGTGAAGCTGCCCAGCGCTTGTCCGTATGCCCGCACCTGGTTTGGGAAGATTTCAGATATAAACACCCAAATAACTGCTCCCTGTGAGAAGGCGAAGAAGGCGATGTAAACAAAGAGATAGATGGGCACCGTGTATCCTTCAAAACTTTGGTTGAAGAAAGCGAGCGAGACCAGGCCTAAGGTAATAATCAGGCCAAAGGAGCCAATCAGCATAAGCGTTCGGCGCCCAAACCGGTCGATGAAGTTGAGTGCCAGCAGTGTGAACAGGAAGTTTACGAGCCCCACTCCCGCCGAGGACAGGAGCGCAGATTCTGTGCCTAAACCCGTCATTTCAAAGATGCGCGGGGCATAATAGATGATGGCGTTGATACCGGATAACTGGTTGAAAAAGGCCAGCAATACGGCCAGGGTAATCGGACGGCTGTAGCGCTTTGAAAAAAAGGCATCTGCCGGTTTCCGGGTATCCACCTCTGCTGAAACTAGAATTTCGCGCACGGTCTGTTCTGCATCTGCTCCTGGGTTTGCTGCCTGCAGGGTGGCTTTTGCTTCCTCCACTCTACCCCTGCGCAGGATAAGCCAGCGCGGGCTTTCCGGCACAACAAACAGTCCCAGCAGGAACCCGATGGCCGGGAAGGCTTCCACCCCCAGCATCCAGCGCCAGTCGTTGGGTCCGGTTCCGCCAATGAGGTAGTTAGAAAGGAAGGCTATGAGAATACCGAATACAATGTTAAACTGGAACAACGCTACCAGCCTGCCCCGCGATTTGGCAGGTGATATTTCTGAGATATACATGGGAGCCGCCACGGAAGAGGCTCCAACACCTAAGCCTCCCAGAAAACGAAAGAACAGGAAAGCGTACCAGCCCGTGGCCAGAGCCGAGCCAACGGCAGAAACAAAATAGAAAATGGCAATCCAGATAAGCGTTTTCTTGCGTCCAATTTTATCAGAAGGGATACCACCCAGGAGGGCACCTATCACCGTTCCGAAAAGCGCGATAGAAACAGTCAGCCCGTGCTCAAAAACATTCAGGCTCCAGTAGCTCTGTATAGAACGTTCAGCCCCAGAAATCACAGCAGTATCAAAGCCAAAGAGGAATCCTCCCAGTGCTACGACAATCGACCACAAAAAAACTTTCTTATTCATTACAGTCCTTTAAATCTGAACAACCTGTCTCTTACTTCCCCGGCTTTGTCACCAAGAGCTTACCATTTTGATGTATTATGCAACAATATATCAAAACGAAGATAAAGAGCTTGCTAAATTTTTGTTTTTGATGATGAAATCGGCCTTATTTTATCTTTAGCCGGAGTTATGCTCAAGGTATAGACCAGACTTTGCAAACAAGTATAGCAGATTAAACTCAGAATATGTTTTCTTTGCAGCCCCAAGAAGCAGGGCGGTTGGCGAAAAGGGTTTACTTTGATTGTAATTCTAGTACCAGATAGCTTTATAAATTTCTGGAACAGGTTATAATACTACCTTAGCCTTCTTCAGGCTTATGAGTGTATATACTTAGAGTAGCAGGCACGGATTTCAGCACTAATCTGGCGCAATTCTTGACTGTTGTCGTGCAAAAGAACTGTACCACTACAGTATGCGGAATGCGAAAACCAGTTTGCAACCAATTTCCTGTAAGAGGGTAAAGGAGTTTTTTATCTTTAGCATTTAAAACTGCTAAAAGAGGTATCAGAATTAAAACATGAGGCGTTTGCTGAAAAAGTTAATTAAGCTAGTAGTATACGGATTAATTTTACCGGTTACCCTGTTCCTGAAGGGCCAGCTGCACCAGTTTTACCTGAGCCAGAAACCAAAGTTTACCCGCCCCTATTGGGAAAGAAAACGGCAGAGGCTGCGTGAATTTAACCTGAAAGAGGCGAAGTTCTCAGACTTCAATTTCCTTTTTAGGGCAGCCTACAAAACCGGTCTTTACCTACTTTTGTTTGCCTGTATCTTTTACCTGACTGTTTTTGCAGGAGCCTATGGCCACGTACCCTCCAAACGGGAGTTGAGGTCGAAGCAAAATAACACAGCCTCTGAAGTATATTCCGCCGACGGTGTGCTGCTGGGGCGCTACTATATACAAGACCGGACAAACGTAAAGTTCGAGGACATATCACCTGCAGCCATTGATGCCCTCATCGCCACCGAGGACGTCCGTTTCTATGAGCATAGCGGAGTGGATATAAGAAGCTCTTTCCGGGTGCTGATTAAGTCTTTGCTGTTGCAGGAGGAAAGTGGCGGTGGCAGCACCCTGAGCCAGCAGCTGGCAAAAAACATGTACCCCCGCCAGGACTACTGGCTCTGGGATATGCCGGTGAACAAAATGCGCGAAATCATCATTGCCCGGAAACTGGAAGGCATCTACTCCAAACAGGAACTCCTGGAGCTTTACCTGAACACCGTACCAATGGGCGGGAACCTGTTTGGTATTGAGCGGGCATCGAGGCGTTTCTTCAACACCTCAGCCGATTCTCTTAAAACGGAGGAAGCAGCCGTACTCGTTGGCATGCTGAAAGCAAACACCACCTACAGCCCCCGACTGTACCCGGAGCGGTCGAAGCAGCGGCGCAACGTGGTCCTGAACCAGATGGCCAAGTATAATTACCTATCACCTGCCCAGGCTGACTCCCTGAAGCAGTTACCACTCACATTAAACTACCGCTACACCACCCATAACGATGGGTTGGCGCCTTACTTCCGGGAGCAACTGCGCCTGGAGCTGGACAAGTGGGCTTCCTCGCGGAAAAAGAAAAACGGCGACCCGTATAACCTTTACACTGATGGGCTAAAAATATATACCACTATTGACGCGGGTATGCAGAAGCATGCCGAGCGTGCCGTGGCACGCAGAATGTCTTTGCTGCAAAAGAAATTTGATGCCCACTGGAAAGGAAGGGCACCCTGGGGCAATGACGCCACAGTAGTACAAAATGCGATGTTGCGCTCTGACCGTTACAAGAAACTCAAAAGTGCTGGATTATCTGATGCAGAGATAAAAGAGAAGTTCCGGCAACCGGTCACGATGACGGTTTATAGCTGGAATGGCAGCAAAAAAGAGGAAATGAGCCCTATGGATTCTCTTGCCTATTACGAGCGCTTTCTGAACACCGGGCTGCTTTCTATGGAACCGGGCACTGGTTTTATCCGGGCCTGGGTGGGCGGTATTAACCACGATGTGTTTAAGTATGACCACGTGCGCGCGCAGCGGCAGGTAGGCTCTACCTTTAAGCCCATTTTATATGCTGCAGCCCTGGAAAAAGGCATACCTCCCTGCACGTATTTCCCTAACGAGCTCCAGACGTATCCGGAGTATGACGATTGGTCACCACAGAACGCTACGGGCCAGTATGGAGGTGAGTATACCATGCGGGGTGCCCTAGCGCATTCCGTGAATACCATTTCAGCCCAGTTGATTATGCGTACGGGTGTAGACCGGACAGTGGATATGGCGCACCAGTTTGGGATACAGAGTAAACTACCTGAAGTTCCCTCCATTGCGCTTGGAACTGCTGACATATCGCTGATGGAGATGGTTAGCGCCTATGCCTCTTTTGCAAGCAGGGGGAAACAGGTAAACCCGGTGTACATTCAAAAGATTACCGACCGCAACGGCAACGTGCTGCGGGAGCACAGGGGCAACGAGGAGACAAAAAGGGCTCTGTCCCCTACTAATGCCGCTATCATGCTTCACCTGATGGAAGGCGTGGTGGAGGAAGGCAGTGCCCGCCGCCTGCGCTCAGAATTTGGTCTGAGAATGGATATTGCCGGTAAAACCGGCACATCACAGGAGCATGCCGACGGCTGGTTTATTGGCATTACGCCGAAACTTGTCACGGGTGTATGGGTAGGCGCTGAAAGCCCAAAGGTGCGCTTCAGAACGCTGGCACTGGGACAGGGTTCCAACACAGCACTGCCAATCTGGGGTGATTTTATGAAGCGCATTGCGCTGGACCCTGCTTATCCGGGCTTTATGAAAAGCCAGTTCGAACCACTTCCGCCAAGGCTACAGGAACGCCTGTCATGTGAATCTTTCAGGGCAGAACCACCGCCACAAAACTTCTTTGACCGCGTTCTGGACAATGTTGCTGATAAGGCTGTGAAGACGTATGAGGAATGGAAAGAACAGTTAAAGAAACGTAGAGAAGAGCGGAAGAAAGAGAAGGAAGATAAAAAGGACCGCAAGAAGAAAGACAGAGACTAGGCTTGATTCCGAACTGAAAACACTTTCAATAAGCTTGTTAAATCTTTCTAATATTCTTATAGTCTTGGCGTAAGCTGTAGCTTTTACTTTGAGTGCAAATCTATGTTCATTTGAGAAAAGTAAAGTTTAAGCAGTACAAGCACCCGCATGCCTTGCTATGTAGTTATGATGGAGGCTTAATATAACCTTGGCCTTACCAATGGCCTCCCCCCTAATGTTTGCGTAACTCCTACTATTGTTAGTTTTTTCACAAGTAAATATCTTCAATTTCGATAGAGCAAATGAAAGTAGGATTTATAGGATTAGGAATAATGGGTAGTCGTATGGCAGCCAACCTCCTGCGTGCCGGTCATGAACTGGTGGTTTACAACCGCACACAGCAAAAGGCAGATTCACTGGTAGAGCAGGGAGCCGCACGGGCAGAATCGCCGGAAGCGGTGGCAAACCAGTGCCGTCTGGTAATTACGATGCTTTCTACGCCGGAAGCCGTAGAGGAAGTAGCCTTAGGCTCTGAGGGTTTTCTGCGCGCCTTGCCGGGCAATTCGCTTTGGGTAGACAGCAGCACCGTAAACCCTTCTTTTAGCGAAAAGATGGCGAAGCATGCAAAGAAGATGGGACAGCGCTTTTTAGATGCCCCTGTTTCCGGCTCTCTCGTTCCCGCTGAAAAAGGTGATTTAATATTTCTGGTAGGTGGTGAGGCTTCAGACCTGGAGCAGGTACAGGAACTGCTGGATGTAATGGGCAAAGCAACTGTGCATGTAGGTGCGCACTGCCAGGGTGCCAGTATGAAAATGGTCATTAACATGCTGCTGGCACAAGCCATGGTTGCTTTCACAGAGTCGCTGCGCCTGGGTGCTGCCCTCGGTATATCAGAGGAAACGCTTTGCCAGACACTCCTGAATACACCTGCCGCCGCCCCGTTCCTTAAAGTTAAACAGCAAAAGCTGCTGAACCGGGAGTTCTCCCCCGAGTTTCCGCTGGAGTGGATGCACAAGGATTTGCACCTAGCCAGTATCACGGCCTACGAGCAAAACATTGCCCTGCCTTCTCTTCAAATAACAAAAGAAATGTATGCCCTTGCTAAACAAGAGGGGTTTGGAGAAGAAGACATGTCTGCCGTTTACCGGGTGCTTCGCCCGGATGAAAGCAAGTAGTAGATTTTAGAAGCTGGATATCAGACATTAGAAAGCGTTTTATCAGCATCTGTATCATACAAATGGCGGTAACAGAACTGTACCAGTACGCTTATAAAGTAAAATGAGTACGAGCCTTTCAGACTCGTACTCGTTTTCTAAAGTCTAACATCTAATGTCAAGTATCCAGCACTCCTAAGGCACGATTACAATTTTACCTGTCGTATGCAGGGTCTGGATTTGCTGCATCGCTTCGGCAGTCTCCTCCAGGCTGTAGGTATTGCTGACATGTACTTTCAGCTTTCCGGATTCTGCCAATTCCCGCAGGTGTTCCAGTTGGTGCGCATTGGGTTCCACAAATACATATTGAAAGTTAATGCCCTTATCCAGGCTCTCGCCCTGGTTGACGATGGAGACCACTGCACCTTGCTTTTTCAGCGCAGACAGACTTTGTTCTAGTGTTTCACCACTTGTACAATCAAAAATCAGGTCCACTCCATCCGGGAAAATTGCCTTCACGACATCACCTATATGGTTGTTTTTATAGTCTATGGTTTGGTCTGCTCCCAAATTCTTCATATAGGCGTGGTTCTTCTCACTGGCTACACCTATCACCGTTGCACCTTTTACCTTTGCCAGTTGAATAGCAAAACTGCCTACTCCACCAGACGCACCCAGAATAAGCACCGTCTGGTTTTCCTGCAAGTTTCCGGCATTGTAAAGCGACTGATAGGCCGTAAGCCCCACAAGCGGTATACCAGCGGCTTCTTCAAAAGATAAGTTTTGTGGTTTCCGTGCAAAATAGGTTTCCGGTATAACGATGTATTCTGCAAAAGTGCCATTTTGTACAACAGGCCGGCGGGCATAAGCATATACCTCATCCCCCACATTGAACCTCCTGGCACTAAAGCCCCTGTCCTCTACTACACCGGCCACATCCCAACCCGGTATAATCGGAAACTCGTAAGGCAGGTAATCTTTTAGATAACCTTCTCTTACTGCCGTATCTACTGGGTTTACACCGGCAGCTTTGATTTTTACTAATATTTCCCCTTCTTTAAGTTGAGGCACATCAACAGTTGTAATTTTAATCTTTTCCTTCCCTCCAAACGCTTCATATGTTGCAGCTTTCATTTGTTTTTTCATCGGTATTTAAGACTTTCATTCTGTTAAACAATTCTATATCTATACTTAACCTACGCAGGAAACAAGCGAGGGGCTGCTAACAGAGCAAATGAGAGGGCACACAGCTGGTACAATGGCAAAAAACAAAGCAGCCAGTCACAACAGTGCATCGTCATGACAGGCTGCTTAAATGATGAATTCTTTTGAAGGCTTGGTTCAAGGAACAGGGCGTTTAAGAGGGGGCTTTATTCTATCACACCCAACTCACGCAACTCGTTTTCGATGCGCCTGTTCCAGCTAGCCTGTGCAGCCTGATCAAGTCCATGGCGGGTTTCACCGTCGTACTGTTCCTGCAGGCGGTTCATTTCCCTGAAAGACTCGATGTACTCGTACTGAATAATGCTGTTATAATCTTCCAGCGTCAGGCGGCCTGGATGCAGTTTCTTTTTAAACCGTTCCGCCACCAGCTTCACAATATCAAAATGCTTCTGCTCGTGGTTCAGGCCATACGCATTTTTAGCATCTGCCTTGGCCCAGGAAGACTCCTTCAGGACATACACTTTCATAACCAGGTTGAGGTGAATCACCCCGTCAATTACCTCAGGCTGTCCCTCATAAGCAAAGCTGGGGAAAACCGAAGCAGCAAATTTGCTGGGTTTTGTCGGGCTTCCCTTAAAGTCGTTCCAGTTCAGAGGCCTGTCCTTTGTATAGAAAACAGAATCGTCCTCCAGGTTAATAACATGATCTGTAAAGGTAACTTTCAGCCCTTTTGCCAGTTTCTCATTACGGTTCGCCTCCCGGTCCATCCAGGTGTTCAGGTATTGCAAGGCATCAGCCAGGGTGCGCCGTAAGGTCGGTTCAATTACTCCGTGCTGGCTGGCAGGCCGGTCATAGCGTGCTCCTCCCTGGTATTCGATCAAGGGAACTGTTACACCATCGCGCTCATACTCAAACGACATAGCCACCTTTACCTGACCGTCCACCCGCCCAGTCTTTGTACCGGGCTTTTCCTGTAGTTGGTACTCTTTCAGGCGGATAATAACAGGCCGGAGTTTGGAATTCGCAGGAGCGTTGTTTTGCATGAACTGACGTACAGCACTCAGTCCTCCTCCCTGTAAATCAACGGGCATAGCCTTCACAGGCTGTTCTGCCGCACTCCGCTGTAGCGGAAGCAGGTAAGCTACTGCGTTGCGGTCCTTACGTTCATCAATTACATTGGCTATAAAAAACTCTTTTGGTTTGAAGGGCAATGGCTCTGAAACAAAAGCAATAGGTGCTATATCATCTGCAGGCTTTCCTGCTGACCACAGCGCAACTACCACCAGGGCAGCAGAAACCCATAAACTCATTTTCTGCAGGACTATAACAGAACTTAAAGGCATTTTACCTGCTGTGCGGATACCGGTTATGCGCTTATCTTTCATAGCGTTAAAAACATTCTGGTTAAATGGCTTCCATCTTTTGCCTGTGCTTGTTTCTATTCTATCAAGGTACAGACGGCGTTGTGGAAGCATAAGTAACGAACATTAGTCCCTGTCTTTCAGTTCGACGAAAGCTTACCAGAATAGGTTAAAAAATAGTAAAGAGAGTACAAAGGCTTTATACCCGAAACCTCAACTTACAGTCCAGGCTCTCTCATAGCACCAGTGGATAGTGTTTTTCTGCTCTTTTCTTGCATGATTAGAAACTGTGGACAGTCATGCTTGAAAAATAAAAGGATATTTTTTCATAATAAGAAGCAGAATTTTTACCTATTTAACGGCTTATAATCCACTTATCTGAAAAAAATAACCGTTTACCCAGAAAATATATACATTTACTTAAATATTTTATTATTAATATATATAAATTTGTACAACCTTTGCTATATTTATTATGTATCATAAATTATACTAATACTTCTAAAGCAGCAAGACATCACAGCAAGCATGTATAGATGAGGTTGCTCTATATAAATTCTTGTTATAAATAAGCTCTCATATGAAAAGGTATTTAAAAGGAACCCGATGACCTACGAAACAAAAAACTCTGGTTTCTTTCACGCGCTTGTTAAACACAGTGCTTCACTTCTTATAGTAACCGATACGGCAGGCATCTATAAGTATGTAAGCAATACCACAGAGAAGCTGACGGGCTATCGTTCAGAAGAACTTTTGGGCAAGGCCCTGATGGAGCACATCCATAATGATGACTTGCGGGCTATGATGGATGTCTTTCTGCAGCTAGATGCCATGGATGAAGTGGAGGCTCCGCTCTTCCGGTTCAGGAAGAAGGACGGCAGTTGGCGATGGATGGAAGCCACCATCATCAATGGCACAGAAGACGGACATATAAACGGCTACGTGATCAATGCTAAGGACGTGACTCAGAAGCAGGAGGAGTTGCTTAGCTTGGAGAAAGGCAGAGTGTTCTATAACTCTGTTTACCAAAGCCATCCTGATGCGGTGTTCACCTTAACACCCGAAGGATCCTTTGAAAATATCAACCCTAATTTCAGCAGGATGCTCTCCTATAACAATCCTGAAGTTGTGGGGGAGCACATTTCAAAATTCCTTGCGCCTTCCTTCACCTACGAGTCTTTGATAGCCATGAACAAAGCTAAAAACTTTGAGTCGAGCTCGCTGGAGGGAAAGGTGATAGACAAGCACGGCAGGGTAAAAACACTTTACTTTACATTTGTCCCGATTTACACAAACCGAAAGGTAGTTGGCATTTTAGGTGTCGCCAAGGATGTTTCCGCAGAGAAAAGTGCGCAGCGGGAACTGGAGAAACTCTCATTGATTGCGGGCAAGGCAATGAGTAGTGTGGTGATTACGGACGCCCACGGAAGGATTGAATGGGTTAACAGCGAATTCACGAGGGTTACCGGCTACAACATACACGAGGCTGTCGGGAAGAAGTATGGGGAATTACTCCAGGGCCCGGAGACAGCTCCTGGCACCGTACAGGAAATAAACAGGCTGTATCAAAACCAGGAGAGCTTATCGGTGGAGGTACTCAACTACCGGAAGAGCGGCGAGAAGTTCTGGTCTTACACTGATTTCACGCCCATTGTTAATGACGAAGGCCAGGTATCCCAATACTTTGCCGTTCAGTTTGACATTACAGAACGCAAAGAAGCTGAAGACAAAATGCGGCTGCTCTCAGATGACCTGACAAGGCAAAACCGGGAGTTGCTGCAGTTCAACTATATCGTGTCGCACAACCTCCGTTCGCCTGTCGCCAACATAGTAGGCCTGGTGTCTCTGTTAGAGAAGCTTGACAAAGAAAGTGAAAACTACCAGAAGGTAGTAGACAGAATACTGCAGACTTCCCTTGGCCTTGATACGGTAATGAAAGACCTTGATGAAATCCTGTCGGTGCATGACCGTGAAGGAGGTGAAAGCCAGGAAGTAGTATGCCTGAAGCCGGTGTGTGACGAGGTAACGGGCAGCCTGCAAGACAAAATGGAAGCGCTGGGAGCCACTGCACAGGTAGAAATACCCGCTGATGTCTGTATTAAAGCGAACAGGGCCTATGTCTACAGCATCTTTCATAACCTGATTTCTAACTCACTAAAGTACAGTAGTCTGGAAAGAGCACCTGCTGTTACTGTCACCTATGCCAGAGAGGAGAGCCAGCACGTCATCAGGCTACAAGACAACGGGGTAGGAATAGACCTGAAGCGGCATGGGGACCGCTTGTTTAAACTCTATGGAAAGCTAGAGAAGAGAACAGAAGGCCGGGGCCTGGGGCTGTACATGGTAAAGGCACAGGTGGAGTCGCTGGGAGGAAGCATTGAGGTGGAAAGCACACCTGGTGTAGGCACTACCTTCTTCATCCGTTTTAACATCGAACAAAAATAAAGAATAAGAAAGCCTCTGATTAAAACCTCTACTATTATTATCTCTTCCTGATTTTATTTAACACCATTGTTTCAAAGGTAGGTAACGTCTCACGCTCCCAGAGCAGGAGCCGCCTATCCTGAACCAAGTGGATAAAAGTGTGCGTGCCGAAGTCAGAGTGGCAGCCTTTGCCTCTTTTTAAAAGGAATTTTAGCCCTGCGGCAGTTGATTAAAACCAAACATCAGGAAATGGGAATCGGCTATAAATTTAACTTGCGGCAAGCAGGTAAGAATGAGCAGGGCAAGTATGCCTGTTCTGTTTGTGGTACTGAACTGTTTGCCCCCGACAAGAAATTCGAGTCCTGTCCCCGCTACCAAACCGGACCGATTAGCAGAAACGCTAATCGGTCTTTTGTTTTTACCTCCAGAAGGCATTGATAATGATCTCATTAGGTCAAAAACTGAATTAACCTTTTCGGTTCGATAATCATTGTTTTTCTTGTCATAAGCCACACCCTCGGGAAACACTAATTTTTTTCAGCTTTTGCTTTGAGTGATAGTCCCCTAAAACCCACGTGGCTGTTGCACAACTCAGCCTTTAGCATGACTTCCTTACAGCCTTCATTCGGAGTAAACCTGTAATGTTACTCTCTTGGTTGTGGGCAAGCTACAGGAGTAGGCCAATAGCTGAAGATAGGAGCATGTGGCTGCTCCCTTTCCATTGCTATTGCCATGCTGACAGACTTCTTCGACATGTTCCTCATGTACTTTCTTATGTTGAAGGCAACGGCAGCCATGAGCATGACCTTATGAGCACCCGATTTCCCCAGCACATTGATGTTGCGCAGGCCATAGTGGTGTACCAGGCTCCCGAAGACAGGCTCCAACGTACTCTGGCGAAGCTTTTTCATGTGCTTGCCCCGCCTGCTGTGCTGGCGGGCATACGCTCTCAGGTACTGCTCGTCGTAAGCTGTGCGGGTAATCTTCCTGCACCGGGCCTTGGGTGCACACGAGGGTTTGGCCGCGCACTGCCTGCAATC
>NZ_JBHUOX010000018.1:0-111239 GCF_042686245.1 Pontibacter toksunensis | reverse complement strand
GATGTTATGATTCATGCGGGATTAAAGATTGAATCTGAAGAAGTAAAAAAAGACAGAGAGTTGGCTTTTGACGGACCGGCTGATGAAGAGGTGTTAACTGCCTGGGAAAACCGCCTGGATCGGATGACTGCTCTTCAGCAATTTTTTGGGAAGGAAGAATTCTCAAATGTAAAAACACAGTTCCTGAACATGATGGGAAGTGCTGATCATCAATGTGAAACAGAGATAAATTTCTTCATCGGAAGAAAATAAACATACGCCTAGCAATGCTCATAAGCCATAGCTGCTAAAGGCAAACGCATAAGCCAAAGCTACGGCTCATATACTCAATTTTACCATTCTATAACATATTTCAGCTTATCGGCTACAAACAGTGAAGGCTCCTCTGGATGAGGAGCCTTCACTGTTCTATAACGACAATTATGTTACATAGAAGGTTAACGGTTTAGTATAGTTATCAGCGCCGGTAAGCTACTGATGAAGTTTAATACATAAGGAATGTCCTCCGCCCTTCTAGAGACGAGCAGGGCAGAAAAAGACATTGTGGCTACCAGTGTTGGCCGCTGGTATTTTATTCTTAAAGCAAAAGCTGTCCATTATTTTACTCATCCTAATTCAGCTTATTTAAGCTTTTAGCCCTTCCTTTATTCGATGTACTTGCCGTAAGATTTGTGATGAAGGGACTTCAGGGAATCAACCTATCGTTGCGCAGTTGCGTGAACAGGTTGAAAAACGACTCTTCCGTTTGCTGATAGACGGTGAAACCCAGCTTGCGGCTCTTTGACATGTCCGTCATCACCTCAATCGGACGTCCCAGGTCCAGATCGGTGTGCCAGGGCGAGGCCAGTCGGCTTAGATCCGGCTCGGCTAAATTGTACCGTACGGCCATTTCACGCCACATGGGACCATCCTGGGCCATCTGGTCCTCCAGGGGATGAACGGTACCATCAAAGCCAACAGGCTCTACATCGAACCAGCGAGCCAGGCGCTTCCACAGCCATTTCCAGCGAAAGTACTCTCCGTTCACTACATTGAACGCTTCGTTATGGGCTGCTTCCGTGGTGGCTGCCCATATCAAATGCTTGGCCAGCACCCGGGCGTCGGTTACATCCGACAGGCCGTTCCATTGCGCTTCTGATCCAGGAAATCGGAACGGGCGCTTCGTTTCCTTGCAAATAGTGGCGTACACGGCCAGGGTGGTTCCCAGGTTCATCTGGTTGCCTACTGCTTTGCCAATAACCGTGTGCGGGCGGTGAATGCTCCAGGTGAAGCCATCACGGGCGGCAGCGGCATACACTTCATCTTCCTGGGCATAATAGAAGTTCTCTATATCCAGCCGGGGCTGCTCCTCGCGCAAGGGCGTCTCAGGCAGAAACCCTTCTTTCGCATAGGCTTCGAATGGACCCAGGTAATGCTTCAGTCCTGTCACCAGGGCCACGTGCTGCACCGACTTCTTCGGAGCCAAGGCATCCAGCAGGTTACGAACCATCGCTGCATTCACCCTGATGTTTTCTGCCTCCGTTTCCATACGCATCCAGCTGGTGAAAAACACGTGCGTGGGCGCAACATCGGCAAGGGCGGCTGACAAGCATTCAGGGCTAAGAAGGTCTGCTGCAACTGGCCGTAAACCCTCCAAGCTCACATGAGGATTTCGAGCCAGGCCATAGGTAGTCCACCCCTGCTTTACTAATTCTTCTGCCAGGTTGCTGCCTGTGATCCCGCTTACACCCACCACTAAGGCTATTCTATCCATACTCTTTTCCCCGTTCTTTAAAGTCATCTAAAGCTTATAGGTACGACTTTTAGCTTCAGGAGGCTACCAGCAAATCAAGATCATCCCTTTTCAAAAATTTTCTGTCGGTGATTCAATCCCCAATTCTTCAGCGCATTGATGACAGGAGTTAAAGTATCGGAATAGGATTCCGGTTTATACAAAATCTTAACCGGGTAATCATCTACTACCACGCGCCTAATGAGTTGGTGCTGCTCCAGTTCTTTCAGTTCCTTGGCTAAGACCTTGGGCGTAATTCCCGGTATACTTTCCTGTATATCGGTAAAACGCTCATTGCCAGTTGCTACTGAAATGATAATCGGCAATTTCCATTTACCATTAATTACCTCAAGTGCATCCCGCACTGGTTTTATTGTATCCAGACAGGATAAACAGGGTTTTTTAGCTGCCATAACGCTTCTGTTATAAAGTAATTCACTTTCCTTTAGGAAAGCACTATACAAAGTAAAGTAAATATCCATAAATTTGCAAAAATAGGTTTCACAGGAATTAAGTCCGCTTTTTAAAAGCCACCATATGGCAGAAATAACATTGAGCAATAATATAAGTGAGAGCCTAAGAATCAGCCTGGCTTTTCAAGACGTAGTCCAAATGCGCAGATCCTGCCGCGGGTTTCTACCGTCGGCAGTCTCCGGAGAAATCGTCACCTCGGTGCTGGAAGATGCCCAAAAGGCTCCTTCCAACGGCAACACGCAGCCCTGGAACACGCACATCGTGTCAGGGAATAAATTAAAAGAGCTGTCAGTAGCCCTATTGAAGGAACTTGAAGCTGGAAATTTCACACCGGATTTCACCTTTGACAACAATCATTTTTATGGTACTTATTCCGATCGCCAGAAGGCGCAAGGGAAGGCGTATTATGAAGGGATGGGTGTAGCCCGCGGTGACAAGGAAAGTCGCAGGGCAGTCGAAGAGCTGAATTGGAAATTTTACAATGCGCCGCATGCGGCATTTCTCTTTATGCCCTCATTTGGAGATCATGTTAGGGTAGCTTCCGACATGGGTATGTATGCACAAACGTTTCTTCTATCCCTTACTGACCATGGCCTGGCCGGAATCCCACAGACTGGTTTAGGCTTTTTCGCCGATACAACCAGGAAAGTGTTGAATGTTTCTGATGAGTTTAAGCTGCTATTCGGGGTTTCTTTCGGATACGCTGATCCGGATGCACCAGGCAATTCCATTAAGATGGGCCGGGATTCGATTGGCAGTAATGTAACTTTTCACGAGTAAAAGTTAAATAAGAAAATGAAAGCTATCAGATTTACGAATGCAGGCCGAAGCCTGGCTTTGAATGAAGAGCCCACCCCAAAGACGGGCCGCTATGACGTGCTGATTAAAGTACACGCTGCTTCACTTAACTACCGGGACCAGGCGATATTGGATGGAGAGTATGGTGGCCCGTTTAATAAAAACGGCGTCCCTTTATCGGATGGGGCTGGCGAAGTCGTGGGGGTTGGAGATGGCGTTACACGGGTAAAAATCGGGGACCGCGTTAGCGCCAATTGCCACCCGCACTGGATTGGCGGCGCTAATCTGCCGGAATATCAGTCGGATAGCCTGGGCATGACCACCGATGGATGGCTGGCCGAATATATCCTGGTGCACGAAAACGCGGTTGTTCATCTGCCTGCCTATATGTCTTACATCGAGGCTGCCTCACTGCCGTGCGCCGCTGTTACGGCGTGGACAGCCCTTAACCTAGCGTCACCCCTTCAGCCTGGACAGACGGTACTGGTGCAAGGCACAGGTGGCGTTGCCTTGTTCGCACTACAGGTAGCACGAATGTTCGGTGCCCAGGTATTGGCAATTACCTCGACGGATGAAAAAGCGGGAAAGCTCAAGGAGTTGGGTGCGGAAGCGGTCGTCAATTACCGCACGTTTCCTGATTGGGAACGGGAGATACTTACCCTCACCAATGGAAAAGGCGTTGATAAAGTGGTCGATATTGCCGGGGACAAAACAATCGTGAAATCAGCAGCATCTACCCGTAAAGGCGGCGATATTACTATTGTCGGGTTTGTAAGCGGCATGGGCGGTGGAATACCCCCGATTGACATACTCTCCCGCGCCATCACTGTTGTGGGCACGGGTATTGGCCCGAGGATAAATTTTAACAACCTGCTCACTGCCATGGACATGCACAAGGTAAAACCCGTCATCGACCAGGTCTTTCCTTTTGCGGAATACCGGGAGGCGTACCGGCGCATCGAAAGTGGAAACCATATTGGTAAGGTGGTCATCGAAGCAGCAAACTGAGCAGGTTGTTTACGAGCTAAACCAAAGCGCGCATTTGAAAAAACGCAATTAAAAATTTTTGTAATAATAAGTAACCGAGAGTCAAGGCATTGGCCTGACTCTTAGAATAGAGGACATTAAAGTAATGGATAAAAATAATAAAGGACAAATGCACATCATTGCGCAATTGTCCGCTGGGCAGGGGCTGGAGCCAGGCGGTTGGCGGTGGCCGGGTGAAGACAAAGCCGCCTTCATGAACGAGGATGTCTTCATCAAAGGGGCGCAACTCGCCGAAAAAGGAAAGCTAGACGGATTCTTTTTAGTAGATGTTCCGGCAATAAGTGACGATATCGCCAAAACACCACAAGGAAGCAGCCTGGACCCTATCGTCCTGATGGCGCTGATGGCCAAAGCAACAGAGCGGGTGGGGCTTATCAGCACCATGTCCACTTCCATCAACGAACCTTTTAGTATCGCCCGCACCATGCGGACGCTTGATTTGGTGAGCAAAGGAAGGATGGGCTGGAACGTGGTGACGACCGGTAACCCCAGGGCTTTGCTTAACTACTTTGCCGGCACCCCGGAACACGGTGAGAAACATGGCAGAGCCCGGGAAGTATGGGAAGCAGTGCTCCGCCTGTGGGGAAGCTGGCCGGAAGGCGCTTTGAAACTGGACGTGGAGTCCGGGGTTTTCGCGGATGACAAGCTTATTCACCCCATCAACTTTCAGGGAGAGTATGTCACCTCCAGAGGACCGATCAATCTTCCGCCCTCTGCGCAGGGCATGCCCGTGGTGTTCACCGCCGGTGGCGGGGAGTACGGTTATGATTTCGCGGCTACGAAGGCCGATGCCATGTACGGCAACCCGCCTACCCTCGAATATGCCGTTGCATTTTGGCAGCAGCTATCGGCGAGTATCAAACAGGCTGGCCGCAATCCGGATGATTTCACTATTTTCAACGGCATCGGAGTCTCCATTGCTTCCTCTGAAAAAGAAGCACTGGAAAGACGGGTTGCCCTGGATGAATTAGGAGAACCAGCCTCGCGGCAGCAGTATTTAAGCCATATGCTAAGTATCCCGGTAACCGGACTGGATATCGACGCCCCGATTCCAGACCACTTATTGAAACTGGCCCGTCCTAACCGCAGGGACCACCGCTCCCAATATGCCTATGATTTGGCGATGAAGGGCTTCACCATCCGGGAGGTACTGGCCCACGGCCCTATCAACTACCATCCTGTTTTCCTGGGCACACCCGAAAGTATTGCGGACAAACTGCAGCAGTGGTTTGAAGCCGGCGTAGGAAAAGGGTTTAACATTATTGGTGATTCCGGTTTGAGTTCATTGGCTGATTTCGTGGACCAGGTGGTGCCTATCCTTCAGAAACGGGGCTTGCTGCGCACGGAGTATACCGGTTCGACGCTCCGGAATCATTTAGGCTTGCCTTACCGCAATGGCTTTGCTGAATTTGAGGCGAAAGCCCCAGAAGCGACTATAAAGTGAAAATCAAATAACATGACAATAGGAATTAGTAGGAACAGGTACGATTGGAAGCATATTGGCAGAAAAACCGTCTGAGTCCGGCCACCATTTTGAAAGCACCATATAATACAGTTATGAAAGCAATGTATACAGCCGCAGCAACGGCAACAGGCGGCAGAAACGGCCATGTAAGATCAGACAACGGCGTTCTGGATATCCAGGTCAGGGCGCCCAAAGCCATGGGCGGCGCCAATGACAAGTACACTAACCCGGAACAGCTCTTTGCAGCGGGCTACGCCGCCTGTTTTGACAGTGCCTTAAACCACGTCATTCGCCTGGAAAAGGTGAAGACAGGGGAAACGTCCGTGACGGCAAAAGTGTCGATCGGTTCCATTGAAAACGGCGCATTTGGGTTGGCAGTGGAACTGGCGGTGAATATCTCTGAGGTGCCGATAGAAGAGGCGCAACGCCAAACCGAACGGGCGCATCAGGTTTGCCCTTACTCCAATGCCACCCGCAATAACATTGAGGTGAAATTGACGGCAACGAATAATCAATGAGTTGCTGTGAATCGGAAAAGGGCAATAAGATAAAACGTACCGATACAATTTAATCTATGGATCAACAGAAGATAGCCTATTCCATTCTGGAGCTGGCCATTGTTTCGCAGGGGGAAACCATACAGCAGACGCTGCACAACTCATTGGCATTGGCAAAGGAAGCGGAGGCACATAACTACAGACGCATCTGGTTTGCAGAGCACCACAATTCGGATAGCGTCGCCAGCAGCGCCACCTCCCTGCTCATCGGTTACGTGGCGGAAAACACTTCTACTATCAGGGTCGGCTCGGGGGGCATCATGCTCCCCAACCACTCCCCCTTAATTGTGGCAGAGCAGTTCGGCACTCTCGCCCACCTATACCCGGGCCGCATTGACCTGGGCCTTGGAAGGGCGCCCGGCACGGACCAGGCGACAGCGCAGGCCATCCGGTCGGATTTCATGAAGCTGGCACAGCAGTTCCCCGAGGAGGTGGCCAAAATCCAGCGGTACTTTTCTATGGAAAACAAGAATGCCCCTGTACGGGCAACCGTTGCCGAAGGCACGGAGGTACCGCTGTATATACTGGGGTCCAGCACGGACAGCGCTCACCTGGCGGCTAGGAAAGGACTGCCCTACGCGTTCGCCAGCCACTTTGCCTCCACCCACTTGTTCAACGCCTTGGAAATCTACCGACAGGAGTTCCGGCCTTCCGGGTTTCTGGAGCGACCCTATACCATGGCGGGGGTGAATGTTTATATCGCCGATACCGATGAAGAAGCGGAAAAATTGTTTACCAGCCTGATCAGAATGTTCGTGGGGATATTCACTGGAGCCAAGGACCCGTTGCATCCACCAACCGAAATGAGTGAGGAGTTAAGGGAAATGTTTCAGCATCCTTCTTTACAGCAAATGCTGAAGTACTCCTTTGTGGGGAGCAAGCAAACTGTAAAGAGCGATATAAAAGCATTTCTATCTGAAACAGGAGTAGATGAATTGATAGTGGTATCAACTATGTATGATAAAAATGACCGGATAAAATCTATCAAGCTATTTGCCGAAGTGATGCAGGAGATAAATGAAAATCGCTAAAACCGGGCAGGAGTTATCAGCCTAAAAGTATTAAAACAAAAATATCCCATTTTTCTTTAGGAAAGCACTAGTGTCTCTTTTTGCCATCTCAAAAATCAATATCTCATTCTGTTTTTGAGATGAATTAATGATACTGATAGGAAGACAGGATGAACTGTCCAAGGTAAAGAAGCCGGGTAAGGGGATTGTCATAAGGCGCGGGTTTATGGATCCCCTGTTCAATAGAAATCTTATTCCTTACCCAGTTTTCTTGTCTACAGCTTAGATACTTACTTTCTCTGTTTTAGATAATTTATCTCTCTGATCAACAAAAGGGAAAAGTGTATCTAAGGGACGTCGTACAAACATAGGATGTTCAATAGAAGCACTACTGGGGAAATGGAACTGAGTGCTGAAAGGTCTAATTAGAAAGTTAGCTGCTATCTCGTGGCCTCCGGCAGGTTTTACTCCCACGTCTAGTACTCCGCAACTTGGCCTGCTTTTGAGATGGCTAAATGAGGCGATAGGATGTTGTCAGCTATATTCCTGCTGTTTTCTTTGTTCCTGTTCCACATTCGCTTGTTCCTTTTGCCGATTACAGCTTTACCTCTACCGTATAGGCCCTGTGTCCACCTGGCTCTCCAGCGCCTGCTGCATCTGTATCGGCAAGGCTGAAAGCAGGTCATAACCGGTGGCCTGCTCGATGGCATCCACACTCGTGCGGTAGGTGCCCCAGTCCGGGCGGACGGTGTTGCTGTTAGGGGTGTCCAAGGCTATCACGCGCGTGCCGGCGTTTATCCGCTGCAGGTCGTTTTCCCCTTCTTCCAGCACTACCAGCACCTTCCATATCCGGTTAGGCACGGTCACGTTCCCATTGTCAATAGTCCTGGCGGTGCCGCTGTCGCCGGTTCCTCCTATGCCGTAGCTGCCCATCACCACATACACCTCCATGCCATCCCGCACCAGGTCCCGGGTATAATCCTCCAGGTTCGCCCACGTCTCCTGGTTGTTGTTGGGAGCCTGCGGGATGATGTTGGTCATCAGGAATGTAGCGGCGTTGTCGTCCTCTGATTTCGTTCTGTCTGCCGAGGGGGTGTTGTGCCCGCGGTCAAAGCCACTGCCGGTGTAGCTGGAAGTGGTGACGCGGTACCACCCCTGGGGTAGCTCCGGGTCGGTTCTGAAATTATTCTGCCGCGGTGCATTCCCAAGCCAGTCCTGGCTCACGTGCCAGCTCACCCAGTTGGGCGTGCCCCGGTCCCGGCTGTAGGAGAGCGCGAACTGGGGCTTTGTTATCAGGTAGTTGTTGAAGTTGCTCTCGTCTGCGGTGGCTCCGCTGGGATTGCCCAGCAGCAGTTGCTCCTCTTCCAGCGTGAGCACCTGCTGCGGCGCTACGTCAGTTTCCTGACAGCCAGAGAGGAAAAGAAAAATAAGCAGGAAATATCGGTAGGTGTGTTTCAGCATAATTCAAAGTTAAACAGGATTCCCCTGCCGTTGCCATATATAATGGCATTTACTGCGGGAGATGCAAGGTAAAGGGTTTGGTATCCTTTGTATTGCACCCATGCCAATGAAGTACGGTGAAGCTCCGGGATTGGCTTCCCACTGCAAGAGCGCAGGTTGAACAGGATATATCCTACAGCGTACACTTATCTGTGAGGAGGCAAATGAGGTAGTTTACCTTATAAGCTCAGCCAGGTCAATCATCTCCAGGTACGGCTCCAGGAGCTCCCTTCGCTCGAACCCATGCACCAGGGCAATCTGGTTATCTTCCGGCGAGTACCACACCTCCACGAAGAAATCAGACATATGGTAGAGCACCACACTGCAGCCTATCTCTGTGCGGATTGCCAGAAACATACCGTGCTCCCAGACAAGGTCTGCCCTGGTGTCATGGGGATAAAGATTAAACTAGTAAAAATTCATCCTCTTCCGCTATATGCTCCTTCTATCATACGGTTCTGGGAAACTTTGTCTGTCGGACCGGCTCTTTTGCAGGATTTGCTTTCATCACCAGGTACAGCATCTCCACTCCTCCTGCCGTTCTTTTCCCCCTTCTGTCATTGCCCCTCCCCAGCAAGCTTTGCTCCCTCTTCCAGCACTCCACCAGATTATGCTAATCTGTCAGAGAGCTTCCCGTTGCTGGCCACCCTTCCGCCAGCCTCCTCTATGCGGTACCCTCCATTCTTCAGCTAGCGGAAAAGTGGCTTTCCTCCAAGCGCAAGGCAAGCGCGACCCGCATATTATTGAATAATCATGGTAAGTACAGTAAACATAGTAATATGGGCGTACTTTGTTTTCTTCTTTAAGCTTACTGTTTATTCTCCATGGCTAAGCAAGCATGAACTACAGCTTAAGAGAAAACCAACATAAACATGGTATTACTACAGATACACAGTAAACATAATACTAGGTTTCTGAGTAAGTTAATATTACGACAAAAGGGGAAAGAAAGCAGGTGCCTGGTACTCCCCCTGCCCTGTGGCTTTATTCACCCATTTGCAGCCATAGCTGGTACTCAGCCGGGGAAAGATGTAGTTCCATATAAGCGGCCATGCCTACGGTGTCTGCCTGCTCCCTCGACTCCAGGTAGAAGTCCATCATCGTATCTTCAACATGTTTCAGTGAAGCGTTCGCCTGCTCCTGCTTCTTTACCATCTGAAACGTGCTCTACACCAGGACAAGTGCAAAGCTTCCGCAGATAATCAGCCTGGGAATGTTCTTTCTGTAGAACTTCTGCCGGGGTGTGAGTTCATTGAATGCTTCATGCAAAACTGGAATTAATATTTTGCCAAAAGCTTTACCTTCTCGAAGTACCTGTCTACGTGTTGGGGGCAGGATGGAGAGTTTTTAGTATCGTTATACAAGAAGATCTTATTTATCTTTCTCCCCCATCACGCACTGTTCCATCATGGCTGTGAGCAAGCTTTGATAGCTTTGCCTCGGTTAATCCCATACATTTCCTGTAAACTGGCATTTCAGCATAGGCATTATTTTTCATGATGCTCTGGGAACTTTTGGTCGTATTCCAGCCCAAAAGCATGTACTCCCTTTGACCCTAAAGAAACCGCTTGGTGCCATAAGTCTGAATGTAGAGTAACATCTGCAGGTATAGCAAAAAGAAGAACCACTCGGCAGGAGTGGTTCTAATATAGTGGTATTATGTTTACTCTGATTATCGTGGTTACTTAGTAACCTTAGAAACCCGCTGAGCCCCGCGGTGTGGCTTGCCTCCTCTCACGCTCTTGCTGCTTCTTACATGCGAGCGGCTACGATGGCCATACACGCTCCCTTCGCCTGTTACCCCATAGTCCTGCACCAACACTTCCAAAGGGAAGCCCAAGCCCTTGTGAAGTCCCCGGATCATGTCTATGGAGAGTTTGCGCTTGCGGTTCAATACCTTCGAGACAATCGCTTTATCGCCAATGTAGGGCACAAGGTCCTTATCCATCAGCCCCAAGTCCTCCATCCTAATCTTTATGAACTCTATCGGGTCAGGCGAGCTGATAGGGTAATTATCCTGCTCATACTTGTTAACTAGCAGGTTCAGCAGCTTTAGCTCCTCTGCCTCGGCGCTGCCCTCTGGTGCATCAAACAATTCCTCGATGCGAGCCAGGTACGCTTCGTACTGCTCTTCGTTCTCTATGATTCTTATCTGCATGGTCTTGGTCTTCGGTTAAATTCACACAGTCGCTGCGTCTATCTTGTCATACTCAGCATGCGTGCCAACAAACTTGATCATCATGCTTTTGTATTGGAAAGACACCCGCGCCACTATTCTGTAATGATTGCCTTTGATGTTGAACACTACCCTGCTATCACCCACTAGATCAGCACTCGGGAAATCGTTTTTCAGGGCGTTCAGGTCTTTCCACTCTGCCTTTACGGCTACTTTATACCAGGTAGTAAGCGCTGCCTCCGAGTCTGCGTGTTCTTCATAGAACTCCCGAAGCTTTTTCAGGCTCATTACATTCATCTTGCGGTGTGTTTATGTAAGTATACGACAAATATACACATAAGTTGACAATTTGTCAACTTGCAAAAGTTGCAGGCTATACAAAAAATAGGAATCTCTAGAGTGTACAGCAGGAAGTGAATGTTTGCCCAAAAAGCACTTATGAATATTTTAGAGGTAGCCGCCAAGATTGAAAAGGACAGAGGCAGGGCGTTTGTTGCGGTCAACAAACCAGAAAAGGAGATCTTTATCATGGATTATGATGCCTATGATGATGTTGTCCAGCAGGAGCACCAAATCATCTTCTATCAGGTTAATGTACACCTCTCCCTCGCGTATCTGCTCCTCTGAAATATTATTTATGATGCTATAGGCAAAGGCATACTTCTGGCAGAAATTAACAAACCCTGTCACAATATCACAAGGGAAATAACTGTCGCTTGGAAAAATGAGGTTCAGTGTGTGATACTTCGACAGCTCCTCCCGGGCCTGCTCCAGAGCATTATATATGTCATTGGAGAAGTTTTCGTAGACATTAGCACCAGCCACTAGTTTATCCAGCAGTACCAGCTTCTCTCTTACCCGCCGTGCGTTTCTGCCTTTACCTCACAGCCACTTTCCTTGTCCTGCCGTGAAATCATACTGAAATATTGAAATACTGAATAACGAACATGCATAATTACAGTAATTCAGTATGGGGGTCATACATAAAAGACATAGGAGCTGCCTCAGGTGGTGTGGGTTCACTTGCTCACTGTCAGACCTTACACAGCATTAGCACCTCAGCTACCATTCCCTTACAGCCACTCCCATGCAAAAGTGCGGGGGCAATTCACTCAGGCGCAAGGGTAGCCTTGTGTGCGGGACACGGGGACAAGGTAGTACGGGAAAAAATGGGTATCCCCTGCCGGGGAGCCTCCGCATTTTTGCCGTCTCCACCTATGCCCTTAGTCCGTCCTGAAGGCAGGTGGGGCACCATACTCAGTTCCTCACACTAAAAAGGCAACGATTATGGAAAAGCTCACCAGAAACTCCTCCTTCTCCAAAGTGGCATAAATCAAGCTCTCCTACCGCGCCAAAGTGATACCCTCCCAAAGGCCGCAGGTCACCTCCTCCACCGACTGCTACAATGTGCTGAAGGAAAGCTGGGACACGGGCAAGATAGAGTTTATGGAACAGTTCAAGGTCATGCTCCTCAACAGGGTCAACAGGGTGCTGGGCATCTACGAGCTGTCGACAGGAGGCGTGGCCGGCACGGTGGCAGACGCCAAGCTCATCTTCGTGGTGGCCCTGAAAGCCTGCGCCTCCTCCATCGTCCTCTGCCGCAACCACCCCTCCGGTAACCTCAAGCCAAGCGCGGCGGACATGCAGCTAACTAAGAAGCTAAAAGCCGGGGGCGAACTGCTCGACATCGCGGTGCTGGACCACATTATCATCACCAGCGAGAGTTACTACTCGCTGGCGGTCGAGGGGCTTTTATAGCCCTTTTCCCCCTTCAGGCAGACCACTAATAGAAGAATTTCTGGCGGAAAGAACCGATTGGGTTGCCCGCTTCTGGGTACAGTACGCTGCAACAGAGTAGTTTTCTATCAGATCCTTCTGCCTGGGAAACAGAAGTCATCCGGCTGGGCCCAGGCAGCTTTACCTTCCGGCCGGGCTTCACCCTCCGTTTTGCAGGTGGAATAACATGCGCTTACGCACTTGCCTTACGAGCCTATGCTCCAGTTTAGGGACATTGCCGGCACAGAGTAAGTCCCTTCAGCTCGACACCCGCTGCGGACTAGTCCTTCCCCTACCGGGACACTACTACCTGTTTCTGGTGGCAGTTTACTGTTCCCATTAGTGAGAACATTGGTTTCCTGAAAGTATGCGCACTTCCTATCCTGTACCCTCCCGCCTGTTTGATTAAATCAAACAGGCGTTTAATTCTGGGTTTGTACAGCAGAATTATAGTACCACGGTATTACTGACTTATCGAATTATTCTCCTACTGAACTTCAATATGGCGGTATAACTAAATTACAGTAATTCATAATGACCAAAGTACGGTCATACATCTCCGTATCATAAAGCCGCTTACGCTACGCTGCAACCATACCCTGTGGATCCACAAAAAGGCTTATCAGGTCTTATACAAAAGGGGAAAAAAGAAAACTATGTTGCCCCATCCGGTGCACTCGAGAAACAGGCAATTCGTATATTTCTGCGCCGGCTTACCCCGTGCCACCCTCCTCCTGCCTTAACACTGGCTTTTAGATGATGACAGTGTGACGGTGACCGGTTTTAGCTTGCCCGCCAAGTGACTGTGGCCGACAACTGAGAAGAGGACGAATTACCGCCTGCTTTTAGCTGGCTAAAGACACCAAAGGAGTTATCGTTCCGGATGAAACGGAGCAAAGGCGCTTCCGCCGCTGTCAGGGAAGCTGAGCCCCCCAAATAAAACCGGGCCTGTACCGCCCGAAAGTTGTTGCCTTTATGAACTCTAAAGACCGCTTCTCAGCTGACTCCACTCCTATGTCCTCCATGCTGACCAGCACAGCAATTACCGCTCTTCTGTCCACACAGTTTGCTCTTCTCCCCTTTTGTAAATCAGGTATTTCCCAAACCTTTCCCTTCCCCGTCTGAGCCACCTCTTTTACTTTGAGTTCTGCTGTAATACTAACATGCAGTCATACAGTAAGACATTCATGCAGCAATGCCGAAAGATGGAACCACCATATTTCAGTCATGCCTAATTGCCGTCATTCTTCAATATGGTATGACAGGTTTATATCCTGGTTTGCTGTGCATTACCTGTGAAGCGCTGGCAGCATTTTAAAGGGGCTAGTGTATTTCTACTACCTGCGGCATACACCTAGTGGGCAGGACATTTTCTGAAGGATGATGCTCTGCCTGCTTCCCTCCTCCCGGGTCACCCTTTTTTTCCTTGTGCCTGTTACTAAGGCCAGCTATTCGACTGTGGTTAAAACAGGCGGGAGAAAACAGCCTTGTCGGTAAATGACTGAAATACCGTATGACTTTAATTCAGTCTTACCGTCATGTTGCAGAGCAATAGTTCTGAACGCATGAAATGTTGTTTTGTAGTATGATATTCATGTCGAATAGTTGACTTTCTGTACGACGGTATAATTGTGAGTCTGAACGACAGTCTTGCATAGGTCTTGGTGCATTATAGTCTTTCAAGCGCGATACCTTTCCCCATCTACCATGGTGCTCTATTACAGGAGCAGATCTTCCTGTTATCAACCTTGTGGCAGCAATGGTACCAGGAGCAACGAACCTTTCCCGGTCTCCTTAAACTTTTTTAAAACATACCTGCTTAAATGAGCAGGAGAAGTAGTGTTTGTCTGTCATACTAAATGAACGGAAGGTTGAAATATTGTATGCCCGTCATTTCGAATGACCGTAAGGTTGTAAGTCTGTTTTCCGGAACAGCAATCCTGCTTTCTTCAGGCTTTTGTCATCGCACCTGCATGCCTCCCTTATTCAAAGCCGTAACGCAAAACCCTTATTAGCAGGAGATATCGAATGATGACTGCACTGTTGTAATTCCGTCATTCAGAATTACCGTAGTATCGTATCTTTGTGTTTCAATACTTTAGTACGACTGTGTTTCTGTATTGCCATCATACTGCCATACAGAAATACCGTTTCTGGTGTTCCCTGATTTTCTGCTTTTAACGCCTGCAGCAGGATGGCAGTGACTGCACCGGGGACTGCGGGAATGCCAGGCGCATTTCGTCTGCGCCGTAGGTAGCAGGGAGTAGGGGAGAGGTCTTCGCGCCATTCTCCGGCCCAGGTGTTCTTTCCAGGGCGGTTAAATGTTCTGAGGGGTGTCATCTGAAAGGGTGATCGCCTTCTTTTCAGCGCTCACTACCAGGGGAAGAGCAGGCAATCGTATAAGATGTGTCTGCCTGGGGTATGGAGCGTGACATTTATAACTACGTCCCAGCCTTTCCCAGGAGAGAATGCTGTAGGCAAAAGACGGTATTACCGTCACAACTAATGACTGAACGGCAATGTGACTGAACTACCGTAATTTGGAGAGGCAAAAGAATACTGCACCGAAATACAAAAACGTACGGGGTATAACAGCTATTGAATCAAGCGACAGGGCTTCAACCTGTGTTATGTTGTTGACAGTGAACTTACCATTATTTACAAAGAGGGGCATAACAGGAGCCTCTCCCTGTCAGTTCCTCCTTTTGAAACCATCTGCTTTCTTTAGGTGGCCGGCTAACCGCCGGGGCTAAGTAGTCTTCTTCCTGCCTACACGCGAAACAGCCTTACCGCAACATGATAGGGCGGTAAGGCTGTTCGGCTGGAAATCGGGTTACAAAGAGGCAGCGGCGGCAGGAGGGGAGGTAGGTTGAAATTCCCCTGTTCCCCACCATCTACTCGTTACCAGGTGGTTCACCTATTCCTAATAACATGTGCCTTGTCATCATACGGTATGGCAATCGTTTTGTGTGACAGTCTTACGGTCATACAGTTGTGCCCTCCACTTACAACTCTAAGGGTTTATCATCCGGTATAGGCTCAAAGTCCTTGTCCTTCAGCGCCTCCAGCAGGATGGCTTCCACTATTTCGGACCTGTCTTTGCGGGAGTGCCAGGCCCACCGCTCAATTTTATCTGCCAGCATCGGGAGAATGGAATAGGTGACGTTGTCCCTTTTTCTCCCCTTCTTTCCCATTTTCCGGTAATGGTACTCTACGGTTTTTGGCTTGTTCTTAGCCTTCAGGTCCTCTGCGAAATCGTTCTTAGCCATAGCGTTCAATTAGTTCTAGTGTTAACTTATTATAATCCTCTGCTCCGTTGCACCCCGGATCATAAGAGAAAATGTCTTTGTGCTTCAGTTGCGCCTCATACAGCTTGTTATTCTCGCGGATGTAGGTGTTGAACGTTTTATAGTCCGGGTCACTTTTGATGGCGTTAGCAATTGCCTGCAGCGCCATCCCCCTTTTCTTCTCATTGTAGCGCGTCAGCACAATACCGCCCAACTCCAGACCGGTGTCTTCCGAGATACTGTTACAGTGCCCGATAAGGGTGTCAATCCCATCATAGCTGAAGAACTCAGATTGCATCGGCATGATGTAATAATCTGAGGCATACAGGGCATTGTAGGTCATCAGACCCAGGTGGGGGGGGGTATCGATGAGCACATAGTCGTAACGGCCTTCCACGTGCTTCTTTATAGCCTTGCGGAGGATGTCCTCCCGGCGCGGCTTTCCGGCGATGGCCTCCTCAAATTCCAGCAGCGTCTTGACCGATGGGATAATATCCAGCCGCTCGCCCACTGGAACAGTGGCATCCTCCACACTCACAGCCCCGGTGAGGACCTGCCCGATGTGATACTTGCTAACATGGGAAAAACAGGCGCTCAGGTTTGCCTGAGCATCCATGTCAATGAGAAGTACTTTTTTCCCCTGGCGCGCCAAACCGGCCCCCAAGTTAGCGGCAGTGGTGGACTTGCCGACCCCTCCTTTATTTTGCGCAATGGTAATGATTTTTGTCATGCGTTTTTACTGTCCTGTTTTATAACTGCAAGTTAGTAAAACAAAAATACCGAACAATGGTCATTCTATATTACTGTCATTCAGAAAGACAGTAATATATCAATACGGCCGCCCAGCACAGGAGCAATTCCCGTTTTGTTTCCTTCCTCTTCGATCCGGTGGCAGCACATCCTTTACAGGAGCGCCACACCATGCCCTGCGCCCCCAGGGGCACCTGATGGCACCGCTTTTACAGAAGCAGGTTTCATAAATCAAACGCACGAAGTGAATTCCTCCAGATAGCCTTCAAAGAGGAGTATGTTTTCCCTAATTCAGTATACAGCCCAACAGACAGGCGCCATCACCGGGAAGGATCCTGCTTCAGCGGAACCATAGAACGGTATAGGAAATACAGCCTGAAAAAACATAACTCAGGTTATTTTCTCTAGCCCCATCCCAGTTAGCTATCTGCGGGTGGCACAACACAACACGATGCGCCCTGAAGGAGCATCGTTTATTGTGGTCCAGGCATCAGAACAGGGGAGAGGAAGCCTTTTGGTCTATCCCTGGCTTATCCTCCTTTGCCATCCTGCCCAGGCAACGCCGACGCTTCGGCAAAAGGCAACTCCTCACAAAAGCAGACTCTTTCCGGCTACTGGGATACAGCGTCATCCCAAAGGCTGCCTTCAGGTGAGCATCCAAACAAAAAAGTCCCTACCTTCCCTGTGCCAACTCCTTTGCCTGCCCATCCTAGGAGAGAAGAAAGGAAAGGCCTCCCCGAAAGGTGAGAAGTACTGAGTCCATCCCATCCGAAAGATGAGAGATACTGAGTAAAAAGAAAGGAAGACGCTACATAGGCGCTAAAAAGGAGAAATACTGAGTGAATCAGGCCCAGAAAGAGCAAAAACCGGCTCAGCAGTTCTCACCTTTCACCCTGACTGAGCGTTTCTCACCTTTACTCAGTGGTACTCACCTTTCCCCACTCAGCAGTTCTCACATTAAAGCCCCATTTGCCTCAGTACTTCTCTTATTTCCCTAAAGCACTCTATATAATGTATTTAAAATAGATCTATAAAATATACGTATCTTTTATGTGGCTTAGGAAAGCCACGCACCCTGTGGATAAGTCGGCAAAGGAAGAACAAAACGAGAAAACGAGGTTCGCAGAACCAATTTGGCGCACCGGGCGCGAAATATGAGGGATACTGAGTAGCTATTGCGAATGCGGCAGGAGCCGCTTACCTTAGATTACATGGATGACCAACTCTCAATGTTCACACTCGGTCCTAAAGGGGACCTGGTACCGGCGGACGCCACCCCCGTTTCCCTTCGGGGGGATGCACAGGTAGCGCTCTCTAACTTCCTGCTGAACGGGCAGTTCCGGCTCAATTACATTGAATGGCGCCTCTTCTTCTCCATGCTTTCCTGCATCGAGGAGTCTGATATTGAGTTCAAGGATTACTTTATCCGGGTCCAGGACATCATCGAGCTGGCGGACCTCAAATCCGGGAGCCACCTCTACGAAGAGGTCAGCAAGAACATCAAGAGCCTCATGAGCCACGTGGTCGAGTGGGAGGAAGGCCCCAGCACCACCCGTTACGCCCACCTTGTCACGGACGCCACCTATTACAAAAAGCAGGGAATCGTCAAAATCACCCCGCACCCGGACATGAAGCCCCACCTGCTGCAGCTAAGAAAGGAGTTCACCCAGGCCCAGCTCAAGCAGTGCATCCGTTTCTCCAGCACCTACACCTCGCGGATTTACATGCTCCTCAAGCAGTTCGACTCACCTAAGGCCGGCTACCGAATTATGAGTATCACTGAGTTCAGGTTCAAGCTCGGCCTGGATTACACACAGAAACTAAGCAAGGGAAAGGAAGTGGAGTACCACCTTTACCCGAAATACTCCGATATCCGCCGCTGGGTTCTCATTCCCGCCCAGCAGGAAATCGCCAAAACCGACATTCCCTTCGAGTTCACGCCCATCAAAACAGGGCGCAAGGTGACTGCCATCAAGTTTACCCTGCTGAAGGGCAAGAAGCTGAGAGCCACACCCGAGACACCGCCACAGACCGAGCAGCTCACGGAGCGCCAGGCGATGGCCTATGCCCGCATGGCCAAGTTCCGGTTCACCGACCACCAGATCCGCAGGATACTCCAGAACGGGAGCCTGACCGACATCAACAAAGCCTGTTACGAGGTGGAAAACACGGACTACAACAAGCTCGGCCACCCCATCGAAAACAAAACCGCCTACGCCTACGGCATCTTCAAGAAGAAATTCGGCCTGGACTAAGTCCACCTGCCATTCCAAATGCCTCCAAACGCGATATAAGGCAAACGCGCTTGCAAGAGGTTGCGTTTTGAGTCCGCGCCTGTTTTTCAGGCAGGTATTTCACTCATTTTTTCTCACATTTCAGGCAATTTAACGTGTTTTTGCTATCTTAGGCAGGCTTAACCTGATGCCTGTGATGAACGCCTCCCCCGCCAGCCAGTCCCTTCCGTACCACGTGTTTGCCCACTCCGACTTCGGCCTGGACACGCTGCAGACGAAGGTCTTTATCCACCTGCTGGAGCAGATTTCCTCTTACGAGCGCCTGCTGCCTATCCGGGCGAACCTGGCGGACGTACTGGGTAATCCACCCACCCCGCAGCACTACACGCTCCTCGAGGAGGCCCTCCAGGACCTGGCCGGAAAGCGGCTGACCAAGCCGGGCCCCGGCCGCCGCAGCATGGGTTTTTACCCCCTTTTTGAGTACCTGACCTTCCACCACGAGCAGGGGGGTTACCTGGAGGCGCTTTTCTCCGAACATGCCCGCCCCGAGCTGCAGGAGCTCACCAGCACCTTCTCCCTAAAGGAGATCGCCAGCCTGGTGACACTCCGCCACAGCCACACCCAGCGCCTGTTCTGGTTTCTACGCGCTTATGCCGGCGAGCGGAAGGTGGAGCTGTCGGTGGAGGAACTCAAGGAAGTGATGCTGGGCGTGCGCAAGTACCGGCAACGGGACGCCGAGTATGAGCGCTACTATGACTTCAAAACAAGGGTGGTGGACCAGGCCATCAAGGCCATCCGCGACAGGGGGCTGCTGGACATCCGCTACCGCGAATACCGCCACAAGCGGGTGGTCGTCAAGCTCGTGTTCACCGTCCACTCGTACCGCCTGGCCAGTCCTGCACAGGACCGCGCCGCCCAGCTCATTTTATTTCCCTGAGCCGGGCACAGCCCGAGCGCTTCCGCCTTCTTACTTTTCCAGCGGTTCTTTCACCGGCCACTTCAGCAGGTGGTTGAAATGCTTTTTGAGCAGCACGGCAGACCAGGCCCCGGCAGGGACGGGCGGCTGCTTCCGCTCGTGCAGCCTGTTGGTGACAATGTCCAGGTTGAGTTGCTTCATGACAGGCCACAGCAGGGCCTGTGGCACCCGCTCCACTACGTCTTCTGCCTGCTCCGGGGTGAGGCCGTAGGAAAGCGTCAGGCGCACGTAGGCGGTCTCTTTCTTGCCTTCATACCGGGGCATTGCCTGCGTGAGCCCCAAAAGCTTTTTGCGGGAGTTGGCCGACTTGATGTTATAGAACCGCACCCCGATGACCTTCTTGCCGGACCTGAGCAGCTCGGTTTCAAAGGTGAGGGGGTTACCAGCCTCGGCGGAGACTTCCCGCACCTCCTCCACGGCCGGCTCAAGCACATAGCGCCTGAAGTCATTCCACTGGGTGTACTTGTCCGGTTTCCCCTCCTCCTGCTTCACCAGGATGGTCTTCAGGTTCTCCAGGGAGTCCTCGTAGCGGGTCAGCGACTCATAGCTTCTCAGAAGCCAGTACAGCTTATAGGAGTGGCCGGTCTTCAGCTTGAGGAGTATCTCCAGTTCCCCCAGCGTAAAGCCTTTCTTCAGCTGGATGAGGTAGGGCTGAATCTTGCGGCCCCAGGCCCCGCGGATCAGGTTCTGGCCCACCTTCATCTCCATGGAGTCAAACAAACCGCAGGCGTCATAGTCGTAGGGGCCGGCATCCACCCTGAGCAGGTTGATGCGGCGCTTGTCCAGGCTTTTCACGGCCTCATGCAGCAGCTTGTACATTTTACCCGAGCCACCTGTCCCTAGCACGTCGCTGATTCGGATGGAGACCTCGCCCAGCTCCCGCGCATCCTTTGGAATCGTCTCCAGCAGTTTGGTGAACACCTTGGCCTCCAGGTGGGTAAAGGCCAGGTCCGAGCGCACCAGGTTGTTATGCTGCGCCACCGTCAGGAAAGTATCCAGTTTTTTGAATTTTTTCATGCCCCGTCCTTTCTGCAGGTCAAGATAGAAAGTAAATACAGAAAACAGAATCAGATTTCTCTTTATTCTTTTTCAAAACCGTACTTTTCTCTTTCTCCAAACGTACTTCTCTCTGCATAGACCGTACTTTTCTCTGCATAGCAACGTACTTCTCTCTGTATTTTACCGTACTTTCCTCTGTTTTGTGTGTTATAACCATGTGTCAATCAACATGTTGCAGCGCCTTGAATGAATAGAATGAAGGAATGGGTAGAATACTGGAATAGGCTCCAGGTATTTTTTTTACAAAAGGGAAGGAAAAGGAGTGCGTATCAGGGTCGTGGGTTTACACGAATGCGTGCCATCCGACCGAAGTGCCTGCCTTAAATGCCTCTTTAAGCGCAGAATTGATACCGCCTGGCCGTACTTTTCTCTGTTTTCTCCGCTTCAAAACATTTCTGGCAACCTGCAATAAAGAGAAAAGTACGAAAATGCGGATTACGGAATACGGAAAACGCATTACTGATTCCGCATTGTGTCATGCGGATTGCTGTTTAAGGAAAGGGTTTACCCGTTTTTGTGAAGCCCAGTCCAACCGATTCCCTAAACGCCTTTGAAAAGAAACAGGATTGTTGCGCATTGCAGATTATGCAACACAACTTAAACAATTTACAACGTGGTCAGGTCTGTATGTGGTCGGTGACCCGGGCATCCACCAACAGCTAGACTGAGTAGTAGTGTATCAAAAATCAGTATAAACAACATCTGAGTACCACGTATATTGCACTTTATATTATGTGTCATTTTGATTTTTATGGTATTATGAAAGACATGCCCATTATCTCAGCGGAAGAATATGAATTAGCGGTGTTCCGCCTTGAGAAGCTCACAGACGCTGCGCCCGGTACCGAGGAGGCAAAGGAGCTGAAGGTGCTGACCAGGCTTATCGCTGCGTTTGAATACAACAGGCTCCCAACCAGCCCCGATTAGTTTAGCATGATTTGAGCCAGTCCCCCGATAATGCCTGCACTAAGTCAGGCTATTCATCTTTGTCCATCAGGAATTATTACATTCTTCCCAGCCATAGTTAACCATGCCGCCGTTATGGTTGATTTTCTTTCTCCGGAAATTTCTTTGCAAGATGTGTTTTGAGGGCCCTCAAAACCTCTTGCCCTGCTCCCCACATAGTGGGAGCAGGGGGTAGATTATTCGCAACTCATCATCTTTAAAAATACCAGATGGACAATCAAGAGCAGGCTCAGGAGTGGAACCCGAAAGGCGGCCGGCCAAAGCTACCGGCAGGGGAGAAGAGGGGCTTCGTAGTGAAGCTCCGGTTTACTGAAAAAGAGCGCGTTCAGCTGGAAGAGCAGGTCCGGGAAGCCGGCTACAATGACCGGAGCGAGTACCTGAGGAGAAAGATTTTTGCCTCTGCCGATGTCCCTGTCCATAACCCGAAGCAGCTGTTCCGGGCCCTGGATAAAACAGGTGGGGAGCTTAAACGGATAGGTACCAACATCAACCAGATTGCCAGGTATATCAACTACCTGGAGAAGAATAACATGGTGGAGGGAAAGGTGATTGCCCAGTATAACCAGCACTTTCAGGAGTTCCTGCAGGTGGAGGAGGAGTATGTGAAAGCTATCCGCACTTACCTGCGCACCCTACGCTAAATGCACATTACGTTTTCCGTATTCCATATTACGGATTTGCTTTTGCGATTATCCCCTACATTTACCGGGCTATGATAGTCAAGATTCTTTCCTCCGCTGCTACCTTCTCAGGGGTGCACTACAACGAAGACAAGATAGCCAAAGGCACGGCCCAGCTGCTGGCATCTGAGAACTTCAGCCTGATCCACCCGGGCGCGTCAGGCGTTGCAGACATGGACTATAAGGGCTATCTGCTTTCCTGGTCCCGGTCTGATGACAACCGGCAAATGGTGAAGCAGCCGCAGTTCCATGCCGTTATCTCCTGCGAGGGCAGGGAGAAAGGCGCTTACGAGCTGCAGGACATCGCCGAGCAGTACCTGGAGAAGATGGGATACGGGGAGAACCCGTACCTGATCTACTTCCACTCTGACACGGATAACAATCACGTGCACCTGGTCTCCTCGCGCGTGAATGGGGAGGGCCGGAAGATTGACGACTCCTTTGAGCGCACCAGGAGCCAGAAAGCAATGAAGGAAATCCTGATGAAGGATGTGGGCGAGGAGATGCGGGCGCACATCAGGAAGGCCCTTGCTTACAACTTCTCCACAGAGGCCCAGTTCAGGCTGCTGCTGGAAGGGCAGGGGGTGAAGGTGGAGGAGGATGGTATCAGCTATTGCTTTATCAAGTATGGGCGGATAGTGAGTGCGCTGGATAAAGCAGAAGTTGCCGAAAAGGCAGCCAGGTATGCTGCCCCGGAAGCAAGGGTGAACCAGCTCAAAGCACTCTTTACCAAGTATAAGCCGGGGCTTGAGGCAAAGGAGCTGCAGGCGCTGCTGCAAAAAAAGTTCGGGGTGGAGCTGGTGTTTCACCTGGCGAAAGGCAAGGATACCCCCTACGGCTACACCATTATCGACCATGCTAAAAAGCAGGTGCTCAAAGGCTCGCAGGTCATGAAGCTAAGCGAGCTGCTCCACGCTGCCGGGCAGGTCACCCCGGAGCAGCGACACGCCCAGCGCACGGAGCAGGCCAGCCAGTGGACGATTACCAGCCAGGCGGAGGCGCGTATCCTGCAGCGCGTGTTCCGCCTTAACGCTGATAGCCTGAAGGTAAACAGCCCCAAAGACGAGGAGGCGCGGGAGTATACAGGTGACAGGTTGAACAGCATGCTGGCCAATGGCAGGAGCCTGAATGACATTCTGCAAAGCAACGACTGGAGCATTGCCAGGCTGGAAGGGCAGCATTACCTGGTTGACAAAAGGGAGAAGGCTATTCACCCGATAAGTGAGCTGACCAGCCGGCAACTGGACTACGGCTCCGCGCACCTGCTGGACCTGGACAGGGAGCTGAGCCCACAGGCCAGCCGCCAGCTGGCGTACTCCTCCGGCTCTATCGCGGAACTGCTCCAACTCCTGGCCGAGGGTCTGCAGCAGAGTGGCCGGTCAGCAGAACAGGAAAGAAAAAACAGACGAAAGATAAAACGCTAATCGACAGGATATGAAAATAGTAATTGCAAACCAGAAAGGCGGCGTAGGAAAATCAACCATCTGCGTGCTGCTGGCTAATTACCTGGCACTGGACAGAAACGAGGAGGTGGTTATCTTTGACATGGACCAGCAGGAAACCGTCTACTCCAAGTGGGAGCGTGACCGGGAGCTGTACTCAAACGACCCGTTGTATGAGGTGCTCAAGCTTGACCTGGAAGATTACCCTAAGTATGCCGCGGATTTGGATGCGCTGAAAGGAGAAACACAGGTCATCATGGATATGCCGGGGAGGCTGGACGATGATTCTATTCTTACTGTCATTAAAGACGCGGACCTCATTATCTGCCCTATTGCCTACGAGCGGAGCGTGTTCGAGTCCTCTCATGTGTTTGCCAGGGTAGCGCGCCACCTGAACGCTGATAGTCAAATTGTCTTCCTTCCTACCAGACTAAACAAAAGCATCAAGTACGAAACAAAGGAGAAGGTCCGGGAGGCGATGGCCAGCTTCGGGGAGATAGCCCCGGAGATAGCGGAGCGGGTGGCCCTGCAGCGCATTGACACAGTATCTATCAGCACAGAGGCACGGGAAGTAGTGCAGGAAGCCTTCGATTTTATCTATGATAAGTATATTAGATAGGGAACATATATTTTGAATTTAAGCCCTTCAGGAAAATTTTCTGAAGGGCTTTGCTTTTATTGCTTAAATTTTAAATATTCTTTTACAGAATAATATTACTATATTATTCATATGTCGTATATATTACGTATGTCAATGAATAAAAATAATTCACTGTTGGATAGCATAAAAGCTAAGATGGGTGCTGAGAAATTACCTGTAGAAGCTGTGCCGACGAGCACCCTTAAGGTCGTGACTGAAAGAGAACAGCGACCAGCTGCCGCTCATCCAGGGGATAGGGGAGCATCTGCCACCAAAAACCCAAAGGATATAGATACTATTCTCCATGAGGGAGGATTCATGCAGCTGTTCAAGGTCTTAGAGGCTGCCCGTAAGGAGATGGAGATTGACAAGAAAGCTGTCTATGTGGACGAGGAGAGCGCCGAAGTGCTTGACCTGCTTAAGAAGAAAGCAAAAATAAAATCAAATGCGCTGGTTAGCTACCTGCTGCAGGAGTTTTTCAGCAAGCACAAGGCGCTTATTCAGGAATTGGTTGAGAAGCGAAGCAATAAATTTATTGATTAAAAAATTATATGCTTTAGGCGTATTTATTTAAGTATATAAAGTAAAGTGTTCATTCTAATATAGGGAGTTATGGCATGGAGTACATTTTTTGGGGTTGTGATAGGAGCGTACGCCATTTACTATGTGCTCAACTTCCTCTACGATTTATTCTTCTCACGCAAACAGATGGCGCCTGCCGATGCAGGTGTGCATTATGACATGGAAGAACTTGCCGATGCCGAGGAGCAGGGGTATGACTTGTCTCAGGAAGCAGCAGAGGACGATGAGCCGTATGCCGACGATCAGTACGATGACGAAGAGGAGGAGGAAGAAGATCAGCCCTATGAGCAGGAGGAGCTCAGCACAGTACCAGAGTCTGAGCCTGAGACAGCACTGCGGGTGGAGGGGCAGGGCATCCCCCTGGAGGAGTTCCTGAAAGAAGCTAAATCCTATTCCAGTTCCATATTTTAAAACCAGTTCAATCAATTCCTTTATGAAAAAGAGACTTTCTTTCGTGGCAGTTGCCCTACTGGCTTTCGTGCAGCAGACCAGGGCGCAGGGGGTAGAAGGCATCGATGCGGCCTCCTCTGAGCTTACCACTTACGTGGACCCCATCGGCACGCTTATCATTGTCATCGGCGCCATTGTGGGCCTGGTCGGCGGCGTGCGGGTGTTTATCAAGTGGAACTCCGGAGACCAGGACGTGCAGAAGTCCATCATGGGGTGGATGGGATCCTGCGTGTTTTTGATGCTGGTGGGCGTGGTGGTGAAGGCTTTCTTCGGCGTGTAGCCCATGACCACCGGGAGGCACGCAGGATACCCTGTGTACAAGGGGCTGCAACAGCCCCTTGTATTTCAGTCCTTTAAGGGACGCTACATCTACTGGGCAATGGGCAGTGTGTTAACAGGCTTCTTTTCTGCTGTGCTGCTGACCGTTGCCGTGAACTTCCTCGCCGGTTTTATCGCCCTGCTTGCCGTTTCAATGGGTGGCCTGCTCTATACCAACAGCCGCCAGAAGAAAGGCCTGCACGCCAAGTCCAAATCCGCCGGAGTGTACATCATGCCCTCCCGGTTAAGCCGCCGAAGCTAGTGTCCTTACCGTCCACACTATTGACCCTGCGTATGAAAAACAAGCACTTTACCCTACCCTATATCGGCATTGACCGCGATGTACATGATATTCTCTATCATGAGGCAGGCGACCATTCTGTTGTCGTTCGCATTACGAATCCGGTGCTCCAGTATGCTGCCGATGTGGACGCTTACACCAACTTTCATTATGTGTTTTCTAACATCGTGAGACTAGTGGGCTCTGGCTATACCCTGCAGAAGCTGGATATTTTTGCGCGGAAGCAATTTAAAGGCCGTGCCTCGTCTGATTTTCTTAGTCAGAAATACAATGAGGCGTTTGCGGGAAGAGAATACCGTGACATCACCACCTATCTCACCCTAACACGGGACGTGAAGCGCTCGGCCTTCTTTACCTATGAGGCAAAAGACTTCAAGGCCTTCCAGCGCAACATCACCAAAGTGGTGGAGTTGCTGGAGTCAAAAGGGTTTCTGCCGCATGTACTGGTAGAAAAGGAAATCAAGGCGCTCATCAGCCGCCTGCTGGCCTTTAACTTCTCAGATGAAGTGTATGGCCTGAGCAACTTCAGCGCAACGGAGGAAGGTATAAAATCAGGAAAGAAAACTATCAAGAGCATCTCTCTGGTGGATGTGGACGAAATCAATTTCCCTGCCTCCATCACGCCTCACACCGATGTGAACCTGGGCTTTAATCTTCCGGTGGACCTGCTGCACTTCCTGCACAAGATACCGGCCACGGACTGCGTGATTTACAACCAGGTGATTCAGATTCCGGACCAGAGGGGGGAAGTAAATAAGCTAATCGCTAAGCGCAAGCGCCACACCTCCATCCCGGACCCTGCCAATGATTTGGCTGTAGAGGATATTGACCGCGTGATGGCAGACATTGCCAGGGAAAACCAGCTGCTCGTGCACGGCCACTTTAACATACTCGTGTCTGCCCAGGAGCAGCACATCGACAGGGCCGTGAATTACATCGAGAGTGCTTTGTTCTCATTGGGCATCATCCCCTCGCATAATGCTTACAATCAGCTGGAGCTGTTTCGCTGCATGCTGCCCGGCAATGCCTCCGAGCTGAAAGGGTATGATAAATTTCAGACCACCTCGGATGCCGCGCTGTGCCTGCTGTTCAAAGAAGGATTACTCAAAGATGAGGAGTCGGGCTTCCAGGTATTCTTCTCCGACCGGCAGGGCATCCCGGTGGCCATCGAAACGAGCGACATGCCCATTAACACCAACCGCATGAACAACCGCAATAAGTTTGTGCTGGGCCCTTCGGGGACGGGCAAGTCCTTTTTCATGAACCACCTCATCCGCCAGTATGCGCTGCAGGACACAGATGTCATCCTGGTAGACACCGGGCACTCCTACAGTGGCCTGTGTGCTTACTACGGAGGCAAGTACATCACTTACTCAGAGGAGGAGCCCATCACGATGAACCCTTTCCGCATCTCCGTGGAGGAATTCAACGAAGAGAAGCGGGAGTTTCTCAAGTCACTTATCTCCCTGCTCTGGAAAGGAGCGGACGGCACCGTGAGCCAGATAGAGGACAGCGTGCTTTCGTCGGTGGTGTCAGCCTACTATGAGGACTTTTACAAAAGGGGAAAGGACAGCAGCTACCTGAGCTTTCAGAGTTTCTATGATTTCTCTATCGAAAAGATAGGCGCTATCACCAAAGCCGAAGCCATTCCTTTTGACAGCACCAGCTACCGCTTTATCCTCAAGAAATTCTGCATCGGCGGGGAGTACGGCACCATCCTCAACAACGCCATGGATGCCTCGCTTTTTGATGAGAAGTTCATTGTCTTCGAGATTGACGCTATCAAGGAGCATAAGGTCCTCTTCCCCATCACGACCATCATCATCATGGACGTGTTCCTGCAGAAGATGCGCCACAAGAAAAACCGCAAGGCGCTGATTATTGAGGAGGCCTGGAAGGCCATCGCCTCCCCGCTGATGGCGGGCTACATTCTCTACGTCTACAAAACCGTGCGCAAGTTCTGGGGGGAGGCGGTGGTGGTGACCCAGGAGCTGGAGGATATCCTGGGCAACGCCGTGGTTAAGAACAGCATCATCAACAACTCAGACACCATCTGCCTTTTAGACCAGACCAGGTTCAAAGACAACTTCAGCGAAATTGCGGGTTTGCTTTCCCTTAATGCAGTGGAGCAGAAGAAAATCTTCACCATCAACAACCTTGACAACAAAGAAGGGCGGGGCCGCTTCAAGGAAGTCTATATCCGGCGGGGCAGCACCGGCGAGGTGTACGGCGTGGAGGTGTCGCTTTACGAGTACCTGACCTACACCACGGAAAGAAGGGAAAAGGAGGCGCTGCAACTTTACATCGGCCGCTACCCCACTTACCGGCAGGCGCTGGAGGAGTTCGTGCAGGACTTCCGCGCATCGGGCATGAAGCTGAACGAATTCATAAACTTAATTAACAAAAAGAGCCATGAGAAAATACCTGTACTTCCTTAGTGCACTGGTCCTGGGATGGACTTCCTCACAGGCGCAGCAGCTGGTCTTCGACCCTGCGGTGGTCTCTACGCTTGTGGTGAACCACACTGCGCAGCAGGCGGCCTTAAATGACATCAAAGAAAAGGAAACCGAGATATCCGCCACACAGCAGAGTATCACTTTCAAAATGGGGGAAATCAGGCGGCTGGAGGAGAAGATGTACAACTCGCTCAAGTTGGTGCAGTCCATTGTAGGACAGAGCAAAAACATTGTCTATGCCTCCACCATTGCCCAGGACATCGGCACCTACCAGGGCCAGATGATGGACATTGCCCAGGGCGACCCGGAGCTGCTGCTCATCGCCGCTAAAACAGAGCTGGAGCTGGTGAACCGTACCGCTGACCTGTTCACCTACATCTACCAGGTGGCTGTGGTTGGTACCGACGTGAACCTGATGACGAATGCCGACCGGCTCTCCCTCATTCGCCACGTGGTGGACGAGCTGCGCATCATGCGGGGCCTTTCCTATTCCATCGTGCGGAAGATGCACGTGGCCAGGCATGCCGGGCTGATAAAGACCATGAATCCGCTGGGCCTGAAGTACCCCAATAACAGCCAGGCTATCATCAGGTCGCTGCTCGATGAATACAAGACCATTAAAAAGTAAGGTGATGATGGCAGCGACACAAATTTATGATATTCCCGCTACGGATCTAATAAAATCCAAGCGAGGTAAGGGCAGTGGCATATATGCTTTTCTTCTTCTCTGTGCTGTCTTTCTGGCCACGCTTCCGGAAGGCAAGGCACAGGCTCCTGTTTCCATAGTGGATGGGAAGTATGTGCGCCACCAGATGGAGCGGGAGGTTGTGACGCGCTGGAACAGCTTCGACCCGAAGTGGTACTTCATGCTCTTCCATAACAAGTACCGCAAAGGCGATGACCGCCGCAACATGCTCCAGCTCCTGCCCACCATGGCAGCTGTCAGGGGCAACCTGCGTGCTGCGGAAAAGGAAGAGGAGGAGGTAACGGTTATCTGGGAGCAGGAGGTGTTCAAGAGTGCGGACCGCAGCCTGAACAAAAGCTTCCACCTGCTCTATGGCGAAAAGATAGGAGCGCTGAACACAGAGTTGAATGAACTGCATGCAGCCGCTATCGCGGCAGGCGTGGACGTGGACATCCTGCTCAAGCTGCGCCAGGAGAAAGACAGGATTAACGCTGACATCGGGCTTACCAAAGAAGCCTATGAGGAGGATGCGGTAAAGGCCAAGTCCTTCCGCGGCTACCTGGCAGATATGCTGACGCTCCGGGGCTACTACAGGCGCATCATCTCCCTTTTCAATACCACCAACCACTTAGCAAAATAGATGCGCGAGCTCATCGACCAAGCCATATTTGACCTTTTTGACGGCCTGTTCCTCAGCGTTCAGGACCTGGCCGGCAGCTTCCTGGCTGACGCGCAGGCGGTGGCCGCCATTGCCATGCTGCTCTACTTTGCCGTGGAGGCCTATAAGATGATGGTGGGGGATGAGCCCCTGCGCTACCTGGCCCTGTTCCGCCCTTTTGCCCTGGCATTGGTAATCATCTTCTGGGGCGGCTTTGTGGACGTGCTCAACTTCCCGCTGACTGTGGTCAGAGACAGTGCAAAGGAGATGTATGCAGGGCAGATAGACCAGGTGGGGGATATGCACCTGGAACGGGTCGCATTGATAGACAGCGTGGCTATGAGGCTTTCAGATAGCAGCGCAGATTTTGAGCAGGTGCAGGCAGAAACCAGAGACAAGGACTGGATGGAGAAGATGGGCATCGACCTGGAGCCGATGTTCAATAAGATGAAAGGCTACTACCTCCTGCTCATGGCCAAGATGCACTTCACGATGATGCGCCTGGTGGAGTACGTGGTGGTACTGCTCTACCAGGTGTGCATCTACATTGTCTTCTTCCTGCAAATCATCTTCGCCGGCATCCTGGTGATACTCGGGCCTTTCGCCTTTGCCCTGAGCATCCTGCCCGGCTTCCGTGACTCCTACCTCACCTGGATAGGCCGCTATGTGGCGGTAGGGCTCTACTCTACCATCGCCTACATCGTCATGTCTATCTCTTTTGTCTTGGTCAAGTACGGTTTGATGAAGGAAATAGAGATTCTAAAGGCGGTGATGCAGAACGAGGAAACATTCATCGCCTACGTCTCTTACCCCTCGGGCAGCATCAGTTTCTACATTGTGAGTCTCCTCATCGGGGGGCTGGCCATGCTCACGATACCTGTGATTTCCACCTGGATAATCAACACCAGCGGCATCGGCAACGCCATCGGCTCTATGGCCGGGGGGGGCGGCAGGGCCCTGCGCAATTTCTCACGGTAAAATTTAACAGCACCATGATTCAAAGCATTGAAAAGAAAATAAAACTTGCCTTCGCTATCAGCATCGGCAGCTTCCTCACCTCTCTTGCTGTAGTAGTGGCGGTGTGCGTGTTCGCCTACAGCCTGGTTAATGAGCAGCGCAAAAACATTTACGTACTGGACCACAACGTGCCGGTGCTGGTGCGGCAGACAAATCAGGGCACCAACCGGGAAGTGGAGTATGAGGCGCATGTGAATATGTTTCACCTGCTCTTCTTCACACTCCCGCCGGACGATGAATACATCCAAAACAACCTCACCAAAGCCATGTACCTGGTGGATGACACGGGCCTTGCGCAGTACAACAACTTAAAAGAGAAAGGCTATTACAATTCCATCCTGTCCAGCTCTGCCCTGCTTACCATCCAGACGGATAGTGTGGTGGTAGATGAGAACCGGCACTTCACCTACTACGCCCGGCAGCGCATTGAGCGGCCTACTTCCATTGCCACCAGGGCACTGGTGACAGAGGGGGATTTGCAGGACGTGCCGCGCACAGACAACAATCCGCACGGGCTCATCATCAGGAACTGGAAAACCGTGCTCAACAAGGACCTGGCGTATGTGGAGAAGAAGAATTTTTAACCGACTCCTCCACATCAGGAGAAAGGCGGCCGGTTGGGCAAACCTTCACCAGAAGGCCATGGTGGCAGGTATGTTTTGTCTGATGGCATGTGGCATTATATGGCTAGTAGCAAGCCGTGAGGAGGCGCAGGGGAGCTTTGATGCTACAGCGAAGCTCCTCTACTCCGGCCTGGATAGAAAGCAGCAGGCGCGGCCTGTAACATCAGATATGATGGAGATGATGCGTCTCTATGGAGAGGTGCAAAGAATCAACCCCGACAGCCTCACAGTACAAGACAGCGCTTTTCTAAAGGATATAGACAAACAGCTAAACCGTATCATTCATGAATAAGATTGACTTCAAGAAAGGGCGCTACATCCTGCCGCTCATCGTGCTGCCGTTCCTCTTTATCTTCAATTACCTCTACCTCGATACGTTCGGGACTGAAGGGGAACCCGCTCCGGCGCCAGGTGCTGCGGTGCTGGTGGAGACAGCCTCTCTGAATACGGACCTGCCGGACGCCAACCTTAAAAAGCGTGAGGTGAAAGATAAGTTTCAAGCCTCCAGGGAGGCGCACAAATACAGAACCGACTACTCTGCTATCCGGGAGCTGGGAGATAATGGCACTGCTGACAAGCAGTATGGCAGCGTGTACTCAGCAGAAGAGCAGGCCATGCTGGACAGCCTCAACAGCCAGATACTGGCCAACCAGCAGCCGGAGCCTTTCATGGAGCGCGTCAGCCAGCGGCAGGAGCGTAGCCGTTATGCCTCGGCACCAGCTCCAACGAGAAGAGCACCCCAAAAAACTGAGTCGGATTATGAAAAGGAAATGCGCCTTTTTAAAGAGCAGATGGCTTACGTGGATTCTTTGTCCCGGGTAGGCAGCGAACCAGTAAGCAGACCAATTGCTGCGCGGCCAAGGCCAATGAACGAACCAGTCGCAGAGCCTGAGCCGGAGGCATTGGCCGTGAGCAAAACAGCCAATACCAACAGCGCCTACTTCAACACAATTTCAGGAACGCCGGATGAGCAGTTCATCAAAGCTATTCTGGATGAAGGCCTGAAAGTGAGGGAGGGGGGCAGGATTCGCGTCAGGCTGCTCGACGACATCTATGTCGCCGGCATGGAAATAGAGAAAGGCAGCTACCTCTACGGCCTTGTTTCGGGCTTCAGCGCGCAAAGGGTGGATATCACCATTACCTCCATACTGCAGGGAGACCAGGTTCTGCCTGTTAGCCTCAGCGTGTATGATAACGATGGCTTAAAAGGACTGTATGTGCCTGATTCGCAGTTCCGGGAGTTCACCAAAGAGCTGGCCAGCCGTGCCACCCAGGGGCAATCGATTGACTTTGAGAACAACCCAGAGAGCTCCGCCCAGATACTTTATTCCATGGCAGACCGCATGGCTCAGACCGCGACACGGGCAGCGGGCAGCGCCATCAAACGCAACAAAGCAAAGCTCAAGTACAACACCATTGTCTACCTGATTGATAACAAAGCCAAAAAAAGATAAAATGAAGAAGCCCTCAATTCTACTCCTCCTCTTCCTGTTTTCTGTTGCCTCCTTCGGGCAATCAAAAGAACCGGAAACCATCTACCTGCATAAGGACATCTCCACGCACTTCATCAGCCCGGAGCCTATCCAGTATGTTGACATCTCCACCGACGATGTGGCGGGCGATATACCGGTCACCACTATACTCCGGGTAAAGCCTAAGAACGGCAAGCCAGCGCTGGGCGTGGTGACCATCGTAGGGGAGCGGTTCATGGTTCAGTACAGGCTAAACTATGCCCACACGGCAGGCGAGGCACAGACTGAGGTCAGGATTGACCCCACGCAGGTAGATGAATTCATCAACCCGGCTGTGGCCATGAGCACCGGGGACATGCAGCGCTTTGCGCTAGCGGCTGTGCAGCAAAAGCCGAAGGTAATGCACGTCTCCAACCGCGAGCAGAAAGTGGAAATACGCCTCAATAACATCTATACCGTGGGGAATTACTTCTTTCTGGATGTGTCGATGAAGAACAGCACCAACATTGCCTATGATATTGACCAGATCCGCTTCCTGATTGAGGATAAGAAAGTCGTGAAGGCCACCAACTTTCAGCAGCTGGAGGTAGAACCGGTGTTCACGCTCTATGACACGGATAACTTCAAGCGCAAATACCGCAACGTGTTTGTGTTCCGCAAGTTCACCTTTCCGGATGAGAAGGTCTTTCACATGGAGGTGGCAGAGGAGCAGGTGTCCGGCCGCACTATCTCGCTGAAAATGAACTACAGGGACGTACTGAACGCGGATACGCTGTAGATTCATTACCATCATGATGTTAATGAACCTCATTACTTTCTTTTCCCTTTTGTAAACCATTACTGCTATGGAAGAATCAAGCGAGCTGAAGAAGCTGTATTCCTTTCTGCAGGGCTTTGTCTACTTTTCCCTGATGGTGGAATTTGCCGTGCTCCTGTACGCGGATGCAGCCTTCCTGGCCAGCGTGAAGCCGGTTGTGGACAGGCTGGCTCGCCTTCCCATCTACGAGAACATCTACTTCTCCAAAGCGTTTACCTTTGGGCTGATTATGATAGTGGCCCTGGGCACAAAGGCGCAGAAGAACCTGAACTTTGACCCGCTGAAGCATATCTTCCTGCCGCTTCTTGTGGGGGCGGCGCTGTTCCTGGGTTCGGGTTTCTTCTATTATTATGTAAGCGAGACGGTGCTGTTTTACGGTATCACGCTGTTTGAGGTACTCTATACCGTATTTTCCCTGCTGGGTGCCATGCTGATCCACGTAGCGCTCGACAACGTGTCCAAGCGCATCCAGAGCGGCCTGATGGAAGATAAGTTTAATGTGGAGAATGAGTCCTTCGGGCAGTCGAGCGAGCGGATGGAAAACCCCTACTCGATCAATATTCCCATGCTCTACTACCACAAGCGGAGAATAAACAAAGGCTGGCTCAACATCGTCAATCCCTTCCGGGCCACACTGCTCATCGGTACGCCCGGCTCCGGAAAGTCTTTCTCGGTTGTGAACCCATTCATCAGGCAGATGCTGGCCAAGGGCTTTTCAATGGCGGTGTATGATTTCAAGTTTCCCGATTTAGGGAAACTGGCCTATTACCATTACCTGGTGAATAAGAAGAAAGGTCCCCTCAAAAACCACCGGTTCCATGTCATCAACTTCAACAGTGTGGCGCATAGCCGCAGGTTCAACCCATTAAAGCCCGAGTACCTGCCCACGCTGGCCGATGCGGTAGAGACAGCCGAGGCGCTGCTGCAGTCGCTTACTAAAAGCGATAAGGAGTCAGGCGCTGCGCAGTTCTTCACCCAATCGGCCGTCAACTTCCTGGCCAGCTGTATCTTTTTCATGAGTAGGTACCAGGAAGGGAAGTTCTCCACTTTTCCGCATGTGCTGGCCCTTTTGAACCTGAGTTATGATGAAATCTTTGAGCTGCTCTTCTCTGAGCCCCAGCTCAAAAGTCTGCTTTCTCCCTTCCGCACGGCTTATATGAACAAGGCTTTCGACCAGTTGGAGGGGCAGATTGGAACGCTCCGCATCAACGTGGGGCGCCTGGCTACGAAGGAAACCTTCTGGGTGCTCTCCGGCGATGATTTTGACTTGAAGATAACAAATCCAAAAGAACCGGCTGTGCTGGTGATTGCCAACGACCCCTCCACGCAGAGCATCAACAGCGCCTGCAACGCCCTTATCCTCAACCGCATGACCAAGCTCATCAACTCGAAAGGCAACCTGCCCTGCGGGCTGATAGTGGATGAGTCGCCGACGCTTTACGTGCATAAGGTGGAGAACCTGATAGCCACCGCGAGGAGCAATAAAATAGCTGTGCTGCTGGGCCTTCAGGAGCTGCCGCAGCTTCGCCAGCAGTACGGCAGGGAAACGGCTGACACGATTTGTGCCGTGGCTGCCAACGTGCTCTCCGGCTCTGTGAGGAACAAAGAAACACTGGACTGGCTGGAGCGGCTGTTCGGGAAGGTCCGGCAGCAGAAGCAGGGGGTGAGCATCGACAGGAACAGAACCTCCGTGAGCGTGAATGAGGAGATGGGGCCACTCATACCCGCCTCCAAGATAGCTAACCTACGGGCAGGGGAGATGGTGGGGCAGGTGGCCTTTGATAATGCGGTATATGACGGCAGGCACGTAAGCGGCACGTACAACTGCAAAATCAATCTTAACCTTCAGGAGGTTGCAAAAGAGGAGGAACAGTATGCAGATATGCCAATATTTTATAAATTTGGAACAACCGCTGCCAGAAACACTACACTTGAAGCAAACTTCATTAAAATCAATAAGGATATTGACTCACTCATTTCTGCGTTTCAAGTATGAACATTGCACTATCAGACATAGGGGGAAAGCTTAACGCGTTCCGCAAATCACTGGGCCTTACACAAAAGGAGGTGTCCGTGGCGATGGGAATCCACCAGACACAAATGTCCAAGCTGGAGAACGGGGAGGGCAGCAGCATTGAGCTGCTGCTACAGGTATTGAACTACTACGGCACCAACTACCAGGTGAAGTACATCCTGGCAGACACATTCGATATTGTCATGGGCACAGAGGGTGAAGCCTACACAAGCCCTTACAACAGCATTGCTGTGGAGCGGCTCACCCTGCTGGGCGAGGAGATGATTACCCAGTTGGGGGAAGTGAAAAGCCTGCTGAGCAATTCTCCTTCTTAGCACCCCCTCATGCTGCTTATGGCATATCATGAAACAATTTATACGTTTAAAGAATCTGTATGAACTTTGACATTAAGGATCTCCCATATGCGCAGTTTGAGAAGCTGGGGTTAGGCAAAAAGGAAGTGCTCAACATGCCGCCTGAGGACCTGGCCGCTTTGCTGTCCGGGAGCCGCACCAGCCTTCGGACCTTCTCGGTGGAATTCTCCGGAGGGCAGCGGTTTGAAGCTGATGCCAGGCTCTCGCTCTTCCGCAACCCCGATAACTCGCTCTCGCTCCAGGTGCACCCTGTGCGTGCCCAGGTAAAGAATGATATCGGCGCCACGCCCGAGGAGCTGGAGAAGCTAAAGGCTGGGGGTGTGCTGGTGCGGGACCACGTTGCCCTGAACGGGGAAAGGGAACCCCATTATTTCCAGCTTGACCGGGAGACAAACGAGATTCTGAAAGCCCGGGTGCGCGACTTCATTGTGCCGGGTGCCATAAAGGACGTGGTGCTGAGTCCTGACCAGAAGGAGCAGCTCCGGCAGGGTCATATGATAGAGCTCAGGGCAAAGGGAGGAGAGGAGCTGATACGCGCCCGTGTAGACCTGAACGAGCCGCGGGGCTTTACGACAAAGTCAGAGGTGCTCGGGCAATCGGAAAGCAGGGGAGCCAGTACCGAAGAGATAAAGCCCTCCGGATTAAAGCGCTAAATTCAATGTAGGAGATGATAACGTTCAGGGAATACCGGGAGAAAGTGTCCATCATGCAGGCAGCTGAGTCACTAGGCTACGTGGTGGACCTGCGCAAGGGGCGCAGAAGCCTGGAGTACAAACACCTGGACGGGGATACAGTCATCATCAGCAATCCGCGAGACCCGGGCAGGCAGCTGTACTTTAACCGGGATGGCAGCACCGATAGGGGCTCCGTCATTGACTTTGTGGCCAGCAGGCTCCACCGGTTCAGTGAATCCTACTCCTCGCCAGTAGAGGGCGTTAACAAGGTGCTTTCCCGCCTGGCCAGTGAGCCGCAAGCCTTTACCCCTGCCTTTACCCCACCGCCGCCTAAAGCCTTCGACGCGGCCCGCTACGAGTCTCAGCCGCTGTCAGCAGGGAAGCTGCACTACTTAACGAAAGAGCGTGGCCTTGACCGGGAAACAGTAGCCAGGTTCCTGCCCTTCATTCGCCTGGTAAAAGACACAGCCAAAGACCCGGAGAAAACATACGCTAACATTGCCTTCCCGCTTACAAAGCCTGGCGCTGATGCTGTCATTGGCTACGACTTCCGCAACTATGGTTTCAGGAGCGTAGCGGCCGGCTCAGACAGGCAAAATGGTATGTGGATAGCAGACTTCGCCGGCAGTCCGGCACGCACCCGGAACGTGTTCTTCGGGGAGAACCCAATCGATATCATGAGCTTTTACCAGCTACGGCGCAGGGAGCTGGACATGGCCTCCGCTGTCTTCATCTCCTTTGGCGGCGGCATTGCCCGGAACCAGATCCGCCTGGCCCTGGAGCACTGGCCACAGGCAGCCAAGAGAACCCTGTTTGACAATGATTACCAGGGTAGGGTGTATGACATTCTCCTGGCCACGGCCATCGCCGGCAAGGACTCCTCTTTCCGGAAGGGATCAGACAGCCTGCATTTTACGGTTAGCGACAAGAAATTTGAGATACCTGTCTCGAAGCTCAGCCTGAGCACCTTTGAGCGGGCGTCTGGTATCCGCTCCGGGCTGCACGTGCACAAGGCCAGTGGCGTGAAAGACTTCAATGATCTGCTTCACCCTTCTACTGCGCAAAAAAAAAAGCGTAGCGGTGAAGCTATAATGTAACCCAACTCTAAAAACAAGCTTATGAAAACACTATCAAGGTTAACCGTGCTCCTGTTCTCTGTTTTGCTCCTGGCTGGTTGCGGCGACTCCGGGAAAGACACACCTACGCCCGATGCTGCTACCTTCAGGGTGGATATAGCGCAAAGCGGCGACTACGAGAAGTTCGGGAGGATTATCAGCATCAAGGGCGGGGAGTTCTACCGCACCGGCACCCAGGAGCAGATGCCGGTTGTGCTTTTTGAGGAGCACCTGACAGAGGAAACGTATTCCTATGAGGCGGAGGGCGTGAGAGAGCTCAACATTCAGACCACCTATGGGTTCTCATCTGTAGAGACTCCGCCAGCTGCCATGGAACTCAAAATTACAGTATACAAAAACGGGAAGCAGATTGACCACCGGACCTATGGCTATACTGAGGAGGACTCTGAGGTAAATGAATTCCTCACCTACAAGGCCAATCAGTAGACAGCGCCAACACATAGCCTTCGTTTGATGTTACAAAACACCCGCATCCTATCAGGAAAATCTCTGCTTAAGATAGGTTTCAGCTGATTTAATTAACAAAAAAGCCTGAAATTAAGCCGCGATTTTCATGTTACAAAACGACGGTATAATCCCTTGTGTGACGGTTTTTATACTCGTATTTTTAATACTGTAGTAGACCCTGTAAAGGGTGCCTGACCTAGGTCAGCACAATAAGTAACAGCAGTATGTGATGGAAGAAAACGAAGAAGGAGACATGACAGACGAAACTACACCTCCACCGCTAAATGAAGATCGCCCGTTTGTTCCGTTACCGCGGGAATGTGCGCTCAACCGGCCATTTGATACCGCCCCATTGCTCGCTTTGCTAATGGCCAATGATGGTCCTATGGGGGTGGCGCAGTCGCTGGATCAGGCCTATGCGACACTGGCAGAGTACCTGGCCGATGACCCGAACACAGCCGGGCAGCAGTATGGTCACATACTATATGACCTGCGCAGGCTGAGGAACGCGCTGCTGCAGGGGGGTGGGTGGCACCAGCTGTAGGCCTTTCCCTGCAAGATTCGCCTATCAGGCTATAGAAAGTTTACTCTAATCTGCACCCTCTCGGCATGCGGCTCTGTGGCAGAGGCCACACTGACGCGGTCACTCTCGTCAAAGTAGCTGGCTAATCCCTTGATGATGCCGATGGCAAAGCCGGACATCCTGCGCCTGGAGTGATATTCAATGATGAGGAGGTTCTTTCCGACCATCGTCACGTGCAGCGGCGGCGGGTTGGTCTTATCATTCTCCTTCCGGATGCCCCCGTGCATGTGAGAGCCGATGTTTTGCAGCATCTCATATGTTCTTCAGGAGGGGTCCACAAAGCGTTTGAAGACCAGCAGCAGGTCAGGCACCAGGAACTCTCCGAAACGCTCCTGAAAGACTTCGTATGAAATGCCCTGCTTTTGGGAGGCAGCCAGCATGATGGTAAGTAGCTCGGAGATAGGATACACCTCGTTCATCTGGTAAGGCGAGGCTTTACGGATCTGCAGCCCTTCTCTCTTCAGGATATCCATCCAGGTGTTGTAGTTGTGCTTGTACTCCACGAATCGCTTCAGAAAAACGAAGATAGACCCGTGCATGGTGTCACCTGTTAAAGAATGCATGATGTGTTTACGCTCGTTACTTGATAAACTCAAAGGTATATCCTTTGTTTTACTACCGTAGCCGCCGCACTCTTTAAATACTGCTGCATGTTATCTGTTGTATTGTAGTCGTTTCTGAGCGAAGGCTTTACAAGAAGTCATAAGTGTAAAAGTCACCTTTCAGCAGGTGACTTCTCTTCCTCAGATAAAGGCTTTCCCCGGCAAGCTTTGCTCCACCGTACAGCACTCCGCCATATGCTGCTCATTTGACGGAAAACTTCCCGTGCGCTGGGCACTGCTCCGGCAGCTTTATCATGGCGATGCGCTCCATTCTTCCGCTGCCGGAACAGTGGCTTTCCTACCCGCACAAAGCAGGCGCCATCCTCCTTTAGCTTAAGAAAGAGAAAGAACAAACGTGTAAAGACTGTAATAGTAGATTTGGTTAGCGGACAGAATAATGCCCTATTACCGAGTAACTTATAGTGCTACAAAAGGGAAAGGAAAGCAAGACTGCTAATGTTTTGTATTCCCCGTACTCCTCAATCGCTTCAACATGCTTCTCCTGAACATATCTTGTGAAGCTGAGATTCGCCTGGCATTATTTAATCCTTTCGCTACCATCGCTTCGCTCATGCTAGACGGCAGGTCCTCCAGCCCTTCCCCTAGTGTTAGTGCGTAGGATGGTGCTGTATGGCCTCCTGATGATAGCGGTAGGTGGAGGGAGCTACAGCTAAAGAACAATTATATACTGCCAATTCCTTGCCGAGCATAGTTGGTCTGCTAAAGTTACTTAAAACTTGCCTTCTACTGTTTGGAATACCTTCCGTAAGGCATCCTTTGCATGTCCATTGCTCATTACGATTACATAGTCACCCGGTTCAACTGGGGTTCCCGCAGGAGGGTTCTTGATCAGCACCCTTTGGTTTCCTTTCATCTTGCTTAGGCCAAGCATAACCGTATTATAGTTTGATTTAAGCTCATGGAAGACCTCTTCACTTTCTCTGTTAGCGAAGGTTGTCTCAGGTAGTATTTTGTATTCATGCACGTCAAAATCTTCCTCAGTGCGTGACGTACTGAGGAGGTCCAGGTTCATGTCTGCTACATTCGGTTCAAATATATAGCTTGCCACTAGCTTAGAGGCAATTTCGTTTTTTGTGATGACATAGGTTACGCCAGCGGCCTTAAAGGTTTCCTTTAGCTGGAGCTTATGCAGGTTTACCACAATCTCCGGATTGGGGTAAAGCTTTTTGAAGTTGATGACATACAGCAGTGCTTCAGAATCATCATCAAAGCTGATAAAGAGTGTAGCCGCCTTATTTGCATTTACTTTCTCCAATGCCTGGAAATTGCTGAACTCATTGAATAAGACGAATACCTGCTCTTTACTATACTTTGAGTAGATCAGATCAACGTCGTCTTTACGATCTGTTATTATAGCGATCTTTTTCTTGCTGTAGTACACCTCATCAGCAACAAGGCGGCTAAAATCGCTCCAGCCTACAAATAGGACATGGCCAGTGAAATCTGTGCCGTGAAAGCCTAATCTCCTGTCTTCCAAAATAGTTAAGATCTTATTTGAAATTGTACTGATTAAAAAACCGAGAACGCCAAGACTTGAGAAAATATAAAGATACCCAATGGCTCTGCCTCCTGGCGTTACAGGGAAATAATCGCCATAACCTACTGTAGTTAAGGTTACAAAAGTATACCACATTGCCTGCTCCATGCTTCTAATAGAGCTATCTGGGTCAGAGGCTTCAAAATGAATGAGTAAGATATTACTGAGCACTACAAACAGTAATAACAGTAATATGAGCAGGTAGGGCTTTTTAAAGTTCATTCTGATAGCAAAGTACAAAACAATGCGTGAAATGAAATGTGAGAAGGGGCTTAGTTTTGAAGAATGAATGGAGTACCTATTAAAACATACTCTATGACGCCTGTTAATGAAAAGTCATTTGCTTCATACAACAACCGGTTATGTAATACTTTTGCATATATTCCTATATATTTATTGTCTTATAATTTACCTTATGTTAAGTAAGGAATTTCTTGTGAGGGTCAATTATTCATAGATTACTTAATGTTAACAATGTGATTCCTCCATATGCTCCTAGCTTTTTCGACTCTTCATTTAGTATTAAATTATCCTTACCAGTTGGATGAATAGACTTACACCATGTAGACATGGTGGTGACTGATTTATGAAAGTCTAGTGAATAGGCATCTTTCTGGTGCAGCGCCTTGTATGTAGCCGTATCCCTTCCAGGGGAATAGGTTAGATGAACCTTCCTTGAAAACAGGTCCATAAACGACCTTGACTGAAGAGACCACTGATAGCCAGCATCTCCCCATTTGATCAGCGAACAGGGACATATATTTCTTTTTATATAGTTAACTGCGGCACTGAGTACTGATACTTGAAAAGTGTCTGAAAGGAATAGAATAGCAGCCATGCCTGTCTTCTTGCTTCCCTTGCATGTATCCATGAATCTACTTTCAGGCATCAAGAGATTGGATGCGAAGCAATCAGCCTCTATTTCGGCGAGATTTTCGTTGTTGTATATTTCCACCATTGACGTGTGCGGCTTGACCTTGCCACTCGTCAAGGCGTTTCTGTGCTCGTCAATGTAAAAGTGCCCTAACTCATGTGCTATGGTAAACCTAGCGCGTGGAGAATTTGGATTTCCAAGTTTATCCAGGTTCAAAAAAATGTGAAACTTACCTTTATGGTACTGCAGCATACCATCGAAGAAGGTCTCGTATGCTCCATAGTCGAACGTGATGGAATTTGCAGCGGCAATTGCCCCTAAGTCCACAACCTGTGAGGGAGAGAAGGAGTCTGCTATCGTTTCAGCCAATGCAGCAATTTCAGCCTCGCGCTTTTCCCTTAGCATTGCCTTTTTGATTTAGTCTCTGCCTTCGGCTTTCTTTCTATCCTCTTCCATTCTTTGACGTATGTAGGCTGGGATTTCCTTGCCCTCTCTTGCGGCCTGTGCTAAATTTTCTTCTATTGCTTTTGCATCTTCACTTTGAAATTCATTTTTAGGCTCTACGATCCCTCTTCTTTCTATATCAAATGGACTCCTTAATGCTTCTGGTAATTTAACGCTTGAGTTATCACAGATACTTATGAAGGCTTGTATTTCTTGGTCAGACTCAGGGACTATAAAACCATTTTGTCCTAAGAAGCTAAGTACCCTTTTCTCGTATGAGTTTTCATCAGGGTTAGCAGACACATTATTGTTTTTGGTTATTTTCATAATTAAGCGTTACCCCCGTTTAACATTCTAACTTTCTTGAAGAAGCGTTGCTTTACTTGCCTTACATTGAATGAGGTTGTATTATACTTTGAGCAAAGACCTTGCATAATCTCATCTGGTAAATGGGCATTCTTCCTGTGAACATGGGTTAAATAGGCCATAACAATATCTTTGTCTCTTGTCTTGAGTGACTCCATGGCATCTCTGACGCTTTCCCTGGAGATAGGGTAGTCATCTTCATGTAGATCATCATTTTCCTCTAGAGTATCAGCTTCTGATTCAGGCTCTGTTGGTAGTCTATCTACAGAGAAAAAGGCTTTCCTTTCAGGATTATGAGCTGTAAACGATTTCAACTGCTCTCCCATTATTTTTACAAGCCAGGCCTTTAATTCAATTTCTTCATCATACCCCTCTCTCGGTTCAAATTCAACCGCTCTTTCGCATGCAACGAGGAAAACGTTTCCAGATAAGTCAAGTGCAAATTCTGAGGGGTTGCTGAAAAACTTGCAGGCCTGAATGCAAGCCTTGTAGATGAATTCCATATACCGTTGATGAAATTCAATAAAAGCATACTGATATTCATCGGGGTACTGGTCCTTATAAGAAATAACTAATAAGATATCCTGTATACTTTCACCTGCATAAGGGTTTTTGTCTTTTAGTTTTTGTTGCTCCATAGTTCGGTAGTCACGCTTTCGCCTAAGTCTTAAGAGCTAGCTGTAAATGCTGTACAGTAGCCTCTATGCGGATTCAGTGTCCTTCCCACATTTCCCCTCCTACATAGTTCCAAGCGTGACAGTACCGTCTTGTCACGCTTGGAACTATATATAGGACAATATAATATTTTAACTTTTAGCACAAAGCTTATGAAAGGGTTTAATTTTTACCAAGACAAGAGTCTTCAGTGGCGCTGGCGCCTGAAAGACGGGAATGGAGCAGTAGTGGCTGACTCCGGAGAAGGCTACAACGACCGTAAGGACTGCGAGAAAGGAGCGGCCCTGTTCACAACACTAGGGCCAAATGCCCCAGAACGAAAGGTATCTGGAACTGAAGAGTCGGGCAATGGTCCGGAGTGGGAATACTTTAGGGACAGGGCAGACGAGTGGCGCTGGCGCTTTCAGGCTAAGAACAACAAAATTCTGGCCGACAGCTCGGAAGGCTACTCCAGCGAGTACAACGTAAAGCGGGCTATTCAAAACGTTAAGTCCTTGCTTCGCGAGATCGGCAACCAGAACAGCAGCGGCAACAACGGAGGCGGTTACATTCCTCCTAGCCAAGGCGGTTCTACCGGTGGAGGGCGTTTTGCATAAACCACTGCCATTATGAATGAACTTGACCAATTGGCGTTAAGCCAAAGCAGCGTCTTGATGTCAGAGATGAGAGGTGTTGAGCTCCTGGGAGACTGGGAGCCAATTCCCTCAAGCAATGCTTGCATACTGCGTGTCCGCTTAGAGCTGCTTAATACGGCACCAACGAAAGATATTCCCCTTTTTACGGAGTGGGGAGTCATTGTTGATTTCAACATCGATCCCTGGGGAAAGGTACAGGTGCATCCTTCCAACGGACCAGGAGGCGTAACCACAACTTTTGAGCACCAGCAGTACAACGGAGGTCCGCACCCTCTATGGCCGGTACGCAACGGACATATCTGCAGCCTAAGCGAAACGCATGGGCTTGCCGCTTCACGCAACGCTATGGAGACTGAGCCCCCCTCAACCGTTCACCGTGTGGTGTGGCATATGGCTAGAGCGGTGGAATGGCTGCAATGCGCTGCTACAGACACTTTAACAGTTGCGGGGGATTCCTTTGAGCTACCTGACTTTGATACGGCCTTTAGGTACAAAATAGCTGATTCTAAGAACAGGATATTTACATTGGCCTACTATGAAGACGGAGACTCCTTTTCTCACTGGAAACAGAGCCATTTTTACATTGGTACTGCGGCTGTGTCTTATTTGAACCAAGTTGCCATAGTGCGGGAGTTCAAGGACCACAGAGGTGACAAAACTGTACATAAGCCCTCCTGGGGAACAGCGATTAATCAATTGCAAAGTCATCAAGATGCTTTATGGGTACGTCTAGACGAGGTACCAGCAATAAACCGCTGGCAAGTGCCTACGACCATGAAGGAGCTTGCTGAGGCTGTGGCCAGTCAAGGAAAGTCGCTGATCGATTTACTCAGGCCGGCCTTAGCAAAGTTTGAGACTCACAATGAGCTTCTGCTGTTTGTAGGTATGCCGATTCCCCGCAAAGTGAAAGAAGCACCCTACAGGTATCATTGGCAAGCGCTTGTGTTGTCGCCGAAAACAAACGTCTCCGCTAAGGCTCGTGTTTCCCTAGTAGAGAACGCGCTTCGAAGTGCCTCGTCTGTGCGTTGGGTGAGCAGAGCAGAAAACTGGCATCCTGATGATTTGCAAAACAGAGGAAGGGTTTCGCCTCCTTTACGGAAGGCGAATGTGCTCCTATTAGGAGCAGGGGCCCTGGGCGCTAATTTGGCTGAGCAGCTGGTCCGTATGGGAGTTACGGATATGACCCTAGTGGACCCTGACCTTTTGGAGGCAGGCAATCTTGTTCGCCATCCGCTCAATCTGCCACAGCTGAACAGGAACAAGGCCGTTTCCGTTGCCGATGGCTTGAACCATGCTAATCCATCGGCCAGGGTGGTAGGGCTTGCGGTATCAGCTACTTCAAAAGATAAGGCTTTGGAGGATGCAGTACGTGCCGCTACACTCATTATCGATGCTACTGCCTCCGACACGGTACTGCGGGAGCTGCCGTTTCTTGGCATTACAGGGTACGTGCCGGTTATCAGCATTTCGTTGGGGCTTCATGCGCAGCGCTTGTTCTTCTATGCTGACTCAGCCTCCTGTTTTGACGCTGATGCTTTTTATAAGTGGTTTAATCCTTACAGGGTAGAAGAACATTTAGCCGTTTTGAAAGAAGACATGCCCCGTGGTATCGGGTGCTGGCATCCATTGACGCCGGCCCGCCTTAATAGAATAGTAGGACTGGCTGGTGTAGCGGTGGAGCTTATTGAGCAGGTGTGTGAGGGGCAGATTTCACTGCCTGTCGGATGTTGTCACTCATGGCATGCTCCGAAGCTTGAGACAGCTGAGAGAGAATCAGTCGCATGAACCATTTATTCGGCTCTTCTGACGGGAAATACTGTGCCCACTTCCTGAATGAAGCACTCGATGTTATCAAGGATGATATTTCCCGATACCACCCCTTAGAAACGGGTGGTGTTCTGATAGGTCGTTACGGCAGTAACCTTCGTATGGCAACAATTTCCATCGCGACCCCTGCTCCAGTTAACTCAGAGCATGGCCTTACCTCTTTTGTGAGGGGAACTGAAGGTATATCCGAAGCCTTAGCAGATGCCAAAAAGATAGATCCGCTGTTGCACTATGTAGGCGAGTGGCACAGTCACCCATCATCCACTCCTCATCCGAGTGCTGTAGACTCAAAGCAGATGCAGAAGTTTGCTTTAAAGCGACTGTATGGTGCCCGTACGCCCCTGCTCCTGATTGTTGGCGGTTCTCCTTTAGAGGGTTTACACGGGGAAGTGTATCTCTATCGCGCAAAGATAGCTCATACAGTTCTGTCGGCACTCTAGAATTTATAAGTTAACGCTGTCTTTTTATATGTTCTCAAGCCGCTGCGCAATGTGCTCTACCACTTCCTCGCACCATCTGTCTGCCAGGTTTAAGCAGGTTGAAAAACGCACCCGGGCGCTTAAACTAAATCAGAGCGAACTTGAAAAGCTTTTCTCAAGAGCTTCTTTTTTAGCCACTTAAAATGAAGTTGTACAGAAAAAAAGTTGACAGTTGGTATCGTCCTCATAAAGAAACGAAATATAAGGAATCAACAGGGCAGTCAATGCCTGTTAATATCAAACTGGAGTAATCTCTGTACTTGCCCAAGACTTCCTCCTCCTGTCAAAATGTTATTCTTCTGATATAAAAAGCCTTATCGGAACATCATATTAAGTCGAAAGCCCGAGCGTACTGGCTAAGCTCGAAAAAAGAATTGGTGTTGAGTTTTTGCTTGATGTTTTTCCGATGAGTATCTACCGTAGCTGTAGAAATAAAAAGTATTTCGGATGTTTCTAGTGAGCTTTTTCCTAAAGCCATCAAACGTAAAATATCATGCTCGCGACTAGTCAGCTTTGCAAAATGATGATAGTGCCTACGCAGAAAGTTATTTTCTTCTAATAAGCGTTCAACTTTAGCAGTAACGTAGTGCATGCCATCTATCGGAATAGCAATTGTGACAGCTAACAAGGGTTTTTCAGCTTCATCGCGCAGCAGAATTTTGGTACTCGCAAAATGCCATTTCCAATTTCTTTCACTTGCAAATCGTACTTGCTGAAAAACCACACATATTTCTTCATCATTATTTCTTTCCAGAAGCCCTAGCACTTTGGGAACATAATCTTTCGCGTCTTCAGGGTTGAAGAACTGAGAATAGTACTCCTCTGCAGTGATACTGGTAATATATTCAAGGGACACACCTAAAGGAATTAAGCCTCTTTCATTCATCCAAGCCACTGACCAATCCCTCAGATCATGGATGATAACAGCACCAGGCATTTTGTTAGCTGTATCTATCATATCTGCAACGCAGGCTTTGATTTTACTATCTGAACTTTCGCTGAAGGCAGTGGTATCAGTCTGTGTCTCTTTCATATAGATTTTAAAATACTCCGGCAAAATGAACGCGCTTAAAAGAACTGTTTTACCATATTTCTCACGCTCACTGTTCTAGCCGTGTGCGGCAGAATTCTTCAATGATATTTTAGAGGTTTTTGGCTAATAGCTCAGGTAAGTCAAGCATACTTTTTATTACCCTTCAAAGTTGCAAATTTCCACTATTACGCCTTGCTTTTTGCCACAGGCTAACCACGGTAAATTTTTAAAACTGCAAGCAACCCGCTATTTCTACTTGCTAAGGCAGAAACAAGTGCTAATCTTTGATAACTCAGAACCAATAAGTGCGAGCCAAGTGCCAACGCACAGGAAGTAAATGTTGTGCAATATTGATTGCAGCGGCACCCCAGCACTAATATCTAGTGCTGTCAAAGCTCGAATTGTATAGTGATTCTTTAAATGTGTGCTTTCCCTTCATTATGAGCATTCATAATATATAATTTATTTGATATCGTTGCCAGAACCACGCAATTTCTTGGAAAAGAACATGAAGTAGAAGCCTCCATATTGTAAATAATTTTGACATAGCTGTGGAAAAATACCTATAAGTGGGTATTCTTAATATAAATTAAGATATGCTTTTTTGTAGAATAAATTATATGTTATAATTAAACCTATAATTAGACGAACGCTTTGAGACTAGTCTAAAACTGTTTTGATTATCAAATTTTTACCAATAAGAAAAGGCCACCAGTATTTTGTTTTTTTACCTAGTGTTAAAGTTTTATATGGAAAAAGTTAATGTTGATTTCAAACGCCATTTCCAGGATTTTGAAGAATGGTTTTTAACAAAACGTAGTGACATTAATAGTCATTACGCTACAGATGATTGTATCAATGATGAATTGTTAAGAACAACTTATAGTGAGATGACAAATCATCTAAAAATATTAGGTGAATGTAGTTATTCATTAGATATCCGTGAGCAGGAGGCTGGAAAGAAACACGTTCTTAACTCTTCTTTATATAGGTATATTCAAGAGTCGCCTTATTACTGGCAGATAATAAAAAAGCCAAGAGGCTATGCTGGTGATGCAGAGATGATGAACATCATATATCGGCATGAATATGAAGGAAAAACCCCTTTTAGCAAGTTATTCCACAAGGCTTCAGCTTCTGTAGAAGCTTGCCAAGCTGTTAGAAATAGAAGAAGGTTTTTAACTGAGGAAATTAACAAAGTCCAGGTAGGAAATATTTTAAGTTTTGCTGCAGGCCCAGCTCAAGAAATCCTTGACTTGAAAGAACATGATACATTAACCCCTGGCAGAAGATATTTGGCAATCGATCATGATATAAGCACTTTAAGAGACGCATCAGTTAACAAGAGTGATAATTTGAACTATGCACTTGGCAACGCTTTTCAATTAATGAAAGGAGAGTACAGAATCTTTACTCCTAGAAAAAGATTCTATGCTAGTTGTGATCCAACAAAGGATATGAAAGGCCTAAGAAAGTTCTTAGTACATTTCAAATATAAAGTCGACACTCTTAAAAATCGCAAATTTAGTCTTGTATATTCAGCTGGCCTTTTTGATTACATCAAAACATTTCCAGAGGATACAAAGGGTACTACTGCACTAACTAAAAACTTATTCAATTTAGTTGAGCCAGGGGGAGAGCTAATAATTGGCAATTTTAGCCCTACTATTCCAATTGGTACTCGGTGGATGATGGAATATGTGTGTGACTGGCAACTAATCTACCGAGGTAAAGAAGAGTTGATGAACTTCACCAAATCAATAAACAAAGGACAAGTCGACTCTGTAGAAGTGACAAGTGAGCCTACGGGTATTAACTTGTTTCTTAAAGTTAAGAAGAGAAGCTAGGCTTTTTACTTCTTCTAACAGGAAAAAGCACATAGTAAGCTAAAGACAGTGTCGTTATAGCAAGTTTGTACAAAAGAATTTCTTTGTAAGGAGTAATTTAAATACCTCTGTACAACAGCTGGTCGAGATTTCTAAATCAGAGTTTATTTACCTCCTCTCAATTATGCCAGTTAATCATTCTAAAGCGAGAATTCCTTATTATCTCTTCAATGGGCACATACAAACTATTTACTCTTGGGCATTACGGCGGATTTCTTATATACACTATGAAAGAGAAAGAGTAACTACTCAAGATGATGATTTTTTAGATTTAGATTGGTCAAGGGTCGGAGGAAGAAATCTTGCTGTCCTGTGCCATGGATTGGAGGGAAGTACAAACAGTGCTTACATGAAGGGCATGACAAGAGCTCTGAATGCTCATTATATAGACGTGCTAGGATGGAATTACAGAGGTTGCAGTGGAGAGGCCAATAAGCTGCTAAAGTCTTACCATGCAGGTTCAACAGATGATTTAAGTTTTGTTATAAATTATGTATTGAAAGAAAATCCTTATCAAATACTGTACTTGATTGGATTCAGTTTAGGAGGAAACTTAGTTCTTAAATATTTAGGAGAGGCCCCTTCTAAAGTGCCCAAAGAAATTAAAAAAGCGACAGTCTTCTCAGTTCCCTGCCATATTAAGTCTGCTGCAAAACAGATGACTTTGCCTTATAATGCGTTCTATCAGCGTAGATTTATCAATTCGATGGTTGGTAAAATAAAGCTGAAGTCTACATTGTTTTCCGGTAGCTTAGATTTAACTAACTGCGATAAATTAAAGACTTTCAAAGAATTTGATAATAGGTATACAGCTCCTTTACATGGCTTCCATGATGCTGATGAATACTATGAAAAATGCAGTTCAAAGCAGTTCCTTAACAATATACAAGTACCTACTTTGTGTGTAAACGCACTAAATGATTCATTCTTGTCGAATGAGTGTTATCCATTCATTGAAGCAGTAAACAATCCTTATTTAATACTTGAAGTCCCCTTGAGTGGTGGGCATCTTGGATTTGTAGAAGGGGTAAGAAATAACAGCAGCTATGTAGAAAGACGCACAATAGAATTTGTACACAATAACGAATACTAGTTAAAACGTATTGACCATTCTCACTAAAGTGCTGGTGCCTGATTTTCTAAAACTTGATGCTGTAGGAGCACAACTGAAGGAATATTATACCTGCTTTTACTTCACTGGTAAAGTTCTGCTGTCAAGAAGAATACCTGAAAGGAAGTTAGTGTAAGGGAAGCTTTTCCTTACATTGAATAGAAATAGTTTACCCCATAAGAACTGGTAGTTGTTAGCACAGCAGTAAGCTCGAAAAGAGCTATAAATCTCAAAAGCGTCTCATTAGCTGAAGTTATATGAAAAAGTTTTACATCAGCCTGTTGTTGATTTGCTGGCTTTCCAGCATCACACTTGCCCAGCAGCAGAAGCCGACAGGAGGTGGAGCGTATACCCCTCCTGTATTTAACTGTGTTTCTGGAGAGCAGCGTCAACATATTGTGCAAATGCTGGACACAAATAGCGAAATGCTCCGCGAGCGGGGACGTCTCAGCTCTGATGGGCAAAGGGCAAAGAAAGCTGCCTTTGCCTGGCCCCTTAAGCAGTCTCAGGGTTTTAGCGACCCTAGCTACTACGCTATCACCAATTATGTCGATCATGATCCCGATTTTCCAAGTAAGCTGATAGACTATAACTGTGGCACCAGAACTTATGATATTGCTTCAGGTTATAACCATACTGGCACAGATATTCAATTGTGGCCTTTTGCCAGAGTCATGCAGAGCAAGAATCAGGTGCAGGTAATAGCAGCTGAGGCTGGTACCATTATTGGAAAAGAAGATCAAAACACAGACGAGAACTGTACCATGTGTTCCAACTGCAACTGGAACGCGATATACGTCCAACATGCAGACGGGTCAGTAGCTTGGTACGGGCACTTAAAGAAAAACACCCTTACCCTAAAAGGAGTAGGGAAAACAGTTGAGAAAGGCGAGTTCCTTGGGTTTGTTGGAAGTAGCGGTAGTTCTACGGCGCCTCACCTTCATTTTGAGGTTTATAAAAGCACTACTTATAATGCCGCCAACAGAATAGACCCTTTTGCAGGAGAATGTAACACTTTAAACGGTAATGACACGTATTGGGAGGATCAGAAGGCTTATCGGGAGCCAACTATTAATAAAATCATGACGCACTCTGCTGCTCCCAACTACAATGACCAGTTATGTCCTGCACTGGAAGTTATAAATGAAGAGAACAGTTTTCAGCGGGGACAGCATGTACTTTTTGCATCCTATTTCCATGACCAATTGGTTCAAACTAGTGCTAATTACGTTGTTTACACTCCCAGTAATCAGATCTTCCAAAGCTGGACGCTCACCTCTCCAAGTAGTTATAGTGCTAGCTGGTGGTACTGGACGTACATCCTCCCCGCAAACGCCCCCTATGGAGTCTGGCGCTACGAGGTAACCTACAACGGACAGAAAGTAACACATAATTTTACTGTAGGTGCCCCAGCTAGTGTTAGCTTTTCAGCAGGGGAGTTACAGGAGAATCAACCGGTGGGAACGCTTGTGGGAAACTTGTCTTCTGCTTCTGATGACCCTAACGACTCCTTTACCTATAGCTTAAAGGCCGGAGAGGGCGATACCGACAACACCTCCTTCACCATCAACGGAAACAAGATTAACACAGCCGCAGTGTTAGACTATGAGCAGAAAAAGACTTACAACGTTCGCCTGCAATCTATGAACAAGCGCGGCCTTTCATTGGAGCGACAAATGGAGATTGCAGTAAAAGATGTAAATGAACAGCCAACAGCTATCACAATAAACAAAAATAACATAGATGAGAACAATGCGAAGGATGTTGCTATAGGCAGCTTCACAAGCACCGATCCGGATGGCAACGATACCCATGCATATACCTTGTCGGATGAGGGGAACAGTGATAATGCTTATTTCACTGTAGAAGGGAATGTGTTAAAGGCATCCGAAATCTTTGACTATGAAGTCAAAAGCAGCTACCATGTTCATGTGCAGACTAAAGATAGCGGAGGCCTGATACATAAAGAAACTCTTGTCATCTCCATCAATGATGTACAGGAGTCAGTTACAGGCATATCTGAAGAAGAGAAAAGGATTTTAAAAGTTTATCCTAACCCAACTGTTCGTTTTCTGGTGATACGTTCGGAGGAAACGGTAGAACATATTAGTATCGTGAACATGTATGGAAGTACCGTCTTAACGAAACAGCCACACTTCAAAGAAACAGAGCTTGATCTGAATCTGCTGGCTTCTGGAATATACATAGCGCTGGTTTCCTCCAGAGGAAAGGTGTACAGGCGCCAGATAGTGGTAGTAAAGTAAGAATGATAACCTTCTAAGGAGGTAAAAGATGACACAGATAAGCCACTACAACATCGATTTCAAGAAGCTGCCTGTCTGCGATAACCTCAGGGAATAATCCCACAGTGGTCTTAGAGAGGATATCCACCATGGGGAAAGGCTCCACCGGCTTGTCCTACGACCTTAAGCTGCTGCACCTGGTCGCCAAAATAAGGAGGAACTTGAAAAGCATGCTCCTTACGCTCAAGGATAAGATCAACCTGATGAATAGGGGGGCATAGAGGCAGACAACAACATCCTGATGAGCGTCTGAGATATCGAACACACCCGCCACAGAAACCCCATCAGCGCCGAATGTTACCAGCTTTTAGTTATCATAACAGCTTTATTTCTTTTAACGAAACTAAAGGAAACAGAATGCTACCGCTGCATGAGTACCCGTTCAGTTACCTTTTTATTAAACATAAAAGTCGTTATTGGGCTATGGTTGGGTGTATGCAAAGCTAGTATCCAAGCAAGGGTTGGATTTACATTGTGTTAGCAACAGCTATTAATTCTTTGATAAACTTTCATCTATGTGTGGTAAAATACTTTTAAAAGTTTTCTCCTTATCTTCTGAACCTCCCAGTATAATCTTTTTAACTATTCCATTCTTGTCTATGATCATAGTATAGGGGTAGATTTGCTCGGTAATAAAGTCTTCTATTATCGCCTTTCGTGCATTTGCCACAGGGGTAAAATTGAAAGGCCTTTTCTGCAGAAATGTTCTTATTAGTTCTTCATCTTCTTCGGGTGCAATGGAAATGAATGTTACGTTCTTATCTTGATACATTTGCACTATTTCATTAAGAGCCGGCATTTCCGCAATGCAAGGCTTACAACCCGTATTCCAGACATTGATTACTACTACCTGTCCTTTTAAATTTTTGAGTGCGAGTGTTTCCCCATCCAGAGCTTTTACACTAAAGTCAGGGGCATTACTGCCAATCAGGCAGTCAAGCATTTTATACTTTTGGGTAAAAAAGTTTGGGTCTTCAACATCTACTCCATTCATTATTTGAGAACATTTCGTGTATTGTTCTTTGTATGTCTGTGCTTGGAGAGATCCACCAAAGAAGAAGGCGAACATTGTTAGTAGTACAATACGATTCATAATGATTACTTTGAATAGTGGTTGCTAACTTGAGGATGTATAGAGTAATATAAAGAATAATTTTCTAATTCCTAGCGTTTTAGCAGAAGCCCTGGATGATTCGGGTGTTTTAGCCGCTACCAACGGCCCCGGACTTTACTTTCTTTCCCTTTACTTAATATAAACAGACCTACAGACAATTCCCAGACCCTCTGAAAGTACCAAAACCTTATCCCCCGATTCCAGCCTCTGGAGGGGTTTCACCTATAACTATCATTATAGAACAAGCAAAGGCTCCCCGTTATGAGGAGCCTTTTACTTGTTTGCATTATAAGCCAGGTTATGATAAGCAGAAGCAGCTAAAATTATGTGTGTCCTATCATTTTTTCTTTAACGTCACGTTACCACTCCTCATTAATGTCAATTTAGTAGTGGTAAATACCATATTATAAATATGGTTATTTAAATCAATTTCAAAGCATACGTCATTAAGAGCTCCAACATCTATTATCTGCATTTTAGGATTTTCATCATTGAACTTTAATCGATATTCATTTTGATAAGAATACCGTTTTTGCTTGCAGAAAAAGTCTAGGTTACCTCTCATCTTATCATCAACAGGATAATATTTAACCATTTTTTCTTCTAATGATTTATTAAGGATGTTTAACCTTTTTCTTATTCTATCGACAAATTCACATGGATTAAAAATAAGGACGAATCTATGATCTGAGAATTCATCAATAAATTTTTCGGGCACAAAATGCTTGTGTTCTTTAACATTAGAATTTAATGTAGTAATGGCATACAAGCTTAATATGTTTGCATCTTCGCCATTGAACAGCATAAAATTTGAACTAGGGCCAAAGTCTACCCTATTTGATTCATCTCGCGTCTCCTTTATTCTTTCTTCTAAAGTGTACTCTTCAATAGGATCTCCAACTGATACAGTAAATCCGCTTCCCCATGAAGCTATGGCACCTTCTCCCGCATCTCCTACATTATCATCGGTTTCTTCATACTCTCTAAACCATTTTGCAGTATTCATGCATATCTGCCCATCATTAATAAAGCTGTCGAAGTACTGCTTTTTAACAGCTTTAATGAATGCATATATCGCAAACTCCTTTTCCATAATGTTATCACTCTTCATTGCTACCTTTTAAGTTTCTGTTAGTCGCCCAACTTTGATTGTATAACTAGAATTGGAGACTCGAACATACGATACTCAAAGGAATAAAAAGTAATTAGTAGACTATTCCCTCTCCCGCGAAAGTACTAAAACAACTGACCCGATTCCAGCCTCTGGGGGGATGCGTCATAACTACTTTTATGTAAAGTAGAGAGTAATTTCTGGCTTTCGTTATATTTTTACTTCCCTTTTGTAATTTGCTATATTTGGTAAAGCCTGTATGCTACCAGACCTGGCAGAGGGAAATTAATACTTAGATCTTTGTTTGCCATTTTTAAGCAAGTGTTTACTTATTCATTAATCATACGACTTCATACAAAAGATTGGTTAATTTTTGAAGTATTTACTGATTTTTTTAGATATTTAGCATTGTAATCACCTTTATTTTTTCCTAAATTGAGCCGGAAATAACTATTATTAAATAGTAGATGTGAACGCCTCTTTTTAAGTTTTAAATCTTGCTGTTTCCAACCATATAAAGCACCTAAATAAATTTACTTAAAAAATTACTGTTCTACATCTAATTTGCCTTTATATCTATAAAAATATGAGAAGACTTTACTATTATTTCTTTTTCTTATTGACTATAACTAGTTGCTCCGATCCCGTTGAACCTAGTGTAAAGCCAACTCCGCCTCAGGTAGAAAAAGTTATTCCGCCCGGAAGCCGTAAGGTGACTATTAAAGTTGATAGCAAATATAATTTTAATAATGTCAATGGATATAGTTTTACCGACTCTACATCAATAAATAGCGATCCGAGTTTGATTGTACCAAATAATGGTGCAACAATGCTTTATTTTACCGATAAAGCATCCGGCAATCTTTTGGCGACAGTGAGGGTAGATTCTTCAATGGCCGAAGTAGAAGTAAATGCAACCTCAGTTTCTATTTCGCTTTTCGAATTGATACCAACCTATGGCGAGTTAACGCCAAATCAACAACGTGAATTTGAAGCGAATGCAATTACAACAGACGCTTTCAAATCTTTGGTAGCGGTAGTGGATGGACTCTTACAAAATCGAAGTCAGATATATTCAACTGACCCTAAATTCGTCAAGAGTCTTTCTGATCTGAATAAAATCATTATCACATCTTATTTAGCAGATAGCCAAGAGGGCGGTAGAATACGCCAAGGCCCGAACCCAGGAGACCCAGCTACTTGGATATTACAAGATGAAAACGTAATTGACAACCAGGTGCACAGCTATGTGGATGTACTTTTGATCTCGGATAATAAATCAAAATCTGGTAACTTCATTATGGGCCCCAGACCTTTTAAGCCAGGATTTCATGAAAGAAAAGGTCTTAGCAATAATGATGATGGATACTACGAATTGCGATTGACCCAGAATACCAATGATGCCGAACTTAAGAATGGTGTTGCTGCGACCGAGAAAGTCCTTTCTATAGTGCTAGGAGCAGCACTTGACAAATATTTAAAAGCCAATGGAGCAGGCTGTCGTGAAGAAATAGTAAACAAAGTAGGTATAGCATTGAACGGTATATTGATTCAGGCGAAAACCACACCAACTGGGGCCGATGAGGTACAAGAAGCAATGTTTGATGCTGCGTTTGGTATCTCAAAAGATGTTTTGACTAGCGAAAAATGCATCGCTGGGATTGCCGTGACTGCCTTTATTGCGAGGGCTATAGCATTTAAGGCCCATTGGGTAACAACAACTATAATTGTATTATGGAATACTAGTGATGTAGTACAAGTAAGCAATTTAATTGAGGCATTCCTTTTGCCAATAGAGCATACTGTTTCCATACAACTACATCATGGAGCGATTATACCAGGACAGTTTACTATGCTACCAGCAATTGAATTGAAAGAAGAATACAAGGCGGAAGAACAGGTGCCTATTCAGGTAAGTCTTAAAGAATTAACTAAAGGAACAATACCTTTTGAAAATAGATTGTTATCGGTGAACTGGATAGTTGAAGAAGGAAATGGAAAAATCACTAATCAGACCAAAACAATTACAATTGACGAAAGAACCGGATCTGTTGATGGGGAGGAATGGTTCGGAAGTGCACTGTGGACCTTACCGTCTAGTTCAGGTACATTTAAGGCTTCTGTAGAAATATTGGATAAAAATAAGAAACATATAGAGGGAAGTCCAATTGTTTTTACCACTAAAACCACTAATTTAAACATTATTGGAAAATGGCAGGTTAATGTTACTGGTAAACTTTTTAATAATCAGGGGGTTTTACTTGAAACTTACTCGGAGGATGAGTTACACCATTTAGAATTTATAGATTCCAATCAGATGTTATTTTATTATTATGATGGACAAATGAAAGAAATTATTGACAGAGGAACCTATAGTTTGGATTCACAAAATAATCTTCTAACAATAACTGGTGTACTCGAAGATGATTGGAATGGAAGATATAAGATTTCAAATTATACTCCTTCTGGATTTGTAATGAAAACAGTTGATAAAATAAATGAAGATACAAACGGTGAATACTATGAAATAGAAATGAAAGTAAAAAAATAAGGCTCCCTCTATATAGTTAACCCTCCATTCTCTACATTAATCTTAGATATATGGCTATCATACCTTTTTTAATTTATCTAATTTCTTCATCGGATATATAAATTTTACATATAAGTATTCTTATGTTAAGTGAGGGTATTTAAAGTCGATGGTATTTAAGCATCTCCCGTCCCTTCCCTGTTGTTACATATTGCTGCAGGGGGCTGTTGGGCCGGTACTTGATAGTCTGGTCTAATAGCCCCTTCTCTAATAAAGCATTAATATAGCGCCTCACATTGTCTGTGTGGTTGGCCAGGCCCAGTGCTTCCTCCAGAATATCTTTTCGTTTAGCTGGCTTCAGCGCATAATATAGAACTTTCAGATGCTCTGGTTGTAGTTCCTTTGCCAGTTCCTCTTCAGCTTGGTCGCCAGCTTTGTCGTTAACTTGGTCGTTTCCCACCAAACTGCCTTTATAAAGGCCAGATGACAGAAAAGCTCTACTTCGAAAAATGTGCGTTCATTATCCATCCGGAATGTCGGCGGAGGGGAACAGTTGCTTTCCAGTACCCTTTTAATGGTAGGAATGCCGGTGGCCCTGCCTTCAACATAAGAAAGTATCTGAGGAACAAACCGAAAAAGTCTGTGAGCATGACAGTAGCAATGGAAAGGGAGCAGCGACATGCTCCTATCTTCAGCTATTGGCCTACCCCTGTCGCTTGCCCACAATCAAAGAGAGGAGCCTTTTATGCATATTCTGAATAAAGGTTGTAAGAAGATCATGCTAAAAGCTGAGTTGTGCAACAGCCACCAATAGTTAACTTACACTATATGCGGTCCTGGTGAACATCAGACTCGCATATAGAACAAGGCAGGCTTTATGATAATTAAAAATAGCTCCACTAAAGGCTGTGGTAAATAGTAAAAATAAAAAGGTAGCCAAGGACTACCCTATCAGTTGACCATCAATGTCGTAATGTTATCCTTCGGGTTTCGGTCTATCAGCAGGCTATAGGGGTCAATACCTGCTTTCTCCGGCTTCTCACTCACGATGAACTCAAATTTGTTCTTCCCAGACTTCAATTGGTGCTTTTCCAGGTAAAGCGGCTTGTCTTTCCATCGGCCGTTGACCTTCTCGCGGGTAAATACTCCGATGTCTATCCAGTCATTCATCTTCGCTTCGTTCTCAACGCCCAGGCTGTCCGCATAAAGTTTCTTAGCATCCACGGTTAGTGTGACCTTATACCTGCCGTTCTTTAGTTCCCTGTATGCAGCATCAACGGCCTTGTTCTCATACAGTGTTAACTTTTCAAACATGTCGGTTACCAGGTACTGCAGTGAGTCTGGTGTGGCGGCACGGATGTGCTGCATAAACTCGATGGAGTTGGTGTAGGGAGGCTGCTGAAATGCAACCTCTTTTATGTAATCCCGCAGCGCCGCGTTTAGCCTGTCTTCTCCGATGTAATCTGCGAGTGCATACATCACCAGGCTTCCCTTCCTATAGTAGATGTAATCCTGGTTCTCTACTCTGTACAGCGGCCGCTCCTTCTGCGTCTCGCTTGTCCTGCCTTCCAGGTAAGAGTTCAACTCGTACGAAAGGAACTTCCTCATCATTCCTTCACCGTACTCCTGCTTCATTACCATCAGGGCACTGTACTGGCTCATGGTCTCTGACAGGAGCACGGAACCCTGCACATCACCGCCGGTTACCTGGTGCCCCCACCATTGATGCGCTACTTCGTGCGCTGTTAGATAGAAAGGATAATCCACACTTTGGGGGTCATCCTCCTCTACATCCGCTATAAAGCCTACTGATTCAGAGTAAGGAATTGTGTTCGGAAAAGACTGTGCCAGGGATCTATATCCCGGAAACTCCACAATGCGCAACTGCCGGTGCTGGTAGGGGCTGAAGTTGGTGGTAAAATAGTCTAGGGATTTTTTCAAAGCCCTAACCATGCGGTCGAGGTTGTACTCGTGGCCCGGGTGGTAGTAGATCTCGATGGCTACTTCCTTGCCGTCTTTGCCCACCCACTTGTCCTTTTTCACGGCATAGTCTGCTGAAAGAAAAGCGTAAAAATTCAGAATGGGTGCATCCATTTTATAGTGGAAGTAGCGGCGCCCGTTTGCCGTCCACTCTTTCTGCAGGTAACCCGGCGCGATGGCAACCTGCTCTTCCCCGGTGCTGACGATGGCCTCAAAGTTTATCCAGTCGGCGTCATTGCTGTAGTAGTTGTTCATGTGGGCCGCGGAATCGGCTACGTCAGCCATAGAGGGCTTCGGCTGCAGACCGTAGTCCCTGCGCTCACCGTCTTGGTTTAACTCATAGCTGGGCTGGTATCCTATCTTTGGTAAATAGCTGTTGTTAATGAACGTGCCGTTGTACACGATATCCCTGTTGGAGCCACTGTTGCGGAACCCCCTGGTGCCGTAATGCAGGTCCAGGTGCAACTGAATAGAATCTCCGGGTAGCAGGGGTTGGGCCAGCCTGTAGATATAGTATCCCGTTTCTTTGTCAGCCGATACGAGTGTGGCTTTCTTGCCAAACTCCATCCGGCGAATGTCTGCCTCATCTGAAACAGCCAGGTGTACAGAGTCTATGGCCCTCTCGTGCTTGTTCCTCATCCAATAATGGCCTTTGAAAGAAAAATCCCGTTCCTCCGGGTAAATGGCCACATTCAGTTTCAAATCTGTGATGCGTGGCTGCGGAATACCGTCGTACTTCTTATACTTCTTCTCGTAGTTTGCCTGGCGTTCTTCCTGCTGGCTGGAAGTCCGGTATGTGTTCAGGATATTGGTGTTGTAGAAGATAAACCCACCTGTAATCAGGAAAACCGTCAAACCGGCGGCTGCCACGAAAAGCGTGGACCTGGTAAGTTGCATGCTGGCTATTTTAACGCGCCACCTGAGCACGGTCTCCGTTCCTCTTGCCCAGAGCAGGTTGCCGGTTACAGCCAGCAATAAGGCAAAGGCAGCCCAGTATACCTTGTAGACGATGAAGGGCCAGACAAAGTGCCCGTACCCGTTCATGGCAGAGTAAGAGATGCCCGGATCGGAGTTGAAGGAGTACAGGTTGTGCTCCCAACCCAGCTCTTCCATAAAGATATTCAGCAGGTAGTACACCACCATGATAAAGTGGCCCATGTATTTGTTGTTTACCACCACCTGCACCAGCATCGCCAGTACGCATAGCATAAGGTACTCTATCAGTTCAATGCCAAACAGGCCTCTTAAGTAGACATCAAACTCATATTGAAAGTAGCTTTTAAACGTCTGAATGGTGATACCACAGAACATGACCACAAGAAGCAGGACCACCTGCACCAGCATCAGGGCAGAAAGCTTGGAGGCAAAAGGCACCCAGTTTGGGACAGGCAAGGCATCATAAAGCTGGTTCAAACCCAGGTCTCGCTCCCGCCATACCAACTCTCCTGAATAGAAGGTGATAATGATGAGGATGAACAAGCCAAAAGTACCGTTCAGTAGCCGTATCACAGCAGAGGTTACCGGGAATACTGTCGTATCGTATATCTTGCCCAGCTGAGTGCCCATCACAAATAGTAAGACAACGCCCGCTGTTACAATAGCTACAAAGTAAGCGCTCTTCACAATGCCTTTAAACTCGAGCTTTGTCAGGTTGAAGTACTGCCTCAGGCTCAGGGAGAAAGAGAAGTGCTGTTTTACCCCAGGTAATTCCAGGCGTCTTGTTGACACAACTCCCCCTGCTGTGTCACCCTTTGTGCGCTTGTTGAAAAGCCTGTCTCCAGCGTTGGCAAACGAAAAACTGAAACGGTTATAACAGAAAGCTAAAACGGCAAGACCTATCGCCAACCATAGGGTGCGGTTGGCAATAAGGTGGTAGCTGAGCGGCAACATCATGGTGTTGCGTTCTGCCGTGGTCCAGTAGCGCTGTGTGTAGTAGATAGCAGCAGACCCCATGGGATCTGCCAGGTTGGCAACCGTCTCATTGTCCAGGTCGCCGGTCAGGCCGCGGGCAATCCCGTACAGCACCAGGAAAATGACCCCGCCCACGTAAATGGAGAGCCCGCTCCTCGTGAGCGTGGCCAGTGCGAAGAAAACAGCACCTGTGAAAAGCAGGTTGGGAATAACAATGACCAGGTAAGGCTGCAGGTACCACATGATGTTGAACGGACCAAGCTTTTCAGCTTCCATAAAGGGCATAAGCGTAGCTGAGAATGCACCCGCAGCTAGGCCCAGGAAAACCAGCAGGGTGATCAGGAAGGAACCTGAGAAGCGGCCAAACAAATACCCAGCCTTTGAGATGGGGGTGGTGTAATAGAGCGAATGCGTTTTGTACTCAAAGTCCCTGAAAACGGGTGTCCCCATCATGAAGCAGGTGATGAGCACGCCAAACCAACTGAGCAAGGTGATGAGCCAGTTGATTTGGTAGGGGGAGTTAGCGTAAACTTTACCGCCACTGGCATCGCCCAGTATAAAACTGTTTCCGAATGCACCTCCTAAGTTAAGCATCACCAAGAAGGCCATCAGGAACAGCAGGACGAAGTAGACATAAGTAGCCGGGCGCCTGAGGCGGTACCTGAGCTCGAATAAGAAGATTTCCTTGAACATGGCTCTCTTGTTAATAATGAAACAGGAGCTAACCGTGAAGAATGGACCTGCTCCACATTTATTTTAGAATCAATTCTTCTTTAGTCTCTTCTCCCGTTTGCCCGCCTCGTGGATCTTGCTGAAGTACACATCCTCCAAATCCGGTGCTACGGCTTCGAACTCTGCTCCCGGCTGCACGTCAGAGAGCACGTGAATAATGGTCTTCCCGGCGTAGAGGCGGGAAGAAATGACATCATACTCCAACTGGTGCGCTTCCAGCTGACTCTTTAGAATGAACTTGCGCCAGATGCAGCCGCGGATGCTGTCGATTACCTGCAGCGGGTCGCCCTCCAGCAGCACTTCCCCTTTGTTGATGATGGCGAAGTTGCGGCACAGGTCCGTCACGTCCTCTACGATGTGGGTGGAAAGAATCACAATCACGTTCTCCCCAATCTCGCTCAGCAGGTTGTGGAAGCGGTTGCGCTCGGCAGGGTCAAGGCCAGCGGTGGGCTCATCCACAATGATAATTTGCGGGCTGCCCAGCAAGGCCTGCGCAATACCGAAGCGTTGCTTCATACCGCCTGAGTAGCTTCCCAGGTTCTTCTTGCGCACCTCATACAGGTTAGTTTGCTGTAGCAGGGCTTTAATAATTTCCTTGCGCTCACTGGAATTACTGATGCCTTTCAGCACAGCAAAATGGTTCAGCATCTCCTCTGCCGACACGTTCGGGTACACCCCGAATTCCTGTGGCAGGTAGCCTAGCACCCGCCGCATCGCATCTTTCTCGCGAAGCACGTCCATGTCATCGAGCATCATACTGCCCTGATTCGGTTCTTGCAACGTAGCGATGGTGCGCATGAGCGTAGACTTGCCTGCGCCGTTAGGTCCAAGAAGACCATACATTCCTAAGGGAATGGTAAGGCTGACATTTTTTAGCGCTTGAACCCCGTTTCGATAGGTCTTAGTAACATCCCTGATGGTTAATTTCATATTTTTTTTGTCAGATTTCACCGCAGACAGGGTTTTGCCCTTTAACAGCACTATCTCTGTTTTCAGTAAGATTAGACAACATTTAGATTGACTTCAACTGTAGGTGATGAAAGCACTAAAAAATGTGACGAAACAGTAATATGCATCCCAAATCAAAGGAGGCTCACATGGCTGTGCCTTGGTAACTTATATGCCAATAGTCTTATATGTCAAAAAGTGGTGCCTGCCCTACAACCAAGAGCGGGAACTTGTCCCTCAGCTTGCAAGTCAGCTGGTTCAACTCACTCAACAGAATACTGAGCAAGAACTGGTCCCATAGCTTGTGGTACCAGTTTCCTGGGTGCAAGTTCCGGAGAAGGTGATTCAGTGACAAATTGACCATCAGTTCCCCTGGAAGGGTGAAGCAGTGCATGCTATACAGGCGCTGTTAAAAGCAGCTTCTATAACCAGAGTTCTCAAAGTTTAAAGGCCAACAAGGTGGTTCCCCTGGCTCAGAGCACCTGCCAATATCCGCTCTAAAGCTTCCGTTTGCCCTGTGATACCCGTTCGCCCTGGTGAAGTTCTATTCCTTCCGCGCGGCCGTTTTCCATAATGAAAACAAGCCGCGTGTTGTCATCAAAGACAGGAACAAATGAGTCATTCCCTTGAAAGCGCAGCCGGAAAGCCCGCCCATCACCAAGTTGCACCTTCAGCTTTCCTGCTTCTGCAAGCACCCGCAGTTCAGCAGTTCTCTTCCCCACTTGCAGGGCATAGGTACCATCATAGCGGCCAACCTCCTCTTTCGTCAGCGGCAGGTCAGGCACCTGTGGTATCTTCAGGTCCAATGCCGCTCTCGCCAGGAACTCTTCCACCTTTTCATGCTGCGTATCATCTGAATTGGCCAGTACGACCACTGATAGCCCATCCGCGGGGTAGTGGGCAAGGGAGGCGTTGAAGCCCTCTGTGTCCCCTACATGGACCACCTTTCCGTGATCCTCGAGCTTAGCCAGGTCCAGTCCGAAACCATAGGTCCTGGGGGGGGCTGTAGGGAGGATTGTCGGGGATGTCATCTGCTGTAGCGACTCCTGTGAGACCACCTGTCCGCTATGCAGCAGGTGGGTCCAGCGAATCAGATCGCCAACAGTGGAGGACAGACCGCCTGCTGCATCCCCCTGCATCCTGACCCGAAAGGCAGGAAAAAGCTTTCCTTCTTTGCTCCGTTCGTATTTGTACCCTTTTGCCCGCTTAGGATTTAGCCGCCCGGGGTCTCCAAATAGCGTATAATGAAGCCCTAGTGGCTGCAACAGCTCCCCTTCCACGTACTCCTCATAGGGCCTGCCGGTCACCCTGCCAATAATCTGACCCAGTAGATAATACCCGCTGTTGTTATACCGGAACTGCTCACCTGGCGGAAAGTCAAAAGGTTCCTTCGCAAACAAATCGATCATATCCTCATAGGAGAGGCCGAGCCTGCGTTTCCGGTCAGCCTCCCTATCCAGTTCTGTATAGCTCTTAATGCCAGAGGTGTGATTGAGCAGGTGCCGGATAGTCACGTGATGGCCCTGCACAGGATAGTCGGGCAGGTAATGGGTAATAGGATCATCAAGGGACATCTTTCCCTGCTCTACCAATCGCATGATGGCGGCAGCCGTGAACTGCTTGGTGATGGAGGCAATAGCATATACTGTTTCGGGGCTGGCATCTGCCCCCATCTCTACATCTGCCTTGCCATACCCCCTGGAAAAGAGGATATCTCCGTCCCTGGCAACGGCCACTGTCATGCCGGGCATAAAGTCCTCGGCCATGTGCGCATAAGCGAGAGAGTCAGCCACCGCCTCAATCCGGTGTATATCAAGTGCTGGGGATGCTGGGAACTGCCTGGCTGTTAAAGAAGCTGTATCTGAAAGGTGTCCCCTCTGAGTACAGCTTATCATCGTGCACATTCCGATAGCCAGAAGCACTTGGGGCCAGCCTTGCTTTAAAAAAGCACTTCTTTGTCTTTGATTTTTCATAAGCAGGAGTTTTAATGGTCATTTATATCTCTGTAGGAGCCTCCATGAATGAAGCTATATCCCGAAAAGTCACAGGCTGTCCTCATGAGGTATAGGGCACTCTGTAGTTGGCCCAATGTGGGGGGCACTATGTTAAGGCTGCGATAAAACTTCCGCCTCCTGGAAAGAGAAAAGCTTCAGGAGGCACTCTCCATCCATAACTTGAAAAGGCGGCTCCTTTCCTGGCTGATGACAAGGGGCTCCCTGTTAGGGGGACGAAGCTCAATGCGCAGGCGGGACTTACTGTAGCCTTCCACTTCCGCGATAGCCTCTATGTGCGCCATATATTTTCTGTTCAGCCTGAAAAAGACAGCTGGGTCTACCACCTCCTCCAATTCTTCCAGACTTTGGCTGACAGGAAACTTTTCTCCCTGCCTGGTCACCAGAAACACGTACTCATCACGGCAGAAATAGGCTACCTGCTCCTGTTTGATGCTCAGCAGCTTAATGCCTTTTTTTACCAGAAACCGTTTCTTGTACAAGGTATGCGGTGATTCAGTTCTTTTTAAGGCGGTTGCCAGCTTTTCAACCGTTAGCTGTTTGATATGCCGCTGCCGGAATTTTTGAACAGCCTGGGCAAACTTCTCTTCCTTTATTGGCTTCAGCAGATAATCGACACTGTTAAAGTCAAAGGCCCGTAGCACATACTCCTCATAGGCGGTGGTGAAGATAACATCGGCCTCCACCTGCACCTTCTGCAAAATATCCAGGCTTCTGCCATCTGTCAGTTCGATATCCATCAACACTAAATCAGGAGAAGGATTTGACCTGAACCAAGCAATGGCCCCTGCAACACTTTGCAGTACAGTTACCACTTCTGCCTCGGGCAGGTAGCGCTGCATCAATCGCCGGAGATGATTCACAGCAGCTGTTTCATCCTCAATGATTAAAATCTTCATAAGCCATAATGTGTAGCAGCGGAATTTTAACTCGGAAGTAGCTGGCTGTGTCTTCAACAACCACTGGTTCACTTCCCAGGGAACGATAGCGCTCCCTGATGTTACTCAAGCCTACACCTAAGGAGTATGTCGCCTCTTTGGCCGCTCCTTTCGTGTTCTCCACTACCAGGTAATCTGCCTCTTTCCTTATCTCAATCATGAGAGGCGCCTCCTCTGAAAGCACATTATGCTTGAAAACATTCTCCACAAGCGTAAGCAGGGAAAGGCTAACCAAGTGAAGTCCATCCGGGAGTTCACCGCTTTCTTTGGCGTAGTGGAACAAAGAACCGAACCTTGATTTGAAGAGTCGGAGGTATGTTTCTGTAACGGAAAGTTCCTCCCGGGCAGACACCACCTCGTTATTTCGGTTCTGCAACGTGTAGCGCAGTATGTCGCTTAGCTGCTCCAGAAACAAAGTCGCCTCTCTTGGATTATCATGGATAAGGGCGTGCAGTGTATTAAGGCTGTTAAATATAAAGTGGGGATTTATCTGGCTTTTAAGCGCATTGTAAGTGGCCAGTGCTGATTCCTTTTGAAGCTTTTGTGACGCTACAGCGGACTGCTTCCAGTGAATAACCAGATAGCTGCCTAACAGCATGCTAATCGTCAGGATGGACAGTGTCAGCCAAACCACGAACAGCACAATCACCACCTCCCCTTCTATAGCACCCTTTGCTACTATACCGTTTTTTTCAAGCTGCTTTACAAGGAGGTAGGCAGGAAGAAAGACTAGCATCCCACCGGAAAGACTTAGCACCACCTGCAGCAGGAGCCGCTTCGCACTTGGCTTTGCCTGCACAGCATGTAGTTGATAGTGAATCCATTCAAAGATAAACCAGAGCAGGAGTATTGAAAATGTTATCAGAATGAAGCCCCAGAAGGGTACGTCAACGGGTTCTCCCATTAGGCTTATCAGCACCTGTAAGAGGTAAAGGAAAACACTGATGCTGATGGCAAAAGTCCATTTTAGCCACCTCCACACTCCTTGTACTTCTTGGTTTGTCGCCTTTTTCATTTAAAACATCATTTGGTTAGAAGAACTTGCTGCTGCCCCTATAGTTATCCAGTCTGGTCGCGCTGCAGCATCAATTCAAAAAAATAGCCTCCTTCTGCTCTTCATCCTGACAGTACAGAAAATACTTTAAGCAGTACTTCCACCTTTCATGTTGTAGCATCTCCGAAATCCTCAGCTTCCTTCTTTTACTACTTCTTCCTTTTTACTGCTTCTTCAAAAACATGCCCCTGCGTCAGCTTTACTAAAGGGGAGTCTTCAGAGGTGGGCCATAAACTCCACCTCGAGCCCATGGAGATAGCCTCTTCTTGATTCCCATGTTTTTCATAAATATAGAAATCGATCAACTGATAAATGATAACTTCTGGCTGAATCGGGAAGAAACCGGGGTGGAGGTGGAAATGATGGACCTGAGCAGGAGGTTGAGTGTTACAATCTGATTTTCCTTCCTGGGCTTGCTTTATCATAACGTCCTCATAGGGGAGGTAGTGGCAATTTGCCCCAATTGATAGTGCAGGAAGCGGAATAATAGAACAACCTTGTTGGCGTACCAACTACCACCCATTTCCGACACACCTCAGCTCTTTCAGTATGTGCCTTTATCTGTTAGTTATTGTTCCACCTGTGTCATAGCTTTTTTACAAAAAACCGTTCACAAATACTTAGGCAACAGCGGGCGAGAATGGATTTGCACCAGTTTAACTACTACTACTGCCGTTCTTTTTCCCTTCATTAATGAACAAGTAGTCTTTAGGAATGGAAGGCAGATGAATCAAAAGACATTTTCTCAAGGGGTGTTTTGCAGCCGCTTTGCCCCCACCATCCTGCCCTCCGCCAAATGCTGCTAGTTTTCTTTGCCGCCGCCGCAGATGAACTAGTTAAGAGTTAACACCTCTCTCATACAGCTTCTCTTAGAGGCTGGTACTATATGCTCTTGATAGCACAGAGCAAAATGGGCGGCAGTTATACTTCTTTGGTTTATCTGCAAATCAACTCTTACGCGGACAATTATCTATAGGGAAGCGATCTTATCCGACATTTATCCGACATTAGAGACTTTTATCCGACATACTAGCTTCTGTAGATATAGACAGTCGCCTTTTTCTCTCCCACTTTAACAAGCAGCCCTTTGTCTACTAATTCTGTCAGATACCTTAAAGCGGTTCTGTCCGCTATAGAAAATTTTTCTTTGTACCAGCTGTTTTGGATTTTTCCCTCGCTTTTCCAGTGCAGCAGGGCATTCACCTGTCTTTCATTTAAGCCACGGCCCTTCAGAAGCTCCTCTGTGTAGATGTCCTTGAAAAGTGTGACGGAAATACCGCCAGCAACAGTCTCTATACGAGGCTCAGGGAGCCCTGAGCGCCGGCACTCCTCCATGATTTTCACAGTACCCCTGCCCCAGGCTTCGATCAGGCCACCCTTGAAGCAGACATCCGCCAGTACTGGGTTCTTGGGAAGCGACGGGTGCTTCCGCTTGAGGTCTTCTATTGACAGGTTGTCTGGCAGTGTTCCCTCATTCCAGACGATGAGTCGGTCGTTATAGACACTCACCTGGATAGGGGCGGTGGTGTATGTGCGGTGCACAATGGCGTTGAGCAGGATCTCGCGGAGTGCCTCAAACGGATACTCAGAACCCTCTATGCGGTGAAGTCCCTGGTAGGAAACAGGAGCCATGAGGTACTTCTTCTGCAGCAATTCCAGGGTAAGGTCAGCCAGCTGGAAAGCATTACCCTGCACCAGGTCCTGGAAGAGCAGGTCAACATCTGTACTGCCGAACCGGCCAATCTTCACATAAGCCGTGGGGAAGAATGCCCGCACATCCTTCCCGAAAAGCAGTAGTGCCGCCCGCTTCAGGTCCTCTCCCTTCAATAGCCTCAGGTTTCTTAGCAGCTCCTGCGTGCTATCATCCGCCGCGGAAGGCAAACGCCTGCTGTTGCCGGCACCCTCTTAAAGGCCTCAATGCCGGCTTCACCAATGTCCTGTAAAGTAGCGCTGGGCTCTACTACGTCGTCCCAGGTTTTGCCCGCCTTGCGCAACAGAAAGTCATTGAGGGAGGCGCCGTTGAGCTCCTGCTTTGTGCTGCCGCTCCTGAAATGGTATTTTCCGTGATAAGAAATCGGTACATCATAGGGAGGCACAACAATCTCTATAAAGTGCTTACCTTCCTCTTCATGAAGATTCACATCACAGATAATCCCTAAGTGGCTTACCACCTTGTTAGGAATATCCTCCATTAACCTCCTATGATCAGAAACATCAGTAACGTGGCCATCATCGTCCTTGCCAATGTAGATCCTGCCGCCCTTGGCGTTGGCAAAGCCGCAGATCCACTTCAGATACTCGTCGCGCCAGCTAACCTTCCACTCAACATTTTGACTCTCGGGCATTCAACCATCTGTTTTTTGTACTTCAAAAATAGGGTTTTACATCCATACCCGCCATTCTGCCCTTTATAAATCCAACGGAGGGCTTCTTTTTAGTAGAAAAAGTTAAGGTTATGAAAGCTTAACCTGGGCAATTTGTCAAGTTTTATAACAGAAAAACCCGGCAAAGCAGTATGGGGTAAGGTGTGTTCCTAGATTTGGAATAGAAGCAGAGTTATAACGCGAATTGAAAAAGCCAACGGTTTGTCTTCATAATAGAAGTAGTACACAATATTTTCCTTCTTCAGTAGGTTAAACATTAACTATGTGAACTAGGGATGCTGTTCCTTGGTATATATAGTTAATGATATGTATCAAAAATCTCAATAAATGCACAAAAGAAGGCTGATGTGTATCAGGTCTTCCTGATATAGATATATAAGGGGCAAACTATATTATCTGGAAGCGCTATTGGTGCATCTCCTAGACTTTACCCCACCCTGCCTATAACGACAAGGAAAGCACCACCTCCCCTGCCGCTACCGGGCAGCTATTCCCTTTAGGTTCTACTCCTCCTTTTGACTTGCTGATTTCCAAAAGTCTCTAGCTAAGCAAGGGAGCTGTCAGTATTACAGCTTATAACATTTTACAAACGCTCTTTAAAAAACGTTACTGCCTGCCATATGTCTGGCGGGAAAGGCAGCCCCTCCCCGGCAAGCTTTGCTCCACCGTCCAACACTCTGGCAAATGCTGCTCATTTGCCAGAGTGCTTCCCGTACGTTGGCCACCGTTCCGCCATCTGCCTCTCTGCGCTGTGCTGTGTTCTGCAGCTGTCAGAACAGTGACTTTCCCACCCGCGCAAAGCAGGCGCCACCCTGTGCCCATCAGCTGACGCATATTTTCTTCAGTTTCATCATTAAATGAAATGACAGGCTCTTGTCATCATAAATTTTTCACCTGGTGCTTAGGAAATAAGGGCTAGAGGGTTAGGTTTGTACTTTCACTGCCCCTAATCCAACAAAAGCTTAAAATGTACATTCTATATTAGATAAGTCGGCTAAGCGGCGCTTAGACGATGTGCTAAGGCATGAAGGCTCCTCCATGGCAAGGCTAAAAGAAAAGACAGGCATGAGTGAGGAGCAGATCCTCAGAGGGGCTGCTGTTGGCTGTCACAGTTTTGTACAGCCTATTAGCGAAGCGCTAGGTAAAGCAATGGTACAGGGCTATCTGTTAGAGCCGGGCCGCTATTATTAGGATAAAAACGGGGAAATAAGACCTATTTATGTGAAGTAACCTTATCTCTCGGTCTACTTGAAGCTAAAAGCAAAAGCCACCTACTACTAGGTGGCTTTTGCTTTTATTTTGTACCAACGGCTCATTAATACTATCTGATTACGGCGCTTAAACATCTCGCGTTTTAAACGCAAGGTTAAAACGGTAAAAGCACCTTGGTGGTAGGTGGCTTGAAATAGAAAAGGGAGCTTAGCGGCTCCCTTTTTTTGATGTTTCTAATTCTTGTGGTATGGCTCGTTTTTCTGCCTTGGAGGCTAGCGAGGTTTTTTTATTGTGTTCTGCTACTAAAACGTTGAGGTCGACGGCTGGAAGAATATACTGTCCATAGTATCCATAGGAAGTTATATTTGTTAGGTATCCTCTTATATGAGCTATCAGTAATGCTAATGCTGAATACTGAATGAAGTAGTCTTTCTGTGCTTTGGACTGACGCCCTGAAATCCTGAAGACTGCTTCCGTGAACACAGAGAAACGGTAACCAAGGGAATCTTGGTGTTCTTCCTCTTCTGTGGTTTTTATCTCCAACCTCAGCGTGTATGATCGGCCGGTTTTATGTATTTCATAATCGGCATCCAAAGGAATATCAAAATTAGGCTTGCTGCGCGTTGTGGGTGGATCCGGATAAACAGTTACAAAAAAACCGGCATGCACCCATATCTTATTCACAACAAGATCAGATGATTCAATTCTCATGATGCGATGCTAACGTCTTTTTGTTTTTGTTTAGGTTTAGATAGCTTGTAGTCTTCTTCGTCTTCCCTTACTATCCGCATCTGAGACCGAAGCGTCTCATATTTGTTTCTGTACTCGTCAACTCCAGGAAGCCCGCTGTAGTCTACGTCGTTATACTCCAACGATACGGAAAGCCGGGCATTGAAAACATGTAGTGCCTTAGCAAGGAACTTCAGGTTTAGCAACTTGTCTGCACTGAATAGTTGTGTGATATAGCTCTTGCTGGTGTTTAGATCCTCGGCCAGTTGGGCCTTGTTTATGCCCTTATCCTCCATCGCTGTCTGTAGCAGGTGCATGAGGTCCAGGTTTATCATTTCAGCCTCAAACTGCCGCTTGTCCTCGTCGCTTTTGAAGGTCAAAGCATCAGAGAGGGACTGTAGCAACTGCTCTGTACTGTTATTTGGGTTATTCAAATTCATATTCATAGTCGCCGATACGCTCTATTAAATTTCTTATAGACTTGTCATTCTTCTGTACTTTCTTAGCCAGGGCAGTTATCATAACGATTTTCTTTTCGCCGTCGAAGAACTCCTTACAGTAGATTCGTTCATTGGCTCCGCCTAAGAACTTCATGGCAGTTACATTCCTGGTCTTATTAGTGTGCCCTTCCTTTCTGTAAAGAGCGTTATTATACTGGAAGCTGAAGATTACATGTAGAATGCGCCTAAACTTATCTGCGTTTTTCTGTATCACAGGAGCAAGCTCCTTTAAATTCTTTGTGTCTAAGTAAACAGTCACCCCAGCATCCTTGAACTGAGGAAACTCTTCTATGAACTTATCTACAGGGTATTTTACGCAATTTCGTGACACAAAGTTAAGCTATAGGTAAACTATTGCAAAGCAGGGATGCAAAGTTAGTGGAAAATTTATATAACTACCGCGGTTTGATCACCCAAACCTCTCCTCATACTCCCGCCGCAGCTTCTCCTTCTCCCACTGCCAGCTGGTGGGCCATGTCAGGAGCAGGATGGCTTCAGCTTTGAGGAAGAAGAGAAGTTTACGAATGAGCGACTAAACCTTGGGTAATGTCCCCATTAGTAAAGTTGTCTTTAACGAACTGAGGCACGTTCTCTATATATTGATTTTCTTCAACCCACCTCGTAAAATTAAGAGGCACATCTTTAACTATACCTGGGAATTTTAATTTGTGGTCGGTGCCGTTCAAGATTGATTTTTCATATTCGCTGTACTCTTCTTTGCTGGGGAGCACAGGCACTATATAGCAGGCACACCCCTCGCACCATCCTGAGAACTTAAACCACTTTGGGTAAACGCCTGCCAATTGCTTGCAGATGGCATGTTGTAAGGCAGGGTTGTTTGAAAGTTTGACCTCGTAACCAAGGATGAATGGAGAGCTGTCCCATCTGTTTTGGTCTGTGCGTATGTAGTAGTTTTTGATTTCGTCTGATTCCATACAGTTGTCAATTGGTTAAAATCCTTGATTTGTTCTCTTTTTAATCTCTTACCATCTGTTCTCCACCACAATACACTCGGCCATAAAGCCCTGCCTTCTGGCCAGCATCTCAGCAGTCTGCCTGATGCACTCCAGTGCTCCGCCGATGATAGGGGGTGGCTGCTCTCCCTGATGACGCACCAGGTACTCTTCTTCTTTGTAGCGGTAATCCATGTAGCCCTCCCCTAGGATTTGCTTTGGCCACCGCGTCACCTCCATGGGCCATACCCACTGGATGCTTCCGCAGTAAACTATTTTCGCACGTTCCCTCTGTCTTTCTTCTGCGAAAGCTTTAGCTGATTTGAAGTCAGGGAAAGCCGCTAGCCAATAGCCTGTTTGTAAGTCCAGCAATATCATTCTGTTAAGTGTATTTGATTTCCGCCCCAACGTAGTTGCGCTCGATGAAGTCCACCAGGTCTTCCCAGTACACCCGGTATTCTTTCGGACCCACTTTATAGGCTTTCAGGTAGAGGCGGTGCGAGGGGGCTCGTTTGATATTTACGAGGAGCGTTTGGTTAGTGAGCTGCAGCTCTTCTCCGATTTGGTTTAGCGTAAGACCCAGCCTCTGCGGCACCTTTATAGTTCTGATTTCCTGTGCGAGCATTATATCTACAATGAGATTTACAAAAGGGAAAGGAAAGCAATTAGATTAGTTACAGGGCTGGAAGTAAACTACTGCAAGCTATAGTTTACTTTTGCTCATGAGGTTTTATCATTATCCTCATATGTGTATTTATTCCATAAGCGCCTTGTATTCCTGATAGTTCTCCCTGCCCATCAGGCTACAGATAAACTCCTCCTCCTCAAGGTCCCGCTTTTCATTGATGTACCTTATAAAGTCTGGAAGCAGTCGGCATTCTTCAACCCCCCTTATCTCCAACGCCTTTCTTATCGGTTCAGACAACTCAGCCAGCCACTCTTCATAGTCAAGGTGCGTAGGCTCTTGCTCTGGTGGCTCCAGATGATAGATATAGGAAGCGTTATTATAACTGAAAAACAACTCATGAAGGCGCCGCTCTTCCTCCGGGAATTGCTTAATGATTATTTCCTGTGCTGTATTACGGGAGGGTTCTGGGTGCTTGACTTCAATCATGTGGTTAAGCTAAATAGATATAAAAGAATCATAGGTTAATGAACATCATTATACTCATTACCTTTCATGAGGAGCATTCACTATCAGCTCCTTCAGTCTTACTCCTATACGCTGCATATTGCTCAGACCCCATCAGTCCGCGCACATACTCCTCCTGCCCTACATCATTCTTTTCATTCACATACCTGGTGAAAGAGAGCACTGTGCTGCACCTTTCGAATCCTTTAGCGGCCATATCCCTGGAAACGTTCTCGGGCAGGCCTTCCAGCCACTCTTCATACTCCTGATGCGTTGGCTCGTGCTCCGCTGCCGCCTGGTGATAGCGGTAGACAGCGTTGCCATAGCTGAACATCAGCTCGTGAAAGCGCCGCTCTGCCTCTGGGAACTGCGCCAGCATAGCCTCCTGTGTTTGGTTCTTTGCCGGTTTCGGATGTTTGACTTTGATCATGCCTTGAAATTAGAATTTAAATTTACAAAAGGGGAAAGAAAGCGATACGCTGCTCTATGTTAGTGCAAAATACGAGTCTTTGAACGCAGGTTGTACAGGTTGTATATGTAGAACACATAAAGTAAATTTGTCGTAAACACTTCCAATATGGCAGAAGAACAACATCCCCGATACGTCACACCTTACAAATATGCAGAGCTGTGCGGTGTCTCTCCTACTGCCATTAACAGGAGGATTAAGCGAGGTGTATTGGATGCAGAGGATGTGCCTCAAATAGACGGGAGCACAAAGCGCTTTATAGACACAGATAAGTTTCCTCCCGCCAGGTTGATCGACTACCCTATCGAACATAAGCGGCCTCAGAAAAAAGAAGATTAAAATATTTGCTTAAACTGTTCTATATATAGAACAGTTTGTAAACTACAACGTATAATAAATAAAGCAAGGGCAATGAGAGTAAGCCCTTTTTTAATCTTGAAAGTGTTCCATATATAGAACATTAAGAGCTATGAAAGCAACATTCCAAACCAGAGAAGGGCAGCTCATCTGCAAGGCCAGCAGCCTCGACTACACCACCAGGCAGCGCGCTGTGAAAGTTGCCATCAGCAAAGGGGCCCAGACGCTGCAGTCCAGGGACGAGCGCGGGCGTGTACAGGACCTGACGCACATTCTTCAGAACAGAGCTTTAGCCATCCGTCACAACTTATAACCCATTCCCATGGAGAAGACCATACAGCCCAGAAACAGCACTCAGGTAGCCAGGTACACGGTTGGCTTCAAGACCTACAAAACAGCGGAGCGGGAGAAGATGCGCGAGGTGAAAATCTACCGCAACGGTGCCTGGATTTACTGCGATGCCTTTACGGAAGAGGAGCGGGAGACACACGAGGTGTGGGCAAGGGAGTTTCTGCAAGTCATGAAACTCAATGATACCCGACAGAACGTGGAGGAGCCTGAAGAAATGCCGGTGCAGCAGCTGATTTGGGAGAATATCCTGAAACTGCGTGAAGCCAATATGATGACAAACAGAGAAGCCGCCAACCTTTGCCTGGTGCGCTTCACGTGGTCAGAGAAGGAGGCAAGGGCCAAGCTGACAGAACTCAAAGAAAGATACCCCAACAGAAAATAGAGATCATGGAACAGTCCACACCATCCCCGGAAATAAAGAAGCCCTTTTACAAGCTGGTGACTCACAGGAGTGCTGCTGAAAGTATGTTTGATATGGCTCCCCTGCTCCAGGTGCTCACAGAAGAAGACACCCCGCTGGAGATGGCCCGCTCCCTGGACAAGGTGTACACGCTGCTTTCTGAGTACATGGTCAGGGATGCTAACACCTATGGGACGCATTACGCCGAACTGCTTTCCGATATACGGCGGATGCGGGATGCCCTGCTGCAGGGAAGCGGCCTGCTTGATTTCCAGAATAGGGCCGAAGGAGAGAAACCCTCCAAAGGCTAGACAAGCCGTCAGGACCCTTTATACCATCACGCACAATAGTACTTATCTAATCATCCATCAATTATACTCCTATGAACGCATACGAAAAATTCAATCAGCTGGCAGAGCAGGTAACAAACGAGGTCATTGCGCAGCTGGAGCAGGGCAAGGTGCCCTGGCAGAAGCCCTGGACCTCTTACGGCCTCCCCAGAAACTACAGCTCCGGCCGGCACTACGAAGGCTTCAACGCCTTTTATCTCCACTACATCACCGAGGAGCGGCACTTCACCACACCTTACTTCCTCACCTTCCGGCAGGCTAAGGAACTGGGCGGGCACGTGAAGAAAGGCGAGAAAGGCACCCCCATCATCTACTGGAAAATCAGGGAGGAGAAAGACTGTGAAAATACCTTAGAGAAGGCGGAGGAGGAGAAAGAACACGGAAGAAAGTTTGTTCCATTTATCTGGACCGTGTTTAACATCGACCAAATAGAAGGCGTAGACTTTGCCCTTCCGGAAGCTGTGGAGCGCACAGAGCTGCAGGTCATAGCGGCTTGCCAAAAGGTGGTGGAGCGTTACCCCCTGCCGCGCCCCCACATCGGGCACGGAGGTACGCAAGCCTACTATGCCCCTGTAAGTGACCGGGTGCAGCTGCCGGAGTTGAGGTACTTTGTTTCTCCCCACGCCTACCATGCCACGCTCTACCATGAACTCATTCACTCTACCGGCCACCCCCAAAGGCTGGACCGCTTCACAGACAAGGCTACCCGCTTTGGGGACGAGGACTACAGCAAAGAGGAGCTGATAGCCGAGATGGGCGCCAGTTTTCTCTGTGCCTTCACCGGCATCCAGGAGGCGGTTTTTGAGAACTCGGTGGCTTACCTGCAGGGGTGGGTCAGCAAATTCAAAGACGACAAGACCATGATTATCTACGCCGGCACCAGGGCATTCAAGGCAGCCAGCTATATCCTGGACCTGAAGGCAGATGAAAGCAAGGCAGCGCTTCCTGCCGTGGCCATGGCCGCTTAAAGAGAGGAATGACTCTAGCACAATTGGTCAACGTGACAAAGCAAAAGAGGCTGCTCTAAAAGGGCAGCCTCTTTGCCTTACATCATACAATGTCAGAAGCGAACCTTTCGGGTTCTGGTATATGATAAAAAGAGCAGGAGGCTCTTGAGGCGCGCAAGGTAATAAATATTTCTATTTGCAAATATGTAGCGAAGGAAATTTTTGTACCGCCTGTTTTCTTGCTGTGCTAACCGCTTCATAATTCGGTGGCAGGGCAGGTGCCGTTGCTACTGGGCTATCTCATAAGTACTTTTATGTTCAACAGGTACGTCTGTAATAAACTTGACTATAAGGTGGCGTAGCTAAATTACAGGCGTAGTAAGCAACTTTATTTCTACCTTTCTACGAACTCTAACGCTTTCTCTAACACCTCGTCCCTACGATTTCTTATACCCTCGATTGTCGGTTTCACCTCTATGTCGGGAACAATGCCTATGCGCTGGGTTTCCCTCCCGTCCGGGTAAAATACTCCAAGCCCGGAAATCCTGGTCCTTATGCCTCCTGGAAGTTCAAAGTAGACAACGTTCCCGTCAGCTCCTGCCGTTTGACTCCCTATGACAGTGGCGCTGTCTGCAGTCTGGAGTGCCATGACGGTATACTCCGCCTGGCTCTGGGTGTGTTCGTTGACTAATATAACAACCTTCCCTCGGTACGGGCTGGCATTCTGCTCACCTGCGAGCTGGATGTCAGACCAAAAGTACTTTCCCGGATAAGTGGAGTCTGGCTTCATGATTTTTGCAAACGGCCTCGGCCCGGGGTTGAGGTATTTGGTAACCTCCCGCATGGTAAGCTGAGGGTAGTTCCTTATATCAAAGATGATGGCCCTGCACTTCATCAGGCTTTCCATCATCTCTGCTACATCGGCTGGTTTCAACAAGCCCATGTTCACGTAACCGATATTGCCGTTTAGCACTTCCCACTTCACACCCTTGGCACCGGGTTTGTAGCCAAAGTCTTCGAATAAGTATCGCTTCAGCTGTTTTTCCTGTACTAAGCCGTCTCTCTCGAGGGTTACTGTGACATTGTCAGTCATCCCGTTGAAAACAGCGTTGAAGAAGTTCCTTCTCTTCCCATCCTCATTGGAGGCAGAGATATACTTTGACTCTCTTCTGACAATGTCGCTTATATCCTCTCCGTTTACTTTATAGACGATATCTCCAACTTTAATGTCATCGGCTATCGCCATAGAGTCATTCAGGAAGCCTTTTATCACGGCTTTTCCGTCGATGAGCTTGAACCTGGCTGGAATCCAGTAACTGCCGAAAACCTCGGGCGCATATTCAGGGGAGATGGATGCATGGCTGTCATTTACCTTAGCCACCATTTCCACCACTGTCAGGTGGTACTCTGAAACGCTCTCCGCGTCCTTGAACCTTGGTATCATTTCCGTCAGCACTTCATTCCAATCCTGGTCGGTTTGATACTTATATGGGAAGAAGTACTCGATGAGGTTCCAGTAGGTAAAAAGGGTTAATAACCGGGAGGCTTCATTCGGACTCTTCATGTTTTGAATTGCACCAGTAGCCTCCTTTGTGCTGTTTGAAAACACAGCAGGGTTAAAAGTACCATAGCGTATTTTGCCCCGGAACCTGTTCTTTTCTATATAATCCAGCTTGGAGATCAACTTTTCAGAGAACAGGGACTTGTCATCTGTCCAGTCAAGGTTAAAGTTTTTGTCGAAGGTTTTCTCCTTGGTCACAGGTCCGTTTTCTCCCCAAATCCCCAGCCCATCTGCCCATCCGATGGCAGGTTCCTTTCCCTTGGTCTCAGGCACGACCTTCTTCACTTTCTCCAGCCCCTCAATCCATTCCAGATACACCGCGCTCAGCTCTTCTTTAGACTGAGCAGCCTTTACCTTTGGCAGAATCTGAATAAAATCACTGTCCCAATCCGTCTTCCCGCTGCCGACACTTGGGTGGTAGTACTTCAGGAAGCCCCATACCCTTGCCAATGACTCCAGCTTTTGCGTTTCCGACAGCGGCTGCTGATTTGAGCAGCCGCAGAGCATGAATGTAATGGATAGTATGATGACAGACCTTTTTCTCATCTAATTATATTGTTGAAGGGCTTTGCTGTGGTGAAGCTACCGTAGAGGTGGTATCGACTGATGTTAGTCTTTTATGCTAACTGTCTGCTGCCCCCCGTTCTTGTCTAGAACCAAAATACTGTACTTACCCTTTTTCAAAGCCAAGGCCTTTTTGTCCTGTTTACTCTTTAACTCTATCACATCAACTGGAATCGCCTGTGATATGTCCTCTCCTGCTTTATATGCGAAAACCAGAACAGGGTAATTAACCTTGATTCTCTTGTTTATAAAGACAGGCTTTCTGCCAAGGGTAAACATCCAATCTGGTCTTCCGTGGATGTAACTGGTCTTTGGGTGAAACACCCTTACATCATAAGCTCCGAAACCTGGTGGTCCTGCAAACCCATCTCCATCCGCATTTACATATATGGTAGGCTCTGTCACACTGGCAAGCTTCAAATAGGGGTTTTCGAGTTCGGGCCTGCTCTTCTCTGTCAGTATTTCCTGATTTACGGTAAAGGGGTTTATGCCGGTGATTTCATCTAAGCGTCCTGCCATCGCCTTTTCCCAAACATGTAGAGCCGAGTCTTCTCTGATATGGTCATATCCCACGTGTACAAGTATTTTGGCTTCAGGGTCCTTCTGGAGTACTCTTGCTATGTTTTCTGCTTGCTCTATTTCACGTTCCCTTCCTCCTGATTCACCCTCATAAGCAAAGACTTTGAAGCCTATCGAAAGCGCAGCTCTGACAAGCTCGCCATATTGCGGCTCTTTTGTGTAAAATCCACTGCTGAAAACAGGATAGCCCCGTTGATTTAACTCCTTGTCTGTATGCGAGAGAGTTTCTGCACCAAAGTACCTGAACCCCGCCTCATACAAATCCTGTAGAAGAGAATGCGTAAACACACGATGTAGTGGCAGATGGTGTCCTTCGTTTATGATGATAATCTGTTCCTCCTGCGCTTTCTCTTTCAGGAACTGGTTGGCGCCTACTGGCTTGAAGCTCTTAAAGTATTTTATCTGCTCAGGGGTCAAAGTGGCGAACTGAGGCCGCCCTATGTCCGCATAAAGAAGCGCTTTTTTGTAGTCCCCGATAAAGGAAAACTCATGGGCTGCTTTTGTATAATACTTTACCGTATCATTTTCTAAATCCTCCAGAATTTGCTCTGGAAACTTGTAGATGTCGTCACGCCTCTGCTCAAGCTGCTGTCCGAAAGCATTAACTGACAAAGAGATAAATAAGGCCAATAAGATAAACCGAAAACTCCTATAAAATTCAAAGTTCATACTGTCTCCTTTAATCAACTGTACCTTTAAACTTAGCATCCAACCATCAATAATAAGTCTACTGATTTATAAAGATTCATGTACTATCCCTTGTACCAGCTGTCAATCAGATACTCAAAAACATATACCTTATCCTGTTATTCTGAGGAATTGAACAGGTATAAGTAAATTACTGATTTTTAAACTAAAAAGTTAGTTATAGTCGATATATTTCAGCGTCTATTTGAAATTCCTTAGTTGTGGTAATTCCTATTAGACAGATTCGATAACAACAGGCACCCAGTTCCAACTCTCGTGAAAGTGCCGAAAACTCCGGCCCCGATACTAGCCCTTGGATAGGGACTTTATCGGCAGGAGCGGACGCGCAGGGAAGACTGGTACGATACGTTCGAACAAGCTTGTGGAGAGCGGGAGCGCCTGGCTGGCAGGAAGCGGCGGAAAGGGTACTGCGATGCGTGACTCATCCGACCTCTCAGAAAGACGAGGCTTTTCTGTCTCCTATGATACAGCCGTTTTCCGGGACAAGATTGAGCAGCAAATACGCCTTTAGCTTGCTTCCGCAACCGCAGCCTGTATTGCAAGAGAGCAAACATATACAAACTACCTTGAACTAATCTTAGTGCGATATAAGCTACCTAATGTATCCTACCTCCAGAGAACCTGACTTTGGTAGAGGAGACTAAATAAGATTTCTCTGTTCTCTTCAATCCAAATTGAATTCTTTTCTCAAATCCTTCATCAGGACAGAAAGCTGTTCTAAAGATTCATTTATGTTGTCCATAAACTCGCTTGGCGCGGTGGCTACGCCTCCGTGAAATCCATATATCTTTCCATCATTAGTGTTTACAGTAGTTGAGATTAAATGATTAGACTGATTATTAGGAAATGCATGAGTAAGATTATGCCTAAAATTGGAAGCTTTACGGGTGGCAACTCCAAAATCATCTAAAATCTTGTACAGGTTCTGATTCAGATGAACCATATTTGTTTTAACTTTATGAAAGCTAACCGCATTATCGCCTCTTTTCAAACTTCTTTCTTTAAATCCCAAACTGTAGTACACATTTATCAACTGCGCCACAACATCTCCTACAGAAAAGAAAAGACTGTAGAACGACTCCAGATAGAAATTAAAAAGAACATAATTAATAGGCTGATTAGCTTCTAAGTTTTCGAGTTTGTTAGGGATCCCTCTATTGTAGTGGGTGACTGAGTTTATATAAGCATTAAAAAGATTGAATAGCTTATTTTCTATACATACATCCCAGTAATGCAAATTATTCCTTCTTACTTTGTCATCAAATCCAATTGCGTCACTATCTATAATATCATTTAGACTAGCAAACGCATTCACTTCAGGAAACCCAAATCTTTTTATTTCTGGATAGTTTTTGCAAGCTTCTACTTTCTCTTCCTTAGTAGGGTATTTAAAATCTATTGCTTTTAATGTTATATTCATTTAGTACAAAATCGAAACATAATACATACAGTACACTATCACTCACCTTTTCTCCCTAACACCTTCAAATCTAATTATAATCTGAATCTGTTCACTAGACTTTCATTCATGTCATTCTGGAGAAGGAGGAAGACATAGCAGGTCCCATCTGCCAAGCTGGCTATACTCTTATGCAAGCACTACGTGCGCTCTCTTCGCACGTAGTGCTTGCATAAGAGTATAGCCAGTTCAGGTGCTTGAATCAATACCGATGCTGGCAGCTGATGATTTTAATGCCCCCTTCCCGGCTCCGTCAACAGTTCCTGAGCCAAAGCCCAGCAATTACTGACTTAGTTTTGTCGAAGCAGAGGTATTCCTGATGAATATTATTCCGTCAAAGTCTACTCCGGGTCTGATTGGCAATGAGGTTAGTTCCTGCCAGTTTGAACCGATATGCGTGATATAGCCGGTCATTCCTGTGAACGGGCCTGATTTGGCATTGAAAGGCAGAAAGAAAGCTTCGGATTTCGCTTTAGCGAATACACCCGAAAGGCTGTTTTCCTTTCCCTCGAACGCATGCTTTTCAAACTTGCCGCTGTTCAGCACATTCACAGTGCCTTTGTAAGTATCGAAGCCAATCACATAAAACTCCTTCCCGAACTGTTGCTTTAGATAGGAGCCCATCGCTGGGAAGTTAGCCATGGTTGTATCTTTGGCAATGTGCACGTTGTGGGCCCAGACGATAGTTTTGTCTCCTCTTGCCTCATGAGCCTCGATCAGGTTCTCAGCCATATATTTGTCACGAGTGAGGGCATCATGCCAGAAATCCTCCCTGTCAAGACCGTTCAGCACCACCTTGTCTTGGGCAGGTTTAGCTGTATTATACTGCCTTATCCAATGTAATAGCGTATATATTTCCTCTGTGTTGTATAAACCCAAGGGCTGCATGAGCTGCTTCAAGTCCCCCTGCCCACTTTGTAAATACAGGTTGATAGGAGCTATTGCAGAATTGGTGAATTCAAATGCGAGCAGCTTAAAATCATGCTGACTGATGAGGCTTTCTATTATCCGCCTTTTCTGTAAAAAGAACTCCCGGGTCCCGTGGGAGGCTTCGCCAAGCCCCACCATTGTTTTACCCTTCAGTTCCTCAGATAGAAACATCAGGTCATCATTGCCTGAACTAGAATCTGCTTTCAATTCATAGGCGTTATTATTAATCCAGTCAGTTTCTTTATCCTGGGCATACACTGCAGGTGCGGTTAAAGAAACAATCATAACAAATAGCCTGAACATCATAGCGAATCAGTCAAGTAACGTCATTAGCGAATTTTCAATAGGCTGCGTGTATGCCAAGCCCTAAGCGAAACAAGGATTTGGTACATAGGGTTGGTAGCAGGTATATATCTCTTTACTTTTTTCTAACCAAATAATTCCCCCCAAAGCCAAAATCTATGATAGTTCTCTTTGCTTCTCCGCTACCGAAACCCATCCTTTCACCATTCTTGATTCCCTGAACCCGGCTTATAATAACTGCATCCTTTGACATATTATCAACTATAGCAGTGTAGTTCCCATTCCTTAAGATGAGTTTGTAAGGGGTTTTCAAATCTTGCTTCTCAAGCTCTAATGGCGTTCTTGCTCCTGTCTCGGAAAGAGTATAGCCAGTTATAAACAGGTTGAATATGACCGAATCCACACCCGGGGAGTTTACGGTTAGTTCATATATGTATTCTTCGGATGTTTTGTCAGCTTCAGGCGAATTACTTACGAGATAGCCAAGTGGAAGCAGAATAAGGATAAAAAGTAATTTCATATTATATTAGTTAATAAGGTTTCTCTCTTGTTTATTTATTCTTAATGCCAACTACTGGACATAAAGTCATTCTGTTTGACTGCCCGAAAGGTGTAGTGTAAACGGAACTTAACTACTGAATATACTATTATCTCCCTTTAATATAAAAAATGCCACCATTTCTTTTCCTGTGAAAGTACCAGAACTGAACATATAAGGAAGTATGTACAATGCGCATTGCGGATTATGCATTACAGTTTCGCAATGTGCATGGTATATAATCTAACCGTAACTGGTCCTTGAAACCGGCATCCACAAAAATTCACAAGCTGCAGGGCAGAGATGATATTGGTATAAACGACGCCAGGTAGTGACCTGATGTATGTAAAGCATACCCAAGGTAATCCTCCCGCTTGTTATTGAAAGCACCTTTATTTCATACTCACTTTCGGGACAGCAAGGTAGCATACATGCCAATGCTCTTCACATCAAGCAAACCCGATTTGCGTATCCTCCAGGGACCGGCTTCCGCCGGTCGGTAATAGGTGACTTGCCCTTTGGGTGTTGTGGCAAAGGCCATAAGCGAGCTGCTGTTAAGCCTGGTGGTCTCTGAAAGCCACTCGATGGCAAAGGCAAAATCATCCTCCACCGTGATGTTGTGTTTCTCCAGGTCCACCGTTATCCAGCCTGTGTGGTGCGGCTCAATGCGGATGATGGCTGGTTTGGCAAGAAGGTTCCGGTGTGGAAGATTGTCTTTGATGGAGTAGAGCTTAACTCCCACTTTAACGGCTGCATTCCCCAAGCCGGCCAGGCCAAAGGAAACGCTTTGCACCACGGCCTGTTTCCTTTTCACTTTGATGCGGGTGCCTATCTCCTGTCCAGCTGTTCCTGCGATGACTGTGTCTGAAGGGGCTAGTTTGTAATGGAAAGGGGTGCCTTCGTCTATATGGTATCCCACCTGCTGCGCTTTCCACTTCTGGGCCTTTGCCGTTACCTCAACCTCTTTCAGGCTCCTGTGCTGTGACTCCAGATAAACCATGGCACCACCCGACCCTGTTTTATCCAGCAAGCTTTCTACTTTGAATTCCCGGGAGACGTAGCCCAGGGAAGAAACTTTGACGGCATGTAGCTTTTCTTCCGGACGCAACATCAGCGTGAAATAGCCTTTGTCATTGGCTTGTACCTGGTATTCCCTTCCCACCACTGAAACAGAGGCAAAGGGTATGGGAGCGTTTGTCGCTTTGTCCAGGACGGTGGCTTTGATGCGTATGCCATCATCCTGGAACAGCAGGGTGCTCAGTTGATGGTTCAGCTGCACTATCTGCTTGATGCTGGTTGATATAACCATAAACAGCAGAAGGCAATGAATGCCTAACAGGTTTCTAACTCTGATTAGCTCTGGAAGGGATGGATGTAAAGATTTCGTTAGTTGCATCAAATAACAAAGGGTTTAAGCAAAGGGCAGCATCGCTATGCCTATTGACTGACCCAAATCTTTATTGATTGGTTGCTTTTTCGTTGCAACATGTCGTGTCTACCAACTTTAGGCCGGAACATGCACAATCTTATTATCAGAAAACGTGGGTGGCTGTTGCACAACTCAGCTTTTAGCATGACTTCCCTTGCAGCATTATTCTGAATATGCATACAATGCTCCTCTCTTCTATTATGGGCAAGCGACAGGGGGCAAGCCAATAGCTGAAGACAGGAGCATGTGGCTGCTCCCTTTCCATTGCTATTTTGGACTACCAATACGTTCCAAGCTACCCAAACTCATGCTGTTACTGCTTCCCTGATGGTCTCTATCTGACATTAGGGAAACTACTTGATGGACGGAAGCTTACAATAAACTTCCCCTGCATCCAGGAGGCGGTGTTCGGGAACTCGGTGGCTTACCTGCAGGGCTGGGCCAGCAAATTCAAGGACGACAAGACCATGATTATATACGCAAGCACCAGGGCTTTCAAAGCCGCCAGCTATATCCTGGACCTGAAGGCAGAGGAAAGCAAGGAAGCGCTACCTGCTGTTGCCACTGCCGCTTGAAAGGATAAAGGGCGTTCTTAGCAGAGGGTTTTATTTTTTTCATAGCATATAAACAAGAAGGGTTCAGCACTGGCTGAACCCTTCTTATAGCTAATGATTCTATTTGTTTAACTTCACAAGCTTCATTTCAAGCTTCTTCTCCTGTAACTGACTGTCCAGCACCAACACGTACCCTGGCTTTGCAGGATAGACATAAGAAAAAGTTTCTTTATTGGAGGTCACATCAATTTTATCTGTTTTGAGTTCCGTATTACCAGCGTACATGATGTTCACCAGGGTCTTTTCCCAGTACTTGCTTTTCTGTACCCTTCGATAGTTCATGTAGGCCGTATTGAAACTCGCCTGGCTGTTTTCTTCCTGCGTAAACTGATAATTAAAGCCCCCGTTCATGTTAATGACCAAACCTATCAAGCCAGCACCGTAAAAGCCTGAACCGGGAGGCAGGATGCACTCCGTCTGGTCTTTCTCGAAGAAATGAACCTTTTCCAGGTGCAGGTCTGCGTCAAGTGTGTAAATCATCATGTTGCCGATAACTCCTTTCGCCGTGCTGGTACCACCTCCTAAAACAGCCAGTGCAATGCCTACGCCATCTGCCTTCACTTTATACTGCTCTGCCACAATATGCTGCCTGCCATCTGCGCCTCTTACTATCTTGTGCACGAAGTTAACAAAGCCTTCATCCAAACTCTTCTTCGCCTCCTGTGGCAGTAATGGGTTTACATCCTTCTCCCATGCAAAAAACTGTGCAGAATTCTCTTTCCCATCCAGGCCAATCCGCTTCACAAAGAAGCCCTGGCTCTTATTCACAAGCACCTTGTCCTCTGGTTTATAGTATTCCCCCAGCGTAATAAACTCGCTTTTCTTGTCATCAAAGGAAAAAGAGCTCACAGACAACTGCTGGCTGTTGTCACTCTCAACGTCCATTTCCAGCAGCTTCTTGCCAGTCACCACATCAAATGCTGCCATCGAGAAAGAAAGCTTTTTAGACAGCATGTTTGGCCTGCGTGCAATGGTAGCCAGTACGTACTTATCTGTCACCTCATTCACTAGCAGTGATTCGTAATCTTTGGATTTTTCATCAGAGGCGTATGTCCACTTCAGGTTCAGGTTGTTATCGTACATCTCCAACAAGAAGCCTTTCATCATACCTGTGTACCCGTTTCTGACAAACCCCATGTCAGGAACAGGATATATGTTAAGGCCCGAAATAGGCTTGTTATCTCCGTTGCCGGGCGTTTGGAGTTCCTGCAGGGCCACGCTCAGTTCAGCCTTCGAGAGTTTAGGAAACTGCTTCGTGGCTATCTTATTCAAGGATTTATCAAAGACATCAATCTCCAGCATCTTTTTTCTTGAATTGTAAAAGTAAAAGCTAAAGGCCTTCCCATTGTAGGCGCTTCTCAGCAAATGGCTGTAATACCGCTCTTTCGGGAACATGACACTTTTTACCTTCTGTAGGTTCTCATCAAAGAAGTCCAACCCATAGTTGTCATTTCGCTTGTCAGCCTTGTCGGCATGGTAGAACATGGTGTAACCCTTCACTTCATTCCCCTCGAATATAGGCGTCATCGCCTTCTTCCGGAAGTTTGAGAACCCTGTCAGGGTTTGGGTCTGTGCATAGCTGGCTGTTGCGATCAAAAGCAGCAGAAATGTAAAAACAGTTTGCAATCGTTGCATGGTGTAATGGATATAAAGTAAAAGTTTGTTTTCGTTTCTATTTGAGGTTAGCAGAGAGAAGCATTTTCCTGAACCTCCCCTCCTTATGCTTGTCGAGATAAATCTTTTTTGTTTGCTGTGCCTCTTCAGTGTCTTCGCGTAAAACAGCGGAGGCATACTGTGCCGCTAGCAGGTGTTCCTGCGTTCCCTCCTCTATTGGCATTTTTTGGGCAAAGCAGTTGCTTATGCCTTTGAAATCGGAGGTGTTCAGGTTATGGAGCACCCGGAGCAGTTGCTGGAAATTCTCCGGGTGGTACGCTGATGCTACAGATACCACTTCTGCAAAGCGGTGGAGCAGCAAATGGCGCTTTAACTCAAAGAGGCACAGCATCACCATGCTCTTCAGGTAGTTGCTCTCCGGCTGCTCCCTGAGCAAAAGCAGTGCGTTAAACAGCGCATAGTCGTATTGCTGCATGTCGTACAGGCTTTGCACTACCTCTCTCTTGCAGAGGAGCTTTATGCTTTCCAGCTGTGATGTTTGAAACGTTTGCCTGCTTGCGTCAACCGGGATAACCTGTTCCAGCTCTCTAATGTAAAGCATCCGCTTCTGGCAGTCCGGGTGCGTCCGCAAGGTATCTGGATTGTCAGGCAAAGCGGACGTAGCCTCCACTACATCAAAAATAGAGGATGCTTTTGCATGCTCTTGCTCATAGTTATAGTTGAAGTCCGGGCAGCTGAAAAGCGAGCCAAGGTCAAGCTTCCGGGTGGAGTATGGTGCATCAATCACATCTAAAGCCTGCAAGGCAGTGTAGACTTCGGCAGTGCTGTACTTTGTTTTTGAAAGAAAAATATACCCAAGGGAGTCGGCCTGCTTTTCAAAAGAACGCTTATGCTGCAGGTTAGCCAGGGAAAGCCCCTGGAGCAAAGCTCCCATTTTAGAATTACGGTTGTACTCCTCTTTGGCGGTTTGCCTGTACTGTTTCTTAAAGTCTTTACTGTAGAAAGCATCTAAGCTCTCTTTGATGCCGCGCTCCATGTGCCTTAACTTGATGTGGGCCAGCTCATGACAAATGATGAAGGCTATCTGGCTTTCATTCTCAAGCTTAGCCAGCAAGCCAATGTTGAAGAATACTGTCCCATCAGCCAGGGCGTATGCATTTTCAACAGGGCTCCGGGAGAGGATAAGCTTTGTGTTTGGCAAATCGCTGTTGGCTTTCAATACCTCCCGAAAGACCGACTGGATGTACGGTTCCATAATTGTATCCAACAGAGCAGAGCTTAACACTCTTCTGTAACTTTCCTCAGCGCTTTTCTCAATGATGGAATTGTAACTCCTCCGGTACTCAGAACTCATGTTAAGAGGGACCACAAGATGATTTTTAAGGGAAGCTTGTTGCGCAACTGCTAACTTCTTTAGCCTTATTGTGTCACCTGAATAAAAAGGGTAATACTCTCCCTCTTGTGCATATGAAGGAAAAATAACAACTATTATCAAAGTAAAAACGCAGATAAATATCTTTCTGGTTTGTTCACTAACACATGAAGACGGCATCCATAGTTTGCTTTAAGGGCGCCACAAATTAAAACAATATAATTTATATAGTATATAAAATATTATTAATTTTTATATAGTGTATAATTTCCTGCTAACGCCAAGAAATAGCACGAAACAAAGTGCAGACGGAATAACAGCAAAAGCTCCCAATGGAAAAACTTTTCTTTTGGCGCTAGAGCCAGATACGGGCATAACAGAGGCTGTACTAAGAAAGAGCCACAAGATAGTAGTCACTTTACCGAGTCATATTGTGCCACAAAATAATATGGGGAAACAGCGTCGTAAGAGTATACCTTGTATCTACCTGTTCCTTCCTAAGGAGAGAAATAGCAGCTACAAAAAGCGGATTTTCAGGAGACGATGAAAGTGCGGGATATAGCCCTGCAGGCAAGGCTCTGGAAGCAAAGCTACCTAAAACGGGCGGGCTATATCTCCTGTCCGCTGCTCTACCTGCAGAAGCTGTTTCTGCTCAACTACAGTATGAACAATCCGCACCTACCATAGCCTGCTGCTGCGCTTCTTTGCTGCGCACAGAGAGAAGGGGCTGGAGGCAATTGCTGCCGTCATAGAGGAGGAAACCAACCAGTACCACCGGGGGATGGTGCAGCGGCAGCTCTATTAAAAAAAATACAAAATGGAAAAGAAAGGGATTAGATTGGTTACAGGCCTGAAAGCAGTTTCCCCAGTGCCTTCACCGGCATCCAGGAGGCGGTGTTTGAAAACTCAGTGGCTTACCTGCAGGGCTGGGTCAGCAAGTTCAAAGACGACAAGACCATGATTATCTATGCCTCCACCAGGGCTTTCAAGGCAGCCAGTTACATCCTGGATATGAAGGCAGACCAAAACAAGGAAGCACTGCCTGCCGTGGCCATGGCCGCTTAAGTGGAGGAAAGGGCTGCCCTGCGGATGGGCAGTCCTTCTTCTTGCACCATGCTCAGGTGCAACAGATAGGTTGGAACAGTCATTATGATAGGTGTTTTCCTAGCTGGTGCCTTATGTGCAGAAGCTGGTTCTTCTCAACTACAGCATGAGCACCATTCTCACCTACCACGTTTTGCTGCTGCGCTTCTTTCTGCACACAAAGAAAAGGACCTACAGCAATTGCACTGAATAATCCGACTTTCTGCTCCCTGGAAGACACACCTGCTCCTGCTTCCGCTACTGGGAGCTGCCGGAATGAGCTGCTTTCGGAGGTTTATCCGTGCATATCCGGATATAAGCGTATATATCCGGATATGCACGGATAGCGAAATGGCACCATATGACTGAGCTTTTATCAATTCAGCTGCCTCCTATCTGTTGGTTTCGCCTTCAAAACGGGAAGGCAGCACCTACTTTAGCGGGCAAAAGGAGCCTTTGACAGAAATCGCACTGTCCCTTTAGAACTTTTGGGTCACCTTTGCATTAAATAAAGTGTAAGAAGCCGGTATTGTCGCAAAAATTCTTATATTGAATAAGGAAGATATGAGGACGGAAACAAGTGAAATAGCCGCTAAAACAATGAATTCTGCCACAGGAAGGAAGGAGACCACCTTCGTACATAGTGCCAATAAGCGTATGTTCCCGCATATCCGCTAGTTATATGCAATACCAATGAATAAAGAAATTTGGCTTATGGTAGTAGTTTCTTTGTTCTTTTCATGTACAGAGAACAGGAAGAGTAGAGATAATTCTTATCAATACTATTCTATCAATTTGAATCCGAATTCCGCATTAGTGTTAAATCCGAAGGTTAATGAAGATAGCACCATTAGGTATTTTGACTACGAAGTAACACAAGGAAGAAATACAGTTTTTACTCTGACTTTCGCAAAAGGGGACAGTACCTATACTGATGGTGGTGTGGCTGAAATTATAGTTTTTGAAGTGGATAGCTCAGCAACCGATTTTAAAATAGCTGACGCAGACTTCAACAACCACAATGGACTGTACAAGAAAGCCTGCTTCTGCATTGACGAGTACGCAAATAAGGCGACAAGAATAAATTCGGGGAAGGTGACAGGAAGAAAAATAAACTCCAATTCTTGGTTACTTAATGCGTCAGTTGGTATGATAGATTTTAAAGATACTGTCAACGTCAATCAGGAGAAAATAATAAGTTTAAAGTAAAAGTAAAGCATATAACCCTGCACAGGCTCCATGCTCGGCTACGCCTCGCTCGCAGCCTGTACTACACCGTTGGGCTTAATTTGAAAAATGAAAAAAGTATATTCTAAATATAAGTTTTTTGGTGGATTTGGTTTACTAATAGGGTTAAATCTCCTAATCGGTTTTGCATCATTTAAACTCCTTACAGCTTCAAAAATAAGTATAGAGCATGTAGACTTACTGAATGACAGCGATGCAAGATTTGCATATACCATAATTATTGGTCTTAATTTACTTTTCCTTCTGCTATTCATTACCCAAAGCCGATTTATCATTGTAAACACAATTGGAATTACTTTTATAAATCCTCTGCTTCCACTATTAAGAAAAACAAGAAGTTGGTCAGATTTTGACTACTATATCACTGTTGATGAAAATTCAAGATATAGTACCTATGAAGCTGTTTGGCTGATAAAAGATGGAAAGCTAAAAGGGAGATTCTCCAGCTATTACTACTCTAACTACTATGAAATTAAAAGCCAGATAAAGACCAGAAGAGGTGGAAAAAAATACTTTAACCCATTTTCCCAGTTTTTTATAATACTTGGAATGAAAAGAATAAAAACAAAGCCCAACAAGGCACATGAGCAAAGCTTCGGCTGATGCCTCGCTCACCTCATGTCCGATTCCGTTGACAAAAATTGTAATTATGAATAGACTTAAACTGACTTTCCTCTTTTTGATTCTTTCGCTCACAGCTTTTGGTCAGCAAATTTACAATCAGACAGATTCCTCAGGACTGAAGCAAGGTACTTGGATAGAAAACTATGCTTATTCCTCTCAAGCTAAGTGGAGACTTAACTATAAAAATGATTTGCTGGACGGACTTCAAGTCTCCTATCATAAAAACGGGCAGGTTAAGTCAAAGCAAGAGTATGCTAATGGAGAGAAGAATGGAGTATTTGAGACCTACTATCCAAATGGTCAATTGCATGAGCAGTTGTACCTTGTAAATGGCAAGATGCAAGGTGGATACAAGTTTTATTACAAAACAGGTCAGGTAGCAAGGGAAGGCAGTTTCATGAATGACGTTGACCATGGGAAGTCAACAAGATACCATGAGAATGGACAGGTATGGTTGGTTGAAACCTATGTAGATGGAAAGGTAGATGGGAAAGTAGAAGAATTCAATACAGCAGGTAAACTTGTCAGGTCAATGGAGTATGAAAAGGGCAAGAAGAAAAAATAACTATTGTCAACAAAACCTATAGGTCAGCTACGCCACCCTATAGCCCAGCACGTTGTAAGGAATGGGAAGTATAAATGAGAATAAAATTAGGATAAAACTCATTAAGTTAATGGCTGCTTAGTATAATATGAACTTCTATTTTGCTAAACTTTTTGAAGAATATAAAAGGAAGAATGACCCAGCGGAATTCAATATAACATTATATATAAGTGTCTTCTACTTCTTTTTACTTTTCGGTTTTTATCTTCCAGTAAGTGTAGTTGTAAAAAAGCTGTTTTTAAGTGGTAGCTTTTCATATAACCAGACAGTCCTAATTACAACAACATTATCTGTTTTTGTAATCATAGTTTTTATTGTATACAGCAAATACATAAAGAAGAAATACATTTTTGAATTGGTGAAGAAATATAGAGGCAGAAGAATGAGTAGATTTATCCTCTATATTTTAATATGTCTTCTCCCTTTGTTTTTTCTGTTAGCAGGTGCAACAGTAACTGTTTTACTAAGCGGAGGTAAAATATTAGGTTCTGAATTCAAAGGGTTATTTTGAAGGAAAATAACCCTTCTTACAACATTGCACAGGCTTCATGTTCGGCTAACGCCTCACCCGTAGCCTGTGCGACACCGTTGGCGGTAATTAAATTTATGAAATCAAGTTTAACAGCTACAGAATTCTATTCAAGGCTACGAGATATAACATTAATTGGGGACCCAGAACTAAAAGGCTCTCCTTTAATTATATTCACAGGTTTGAATTTAAGCAGCAAACCATTTTTTGGAGAATTTACTGAATCTGAATTTAGATTAGCTAAAAATTCTACCATACTTCCGACTCCATACTTAATCAAAGGCAGTTATACAGAGACAGGCGAAGCGGGAACTAATATAGCTTATGAAATCAAACCAATCTGGTTCGGCTACCTCTGGATAAGAATATTACCAGTATTGGCTCTTATACTTATTAACTTGTTACTCATCAATACTATGGCTCCAGCACCCCTTGACTTATTGATACCCATAAATGGATTTCTTTTACTAATGTTGTTTGCCCCTCTCTGGATTACCCATACCTTGAAGAAAGGAATGGAAAAGGACTTCATAGATAGCTTAATGATTGTAAAAGAATAACTTCCGCCAACAAAGTTCAGCCTTAACCCTCGCTACGCTACAGGCTTCGGCTGCACGAGTAACGTTGGGCTGCATTTAAATCATGAAAATACCAATGAGAATCATATTAAGTAATTGGATAAACATCGTTGGTATAATTGGTGCAGCTTATATATATACCTTCTTCTGGACTTTTTCTAAACCTCCTGATTTTGAAGGTAACCGATTAATAATTTGGGTCTTTGGTAGCCTATTCACAATCTTTGGCTATGGAATGATATTCTGGTTACTTTTTATTGTCGCATTGATTGCATTAGACTTCTTGCTAATCATCCCTGATAAAAGAAGGCTAGGGGAAAAATTATTGATAGAATGGATAATTATAATCTCTCCATTCATCTATTGGGCTTTCAAATATGATTATTGGCTTTGGCTAATTTTAGCTGCATCGTTTCTGTTTACTCAGTTTCTCAGGAAAAAAAGGATAGAAAGAATAAAGTAGCCCAACCCAATGCAGCACTTACCCTTGCTACGCTTCGGGCATCTGCTGCACCAATCCGTGTGGCATATTTGGCATTTTTAATCAAACTTAATCTTCAATTGATAAGATGAAAAATTTAATCCTTACTTTATTATTAGCAGCTGCATCCTACTCAACAGGGTTAGCTCAGGTAAGTCATTCAGGTAAGATTGAGTTTGGCTACTTGAAGTTCCAAAATATCAATCGAGAATCGGATTGGATAGTAGATTATATAAAAGGTGACTACAACGGATTAGATGTAAACCTTGTCAATAGTATTAGATTCAAAGAAAAGTTTACGGTAGGAGTTGGAATAGGGTATTTGAATATCTTAAATAAAAGCGGCATCTCCTTATTTTCAGATTTTGAGTACACCCCGCTAAAGAAGAAACTCAGCCCCCTGCTGAACACAAAGATAGGCTACAGCAACACGTGGAATCGGTATGAAGATGGAACAGGAACGGCACTTATTGAGTTAGGGGCAGGATTAAGTTATAGGTTAACTGGAAGAACGAGGACTTATATACAATCAGGAATTTTGTTTACTCAACAGTCGTCTTTTCTTCCCATAAAAATAGGGGTACAGTTTTAGGTACTTAAAAAGTAGCTTGTTAATATTTGTATAGGACAATTATACTGGAATCGAATGCAGTACGCCATACAACCCAGTGCAGCTTTAACCCTTGCTACGCTTCGGGCTTCTGCTGCACTAATCCGTTAGACAAAATTCCCTATATGAATAAAATCTGTCCATCTCGTAATTTTGCGAGTTGTAGAGAAGCAGGAAATAATTATATTTAACTCTGTTGGAGCAGCTTTTGATTCAATCAGGATGTGAAAAATCAATCTGTTCATCTCAAAATATGGAATTATGAACCAAAATCTTAAAGCCCTTCTCCTGTTAATGCTTGTATCTGTACTAACTACAGTTCATGCCAAGCCAATTACCTGCACTATCAAAGGAACAATCATTAATAGTGACAGTAAGAACATACTCCTGCATAAGGCGACAGATGATGTTCGTGCTAAGCATGTAGTGATTCCTATCGTAAACAACACTTTCGAGTATACTTTCGCTGTCTCTGCACCTGAAGTCTATAGGGTGGTCTTTGAAGATGAGTTTGAAAAAGGTACGTGGCGCCGCATCGATTTTTTTCCCGAGAAAGGACAAATCCTCTTCACGCTTTACCCTATGATGGAGGGAGGGAAGAACAAAATAGAAGGGGGTGAATTAAACAAGCAGTTACAGGACTTCTGGCAGGGCTACGATACCCATCTTGAGAAAGAAGTTACTCCTTATACAGAGCCTTTATCAAAACAGTTAAGAGCACTGTACCACAAGGGGGAATATGAAAGTCCTGCAGCTGATTCCATTAGAATGGAGATGAAAAAGTTTACTAAAAAACAAAGTGATTGGGACAATAATTACATTGATTCCAATCCTAACCTAGCCTCTTATTACCAGTTTGTATCAGACTTCCTGACGATTCCAGATTATTCTAAAGAATTAGCCACACAAAGAGCCTCTGTTTTTTCAAAACTGTATCCACAGCACCCTTATACCGAGCTGGTGCGCAATAAGATGGAAAGCCGTGAGCGCCTACAGGTTGGGGGCAAATACTTCGACTTCTCTGCCCCTACTTTGGAAGGGAAAGTAGTGAAGCTTTCCAAGGTGATGAAGGATGATTATGTGCTCCTTGATTTCTGGGGCTCCTGGTGTGGAAGCTGCATCAAAATCAGCAAGAGCATGATTCCTGTTTATGAAGAGTTCAAAGACAAAGGATTCACCGTCATTGGCATTGCCAGGGAGTTCAAAAATACGGATAAGTATAAAAAAGCGATGGAAAGAGATAAGTACCCCTGGCTGAACCTAATTGAATTGAATGACCAGAATGGCATTTGGCAGAGGTACGACTATGCTGGTGGCGGTGGCACTGTGCTGGTGAATAAGAAAGGGGTCATTGTTGCCCTCGATCCTACAGCTGAGGAGCTGCGGGCACTGCTTCAAAAAGAGCTGGTCAAATAAAACTGTTGCATAACCCAGCGCAGCCTTAACCCTTACTGCGTTACGGGCTTCGGCTGCACGAACACCGTTAGGTGATATTTATCTTAAAATGAAAGCAATACTATTTCTACTTATACTCCTTTTGCCCATCAGCTATGCGCAGTCACAAGGAGTTGATGAAGACTTGGAGAAAATAGAAAGGTCTTTGCGTGTGGTTTACTTTGACTTGGATAGTTTATCAGAAGCTTATGCTGATTCACTTATAGCTGATAAAGGCGTTGAGCATGTTATAATATTTAAGTCTGGTAGTGTTGGTATTATTCGGCCAAAGGAGAGTATGCATTGTGGTTGCGAGGATAACGGTACAGACACACGCCTCATCTGGAAGCAAGGTCAAAAATACTATCTGAAAAGAATCAGATGTTGTTTCAATAAAGTAGAGGAGTTTAGGAATATCGCTTTATATGAAGAGTTGATAAACGACAGAAGTGAAATATTCTCTTCCACTTGCAAATCCAACATCAAACCTGAACATTATTTCTTCAATACACTAACTCTTATTACATCAGAAGGAAAGCAGGAAGTGAGCTATATCGCTGAGGGCAACAAATACAGACAGAATTGCTTGAAGCAAGCCACTAAAACCTATATAGGTTCACTTTCAGCAGAGATATACAAACATTGAAACCGCCTAACAATGTGCAGCACTAAGGCTCGGCTACGCCAGCCCATCGGCTGCACGAGTAACGTCAGCAAAAGTATAAGAAATGACAGTAGAAAAATTTGCCATAGAGCAGGCTGATTTTGTTGCCACGCTCAAATATAGAACAACAGAAGAGGGCGGAAGAAAAACACCTGCAAAATCAGGGTATAGACCTGGGATAAAGTTTGGCTTTGACGAAATGCAGACGTCAGGTCAGCAAATCTTCATTGACAAAGAAATTGTGTTTCCAGGTGACGTGGTTGATGCTGAAATTAAAATAATAGCAGTTGATTATTTTGCAGGGTTATTAGCTGAAGGGATGGAATTTGAGTTTAGGGAAGGTCCCGTAATAATAGGCAAAGGAGTTATAAAGCATATATTGAACGAAAAACTTAAAAATGCCAGCAGGTAACAATGTACATAAGTCAAGCTTTGGCTTCGCCTCCCCCATATTATAGCACAATGCCGCTAGGTGCAAGCTCAATTATAAATGAAAAAAAATTTGGACACTCCTTTCAATGAAGGCTTTTGTAACCATTTGGAGTATCATCTAGGGCGGACATTCAGAAACAGCGACAGGGCAGATATAATGGGATTCTGGTGTGATGGAGTGTTGTGCGAACCAATAACTGAAGCAGAGTTAAAGAAGACACATAGAATAGAAACAAGTGCTTGGATAGGTAGAGACGGACAAGATGAGTATTTAATGACAATCAAGTTTGGAAAAAAATCATTGTTACACTTTAATAAAGGAGAAGACTTGATTGATACTATACCAGGTGAAGAATCTACGCACTGGATTGACATTGATACCAATAAGAGAACTATCGAAATAAGATTAAAATAAAAAGCCCTACACCTAACCCTGCACATGAGCCAAGCTGCGGCTACGCCTTGCTCGCTTTATGTACTAATCGTTACCATCATGAATTTACCAGACTTGTATTCAGAATTAAAGAAACTAGGAGTTGGTGACAATGAGATTTATTTGCATGGACTTTATGGAAGCACAGATGACAATGAAAAATTGTCTATGACCATTAAAAAGGGCAAGTATATAGCTGTCTGGGAAGTCTATTTTAAAGAAAGAGGCGAAAAGCATTCTATAGTAGAGTTTAATAATGAATCAGGGGCTTGTGAATATTATCTTAAATCTAAAGAGAACGAGTTAAGATGGATACGCAAGTAGTAAAAGACAAAATCATCAAGATTGAAATTGATGACGCTGGTAAACTGCATATAAAACCAAAGCGGACAAAACTCCCTTTAATCTATAGAACAGCAACTGAGGTGCATTGGGATTCTGAAAGAGAAACTCTGTACTCGCCAAAGCCAAGGGTATGGAGCTATTGGAAATGGTATAAACATATAGTGAATGTTGCAAAAGAGGATTGTTACTGTGAGCTTGTTTTATCTGAAGAAACAGAATGGGTAAACATTCCAGTAGGTTTGAAAAATAGAATAACGCAAGCACTATACACTACCAGTTAGCCAAAATTTATAGAATGGTAAGTTACAGAATCACAAAATTTAACCCTACTAAAAGAAATGAGGAAGGACATTATTTAGATGATTCTGAATGGACGGCAATTAGTGACATCGGAAAGGCTCAATACAATAATGTTACTTACCAAGAATATGAAACTATCGAAACAGCTTATGTTAAATCAATTCAGCTAATATTAAGAGAGAAAAATAGAAAGTCCTTAAGAATTGATTCACTTGAACTGTACGATACTAAGGAGGATTTTGATAGGTACAAAAAGGACGGGAGACTTAGGAATTTAACTGTCGATTTCGAAAATGAAATTAGTATACTTAAGAATAAAGATGAGCTAAGCCTGTCTCAAATTGAAAAATTTACCAGGTTAATGTTAAGGGAAACGATATGGATGCTTCTTGTTGACAGAGATATTGAAGTGAGATTTGGTTACGATTACTATATGTATGTTAAATGCGAAGAATTGGCGTCTGAAACTATGGATGCAATTCACAACCTGGGTCTTTTTGTAGAACCCAACGTTGGGCAGATTGATTATAAAATTATTGATGAAGATGGAAACGAAATCAAATAAATATCTGGGTAATGGTATAGTATAAGAAGCTTTGATATTCCAGAGGGTGGCAATGATTTTTATACTATACCGTCAGACTGTCCTAATACCTTCTCTGTTTTGCAATTTTCATGAAGCTAAAGGGCTAAACAATAGTTTACCAGCCCATTACAGCTATGAAATTCATACACGCGTGCCGCCGAGATGCGCCTCCCTGCGGAGGGGCCAGTCTGGAAGTGATGTGGCTGTTAGGTCAGCTCGCCCCAGACCACAACACCATTGCCAATTTCCGCAAAAACAACGGCCGCGCCATCACCCGGGGTCTTCCGTGCCACTGTGCGAATGACCCACTTTTTGCTGATGTTCTGGTACGAGAGGTAAATCAGCTTCAGCACGGCCATGTCTGAGGGAAAACCACCTTTGTCCAGGTCACCTTGCGAACCTGGAAGTGAAGCTTTACAAAAGGGAGACAAATGGGTAGCTTTTACTGTCCGGATAAAGGCTACCCGCAGCGGCACAATTTCCTAAAGCAGTGCGCTGAGCTGATTCTGTTTAAGGAGATTTTTATACGCTTTACGAGAAACAGGCATATGACCGTGTTCCTTTCTTCTCTATGGCTAATCCAAGCTTTGACCCTTCCATAAATTACCCTTTCCATATTTCTACCTTTTCCTCTCTGTTACAGGTGACATGTTGCCTTCGTCACTTGTAGCTACGCTGCGCAAAGTCTAGTCGACCAAGGAGGGGTTCTTCTGTTAACTGACACTTCGCAGCGAAACGGATGGCCCGCATAAGGGAAGATTAACAACAAATCGGTCAACGTATCTTAGGACGAGTCATCTTTAACGAGAGTCCAAAAAACGTTCGTTTTCTGGACTCCTCCTCCCTCGCCCACCGACCCTACCCGTTTCCGGCCCAAAACAGTCCAAAAACCCGGTCTACTAATGAACGCCAAATAACCCTTGATTCTTTATCTTTTTTGACTACCTTAGGGGAGGATTCGACTGTTTACCTTTTTACCTTCACCCCCCATGCTTATTGGCTACGCCCGCGTCTCGACAGTAGAACAAAACCTGGCCCTCCAGCAGGACGCCCTGCAGCAGGCCGGGTGCCAGAAAATCATCAGCGACACCATCAGCGGCACCCGCTCCGAGCGCCCCGGCCTGACCAGGCTCAAAGAGCAGCTGCGCCAGGGCGACACCCTGGTGATCTGGCGCCTCGACCGGTTGGGCCGCTCCCTACAGGACCTGATAGGCTGGGCGCAGTACCTGGAGGCGAACGGCATCGCCCTGAAGAGCCTGCAGGAGGCCATCGACACCTCCACCCCTGCCGGCAAGCTGGTGTTCCACATGTTCGGTGCTTTGGCCGAGTTCGAGCGGAACCTTATCAAGGAGCGGACGGAAGCCGGGCTGGCTGCCGCCCGGGCGCGTGGGCGCAAGGGAGGACGGCCGCGCAGCCTGGGGAAAGACAAGCGCAGGCTGGTGGTGCAGCTCTACAACAGCAAGCAGCATACGCTCAGGCAGATTCAGGACCTGATGAACATCAGCAAGCAGACCATCTATAACATAGTAGATGAGGAAACGGGCCATGCCGCCGGATAGCATCACCAGCCGGAACAGTAAGCGAACAGTTGGACTTCGCCTTAATCCAAGGCTTCTTTCCAAGCATCGAATAGTAGTGTAACAGGTCTGAAATATTCAATATCTTGAAAGCTGTAGTAGCATATTTGTTGAACATCCACTGGGAATTCGTTTACAGATAAAGCAAATGTAAAAGGTAGATGGTTGCATTACGTGAATTTCGGTAGTATAGAAGGCGAGAGGTGCTGCATCAGTACAGGGGCTGGCGGTATGTGAAGGAGAATAGGTCTTATTTCCTGTACCTGATTTTTGACTCCGACACCTGTGTCTATATAGGAGAGACGAGCAACATCTTCTGGAGGGTCGTCAAGCACAAAGATAAATGCTCTGATGATTCCGTCATTTACTTGCAAGAGTACCAGGACAAGGAAGAGGTGCTCCGCCGGGAGAAGCACTACATCCGCATGCTCAAACCAAAGTTCAACAGCCGCTACTGCCAGATAAATCAACTGGAGCTCTTTCAACTCTGATTGAACAGCCTCTAGAAATACTGTAACAGCACCTGATGATGGATTTCCGCTCAATTATCTCACTGTTAACCTTACAAAGGCAGAGAGTTGTGCTGATATGCGCGTGTGTAAACCTGTTCCTGTCAAAACCTATAGTCCAATACTTAAGGAACTTAATGTTGCGTAGGTACCTGTTCAAAGCCATTCCACCCTATATGAACTCTATCTCGGCTCCTTCCTGATGATACTCTTCAATAAGACAGGCTAAGGACACTAAATGAAATGGTTGCAAAAAAGTGGCACTGGAAAAGTCTATAGTTAGCTTGTCTACAGGCTGATCGGGCAAAGCACCAATTCTATTTCTACAGATAAAATCAATACATACTTCATAGCTCCTAGTAACCACCCTTGCCGTTTGTTCCTTCCCCTTGTTTTTCAAATGAGGATGCAAAGGTAGGGCAATTCATTAACCTGCAAAGGGTACACATAAATGTGCTAACTGTGCAGCAACAGAGGCCTCCAGACCCTAAATATTAATTTTTCTTAATTAGAGCACGGAACGTTACATGCATATTGAAAGGAAGAGCTGCTGTATGGGCGGCTCTTCCTAAACTGACTTCAATTATTCTGTATTCAAGTTCAAATTAATGCTACTTCACATGCTGCTCCCGACTCAGATTCTGGTTGTGCCGCTCAAAGACAAACTGCCTCGAGCAGTCCTTGCACTTGCCTCTAGCTTTGCCGTAGTAGGTTCTCCCGTTTTTGACTATATTCACGCTGCCGCAGTAGTAGCATGACCTGTTCATGAGGGTAAAAACTGGTCGCAATCCTTCTACCGCTACTGCGGTCATTTTCGTTACATCATTACTTTTACAGAATTACCTATGATAGTACTACCAAAGCTATTAGCCATATAGGAACCTATTCATCAGCATTTTATGCCAGTAGAACTGGAAACTTTTTCTCACATTGTCTGAATGTTTAATTATCAAATACAGCTTTTATACTGAACAATCCGATGAGCTCTTACCATAGAAAAATTCCACTTAAGGAGGACTGCCCGATGGAAGTCACATTGAATGTATTATCAGGTAAATGGAAGCCCGCTATAATCAGCAGTTTGTTTAGAGGCACGAAAAGACCCAGGGATTTTAGCGTGGAATTGCCGGAAGCTACCAGGCGGGTTTTATCGCAACAGCTCAGGGAACTGGAAGAGGATGGGATCATAGCAAAAAAAGTTTTCGAAGTAGTCCCCCCGAAAGTTGAATATTTCCTGACTGACCTGGGCAGAACCCTGGCTCCGGTGATCTCCGCTTTGAGTAGTTGGGGTGAAGCTTATGATAAAAGCAGACAGGCTTCGTAAAGAAGCATGGTTACAATTTTATCTCTATAGGAATAAATTCGCCCCTATTTGATAGGTGTTCCGCCTAAGATACCTTAGGAAGATGAATACCATAAAACATATTATTCGTTTCGTGCTTTTGCTTGAGTTTCTGAATCCCCGGGTCTCTTTCAGTCAGCATACATTTGAACCACCGGTAAAACTAAAGGAAATCTATTCATCAAGGGTAACCGTCCCGCTTGTTATAGATGGCACCTTAAATGAAACAGCATGGAAAGACGCCAAGGTTATTAGGGGCTTCAAACAGGTGGAGCCACTCCAGGGAGAGTCGGCTAATTTTGATACGGAAGTAAGAGTACTGTTTGATGATACCTACCTATACATAGGGGCCTACTGTAAAGATACGGTTGGAGTAGAAGGACTGCGTACCCCCAATCTTACCAGGGACTTTAGCTTTGAAAATAATGATCTCTTTGGCTTTACGCTTGACCCTTTCAACACCCGCAGAAATGCCGTTGCCTTCCAGGTGACGCCCTATGGAACTCAAAGAGACCTGCAGGTATTCGATGATGCCATCATAGATCTGGATTGGGATGCCTTGTGGTACTCGAAGACCTCCATTACAGACGCAGGGTGGTATGTAGAAATTGCCGTACCTCTTTCCACTATCCGGTATCCCAAGGATGCAGCACAACATGCCGATAGTGTGTCGTGGGGGATCAACTTTATCCGTGTGCATAGAAGAAGCAACGAAACGTCTGCATTCCCGGGTTTTCCCAGATCCCTGGGCACCTACCGTATGACGTATGTTGCTGCCCTGAAAGGCATTGACCTTCCACCTGCAGGCAGAAACATACGTCTCAACCCTTATGTTGTCCAAAAGGCACAAGCTTCGGGAGGTGAACAAAATGGTAAAGTGCAGCTTGCTACCAAGGTAGGAGGTGACCTCAAGTGGGGTATTACGGAGCACTCCACCCTTGACTTGACGGTAAATACTGATTTTGCACAGGCCGATGTAGACCGGCAAGTCATTAACCTGACAAGGTTCTCTGTTTACTTCCCTGAAAGACGGCAATTCTTCTTAGAGAACTCCGGTTTGTTTGTTACCGGGGACCCTGCTAACCTGCAGCCCTTTTTCAGCAGACGAATTGGCCTAGATGCCTTCGGGAACCCTATCCCCCTGCTGCTAGGAGCAAGATATACAGACAGGCAGGTTTCCAGAAGTATAGGAATGTTGTATGCCCTTCAGGATGATACGGAAGAGACGTCCAAAGCTCATTTCAGTGTGATGCGGTACATTAAAAATTATGGGAAAGCGAACCACTTTGGGGTGATGCTAGCCAATAAATACGAGTCCGGAAACAGCCATAACACCGTGGCTACTGTAAATGGGGTACATAGATTCGGAGAAAGGTGGAGCTTAAACCACATGTGGAGTAGTTCTTTTGATCATGAAGATGGCAAATATACGATAGGCTCCGGTTCCAATATAAATCTACAGCATGCAACCAACAAGGCGTATTTCTACACCAACCACACCCTGATTTCAGAAAAGTACAATCCGGAGATGGGGTTCATATCCAGGGAAAACCTGCTTGCCCACAACTTGGGATTTATTCCAATTTTCCGGCCATCCTGGAAACCTGAATTTGTACGCTCCTACCAGCCCGGTATCCTGTTGGATCTGGCCCAACAGGCGTCCGATTTGAAGTTGCAGGAAGGTGCTTTAAACCTGTTTCCTGTATTTTTGATCATGAGCAGTGGAAGCGTTTTAAGTTTGCGCTACCAGTATAACTGGCAGCACCTGGATACTGAGTTCCACGTGTTAGGGACCCCCATAAGCCCGGGCAGTTATACCTATAACAGGTACAGGCTGATGTTTAACACCGATCTCTCCAGGAAGTTTTCCGTCGCGACGAATGCAGAAGTTGGAGGGTACTTCAATGGCTCCCTTGTTTCACTAAGCGCTGATGTTAATTATGCACCGATACCAAATATTTTTTTCACAAATCGGGTAGAGTTTAATTCCATTAAGAATCTTGGCAAAACGCAAACAGGCCATACTGACTCTTACCTGCTTACATCCTCCCTAAGACTAGCCTTGAACCCGAATGTTCAATTAGTTTCTTTATACCAGTACAACAGTTTTCTGGCGCGCAGTACTGTCAATTTAAGGATGTCGTGGCAGTTTAAACCACTGTCCTTTATGCATATAATTTATAATACTAATCGAAACAGGCTCTCTGATGTGACAGAGAATCAAGGCATTATGAAGATAAACTTTGCAAAGCATTTCTAAGAATACAGGAAGGATAAAAAATTCCTGCCAAATAGGGTACATGTACAGAGCAAAAATAAGACAAAATGAGAAGGATAATAATTCAAGGAAGCTCAAGGAGTAAAGGGAATACATGTAAAATCGTTAAGATTCTTAGGGAAGGAGTGAGGTGTGACTTGCTAGACTTAAACCTCCATACAATCAATCATTATAACTATGAGCACAAAAACAAGCATGACGATTTTTTAATGTTGATGCGCCAAATTGTGGAATATGATTTAATAATTTTTATTACGCCGGTTTATTGGTATTCAATGAGTGGCTTAATGAAAGCCTTTTTTGATAGAATTACAGATTGCTTGAAAATAGAAAAGGAGACCAGTAGAAAACTAAGAGGAAAGTATATGGCAGCAATTTCCTGTGGTTCAGATGATAAAGAGATTGAAGGCTTTTTTGTGCCATTTCAAAAAAGTGCTGATTATTTAGGAATGACTTATGTAGGTAGCATTCATACTTGGATTGAAAGGAGTAGCTATCCACCAGAAATAGTATTGAACTTGATTTCTGAATTCGCAGCTAATTTAGAGAATAAAATACTGACCTCCCCCCGAGAAACCGGACTGTTGTAAAGTAGAGAAAACGGGCAATAATCGTATAGAACCAAAAGCGAATTGCCATGAAGAAATCAAAATTTACCGAGGCGCAGATCATCTTCGCCATCAAGCAGTCAGAGACAGGCGTTTCTGTAGCGGAGGTCTGCCGGAAGATGGGCATATCAGAGTCCACCTTCAACAACTGCAAGAAGAAATACGGTGGTTTAGGAGTGTCAGAGCTCAGGAAACTGCGGCAACTGGAGGAGGAAAACCGGCACCTAAAGCAACTGGTGGCAGACTTAAGCCTGGACAAACAAATGCTGCAGGATGTACTGAACCTGGACAAATTCACCCTCACGCTGTTCATAGCCACCGCCGACCACGAGCGGGAGCTGATCGGCCTACGGACGAAAGCGGCGCTGGATGAGAAGATAAAGCAGACAGGAGAGTGGCGCAAGCCCTCAAAGGCCTTCCAGACGGGTGCCGCCTCCGCTGAGGGCACCCGGGTACTGCAGCACAATGCCAGGGTCAATGAGAACAACAAGCGGGCAGCGGCCCTCATCCAGTTCCTGCGCAGCACCAAAGTGGATGTCACAAGCAGCGAGGGACAGGTGACAGGCAAAGCGGAGATGCTCTGGAAGGAGATAGCCCGGAAACTGAACGAGGCGGGTTTCAGGGCCAGCCGGGGAGGACCGTTCCAGGCAACGCAGGTGCAGCGGATCCACCACCGGATGACCGCTCAGCAGATCTCTCCTCTGGAGAAGCCCTTTTCATAGACGATAATCATGATAAATGGGAAGGATAGTTTGTTTCTACTTACCCGCCTTTGCAGTTTCCTGGAAGGGGGCGAGTTTAGGTACTTTCGCGGGGAGGGGAAACTTTCAGCAGGGGCCTTTATACTGCTGCGTATATATAGTATATTCGTTAGCCCGATTCCGGTTATCTGTCGATTTTGACGGATAAGCCGAATAGACTTCCGTTTATACCTTAGTTGGCAAAAATAAGAAGTTATAGAAAAGGGAATGATAGAAACTGAGAATCAAAGTCACCACAGTTTTGTCCAGAAAGTGTTGGTAGTTGCCTCACATATGGTGACCTTGGTTATAGTTCAGTTTGTACTCATACTCTTTGTAGGTCTTGTGCTTGGAATGGGACCAGAGAGCACAATGGAAGGATGGGTTGAAGCTTTTACCATTCCGCCTGTTCTAGCCACTATTTCCTATAGTTATTATAGATTAAGAAAGCAGTATGTGAAGATACTGGTGTATTCATTTTTGAGCTTGGCTCTTCTGGCAGCAGAAGTCTACACTTATGTTGAAATACTCAGATGGGAATTAGCATTTGGGTTTATGATAATCATCTTAGCAGGAGCTTTTATCCCAATGAATTACCTCCTGTTAAGTTTGATAGATGAAAGAAAGAAGTAAAATTACTCTTGCCAACAAGGTGCAGCTTTAACCCTTGCTACGCTACGGGCTTACGCTGCACGAGTAACGTTGGCAGAAGTTGTGAAAAGATAAAATGGATAAAGACCTTATTATATATTTGTGTGGACTTCACAGCTTAGGGTTTGCCATCTTTCATATGTTCTTTTGGAGGCTCTTTGAATGGGACACAGATTTAGAAAAGGTAAGTAAGCAAAATAAGGCCATTATTCAAATTTTCAATTTACGCCTGATTTATATCTTCCTTTTCTTTACTTTTATCTGCTTCTTTTTTACAAAAGACCTTTATTCAACAGGGCTTGGAAAAGTAACTTTGGTAGGTTGTTCTTTATTTTGGGTAGGCAGAGCAATTGAGCAATTTATATTTCTAAATTTTAACCACTCCTTGATTCATTTATTGACTTTTCTCTTCGTGATAGGAGCAATCCTATTTATTTTACCTTTGCTATGAGTAGTAATAAATGGAGAGATTTATATCTGATTATTTTGTAAAAAACAATTTTTGCCCACAGTAGCTATAAAGCATTAAAATACCCTTTAGCCTAGCAGTTACCTGCAAACAAAACTTTTTTTAAAATGGAAGTTAAATACGACAATATTGGAATAAACTACAATCAGACTCGGAAAGCTGATAAGTATTTAACAAGCAGATTTCTTCATCACTTAGAACCAAAAAAAGATAAACTCAATCTGGACATTGGATGCGGGACAGGCAATTATACAAATGAGCTTCAGAAAAGAGGGTTCCAGTTTATCGGAATTGACCCATCAACTGAAATGCTAGGAAGGGCTAGAGAAAAAAATAAAGAAATTGATTGGAGGCTTGGGACTGTAGAAAACACAGGCATATCGAACAATTTAGTTGATGGCATTATCGCTTCGCTAACCATTCATCATTGGGATAACCTAAAGCAAGGCTTTTCAGAATTAAATCGAGTTTTGAAAGTGAATGGAAATGTTGTGATTTTCACCTCGACACCAAAGCAAATGAAAGGTTATTGGTTATGCCATTATTTTCCACAAATGCTCAGCGACTCTATCCTTCAGATGCCTTCGTATGAAACAGTTAAATCCGCAATGCTTCAAAGCGGTTTTGAAATCACTAATACCGAAAAGTATTTTGTTCTACCTGACCTGGAAGACAAATTCCTTTATTGTGGCAAGCACAGTCCAGAACTGTATTTTGATAAGGAGATAAGACAAGGAATATCATCTTTTTTATCTTTAGCAAATCGCGGTGAAGTTGAAAAAGGATTAGCCGAACTACGAGAAGACATTGACAGCGATAAAATTGATAAAATTATCAATTCTTACGAAAACGACTTCGGTGATTATTTATTCATAATAGGAAAAAAAGTCTACAGTTAACACAGCATATTGCTTATGGCGGGTTAATTAGTTACACCAAGGTTCACAATGTTTACTAAGCTCGTTTCGGCTGATGATGAAGTACCTTGCATATTACTACAGGCCATGTGCTAAACATTAGCTTGCTCTACAGGCGGTCCTGGTGAACATAACCTTCGTTATAGAACAGTGAAGGCTCCCCATTATGAGGAGCCTTTATTGTTTAGCTTATAAGCTCTATTAAGTAAAGCGGGAGGTAAGACTTGATGTTTTTAAGTTACGAACGTATTCCTGATTGTCGGTTGTTCTTCATCCCAAGGAAGACGTACACAAACCAAGAAACAGGTTCGTGAAAGCCTTTAGACAGTTCGTGAAGTTTGTCTCTGATGTCACACATATCGCTTCTGCTTCGTTCTTAAGACACCAGTTGCCTAGGGGCTGGTTCATGAGGCGCTAATATTTCATGATGGTTTCTGTAAACTGAATAAGCCATCCAGAAATAGGCAGCACCCCATAGTATGTTCGTCATAAACTGTAAGGCGGCTCCCGGGAAAGGGATAAAAGCAAAGCCCAGGAACACAAGCCATCCCGACCATTTGGGCAGCATACCTGATCTCCAGACCGCAACAGCCATCATCCCCAGGCCAAGCAAGGTGCTTATAAGCGATACTCCCATAAAGTTCTGTAAGGCACCGCCCATCGTTGCATACCTAATGGCTTCCGTATGGCCCATCAGGAATAGTTCTCCGACTGCAGGAAAAAGAAAATAAGCTACAGCGAATACTCCTACACCTAATATGTGGTGAGTCAATGTCAGCAGCAGACCATAGAAGGCCAGGCGCTCCGCTTTGCTCTTTTGCAAGTACAGGTACAAACCAACGGTGCCTATCATCTCCATGATTACACCCACAAAGCCCCGCAGGGCCCAGACAGCGTACTCCGGAGAGGTGACCAGTTTTGAAAAATCTTCCGGACGTGTGGCCGCTTCAAAAATCAGGTTCTCCTGTGGAATCAGGAGGTCTCCAAAAGCAAACAATAACCCTGCAAATCCTATGATGCACAGGCAGCTGATAATTCTCTTTTCCATTATTTATTTAGACTTTGATTTTGATAACTATTTAGAAATTCAATCAACAGGCAAATTTTTAGCGCTCTTTGTTCACCCTTGTTGATGCAAATATCGAGGGTCTAAATCAGATAAAATGTGCAGATATTGCTATGCAGCAAACTCCCAAAGCTGTCTTATACCAGGCTTACTAAATCAAAAGTGGCTTGGAAGAGATGCTTGTAAGAAAGCCTATTGTCATAGAAGCAACAGCACCTAGTGCAACGAACGAAGGCTTTGAAAGGAAAAGGCCTCCTTTGTAGTTGGAGGCCTTTTGAAGGGGCAGGTTGTCTCATGCTTCATGTAAAGCAGAGGCTTATACGGAAATCAGCAACTGCACACATGCAGTTGCCACTGGAAACAGCTTCACTGGTGGTTCACTATGGATGGAATACTTCAATGCACGGGCAGGTACCATTCTATGAACAGGTTATCAAGCGATGCCGGAGTGGGTAAAGTATAATATTGGAAATAGGAAACACTATCCCGATGCTTCAGTTTCATCTCGCAGAAAAGATGTTCATTTATGACCCTGGTTACTTGCTCATACTCGGCTACAGGGCAACAAAACTTATACCTGGCAAACTTGCCACCTGGAAGTTCCGCAACAAAGTTCTTGCTAACGGATAAAGCAGCCGTGTTTTTACTAACAATGGCCGCATCATAACGGCATACACTATCAGGATTAACATTCTGGCAGTCGTGGAAAACACTATAAAAAGTAAAGTTCTCTGGTGATAGGTTCTGTTCCTGAAGGAAGCACCCAACTTTTTCCCATACTCTGAAGATATCCCTGGAAAAATAGTTTCCAATACAGGGAAAGAGCACCGCCTGTTGCTTAGGCAACCTGACAATTTCGCACTTCAGGGAGATGTATCGGTCAGTAGTTACACTAGAGGCATTTAGCAACTGTTTCTTTCTAAACTCCCTTGGGCTTATACCTTTTACTTTCTTAAAGACCCTGCTGAAGGCACTATCATTGTCATAGCCCACCAGTAGCCTGATGTCGGTTACGGATAACTCAGTAAAGTGGAGGAGATACGCTGCTGATTGCACACGCTGCTTGATGATAAAGTTACCTACCGGCTCCTGCAACTCCTCCTTTAGCTTTCGGTGCAGGTAGTACGGCGAGTACCCGGTTACGCTGGCGAGTTTATCCAGCGTAATATTTTCTTCCAGGTGGTTGTTGATATAGGCTAAGGCTGCGTCAAGCATAATCTTTTTTTATTTACCAAATGTAACAAAGATGGCCGCATTAAAATGTGCAGATCTTGCTATTCTGTCATTTACTTCTTTATGACTCAAACCTTCATCTACTTCCGCCTAACCAGCAGAAAAACAGTTATAGGAGTAACGTCGCTAGCAACAAGAAGCCACTTCAATAACGACTCTGCCCTCCAATTTCAAACCATGGAAGCCCTTGGTGGTATAACACAGTTCATGTAGAATAGAAGCGGCTTCTAAGCAGGGTGCCATTCCGGATGAATAAGAGGAGCAGACCCTTCGAATAAGAAAGTAGATTAAAAAAAACGCTGCTGGAAAGCCAACTTTAGGTTATTATGGGTGCCTTAACTCCAGAGAGATATTAGTGAAGCTCATCTAAAATTTAGTATAATTATTTGCATTTTAAATTATACTAAATAAATTTATCCTTCAGTCTGCTCTTATTACTCCTGCTGCAGATCCCTTACAGCTGGCTATATTCCTATTATTAAACATTTAGACATAAACACTATGATTAACTTGAAGAATTACAGCCGTAGGCTGTTAGGGACATTTCTGCTGCTTTGTCTCCTGGCGATGTCGGGGTGCGAACTCGAAGATTTTATACAGCCAGAGAAGCCAAGAACAGTTGTCCATTACGGGCCTGCAACCTCCCTGTTGGGGGGCACTGCCCGTACCTGGGTAGAAATGGTCAACGGCAAGCCTTCAGCCATTGGTGTGGAGATGTCCGAGGAGGTACTGCAAGACTTGCCGGAAGAGATGGGAATGTTTTTTCTTGAGCTGCCGGGACAGGCGCACGCTACAGGAATCAAATCAATTATGTTAGACTGGAACCCGATGGGGCATGCCCCGGAAGAGGTCTATACTGTTCCTCACTTCGACTTCCACTTCTTTAAAATCACAGAGGCCCAGGTCAAGCAGATAGGGCCAGGCATTGATGAAGGAGCCTACAAGCTGGTCGAAAGGGGAGTGTTCCCGTCTATATACACCTTCGGCCCTGAGCCGTTTGCTGTTCCGAATATGGGTGTGCACTGGTCGGATATAACCTCGCCTGAGTTCTCTCCTGCTGGCTTTTCCAAGACCTTCATCTATGGTTCCTACGGCGAGAGAGTGC